>CBDUXI010000013.1:0-46443 GCA_965371175.1 uncultured bacterium
AAGATATCTGCTTTGCCGTTGGTATCCCCCGCCACCAGATTGGTGGCGCCGGAATGGAAGGCCACAAAGCGACCATCTGCGCTGATGGATGGGAACGCACTACTCGCGCTTGCCTGGTTACCAAAAGAGTCCACGGAGACGATGGTGGTTTCACCCATGGTGCGATCATGGACGAAGATATCTGCTTTGCCGTTGGTATCCCCCGCCACCAGATTGGTGGCGCCGGAATAGAAGGCCACAAAGCGACCATCTGCGCTGATGGATGGATTGAAACTCTCTCCGACCCCCCCGAAGCCATCAGGGCTTATGGAGACGCGGTTGCTTTCACCGGTAAGTCGGTCGAGGACGTGGATGTCCGAAAAAAGCTGGTTGGAGCGTGTTCCCAGGACGTCGGCGTAGGCAGAGAGGCCCACAAAACGACCGTCTGCGCTGAGGGTGGGGTGATGGCCATTACCTACCATTTCTATGCTGGCTGGGGGCGGCATGGGGTCGGTGAGGACAAGGGGGTCAAGGGGGGCAAACTCTTCGATCTCTTCGCAGCCAACCACCAACAGGGCAATCAGCCCGCCAAGCAGCCATACGGCCCAATTTCTGATTTGTGTTGTCTGCCCCATCTGGAACCTCTTTCGCGGCAATGCCTGTATTGGCCTTCCTGGCCGGGGCATTCGATGGCCTGCCCCTCCCGGGCAGGCGTGTTCAGGTGTCTGTACTTCGCAAGGGGTGTGCCAACTACGGACTTATCTTTATGGTTTTCATTAACTCTTTGAATTTGAATGAATTTTATTGCATTTAAGGGGTGCGGAACCGGCCCGGTCCGGATGGGAACGACTCTATCCGGCCTGGGATGTGTTCAGGACTGAACGGATTGGGAAGGAGAGGAAATACGTACAATCCCGCAGGTCTTGAACCGGGCGTGGGAAAGGGGAGGGGGGAAATCCACATGCGGGCGCGTCCGGGCACAAAAAACGGGGGCGGAGCCGAAGCCCCGCCCCCGTTCGTTCTGAACGGCTGCGCCTTTTCCCTAGAAGCTTGCCGGGTCCAGCGGGTCGGTGCCGTTATCCATCTCGGTGCCGTCGCCCACGCCGTCGCCGTCGGAGTCGAGCTTGAAGTGGTGGGTAAGGGTTTCCATCATCTCATGCCGGTTGCCCAGTGTGTCGCTATCGTCATCCGCGAACGGATCGAAGGTCGCCAGCGGGTTGGGGGTGATGAAGGCGTCAAATGCCCCGTTCTCGTCTGCGGCCACCAGATTGGTGGCAACAGACTGCAAGGCCACGGTGCGCCCATCGGCACTGATGGCCGGATTGTTACTTTCGCCATCTCCCTGAGTCCCGGCGTAATCCACGGAGACACGGACGGTTTCGCCCAGTTCACGGTCGTGGACAAAAACGTCTGACTTGCCGTTGTAATCCCCCACCACCAGATTGGTGGCAGCGGACAGGAAGGTCACAAAGCGGCCGTCTGCGCTCATGAATGGCATGGAACTGTGCCCTCCCAGCGCCTGGAATCCGGAGGAAGCCATGGAGACGCGGGTGGTTTCACCGGTCCCACGGTCGTGGACGAAAATGTCAACGACGCCGTTGGTATCCCCGGTCACCAGATTGCGGGAGTCGGAAAGGAAGGTCACAAAGCGACCGTCTGCGCTGAGGCTCGGATAGTTACTCTGGCCTCCGTTCGTCTGGGCTCCGGAGGAATTCACGGAAACGCGGGTGGTTTCACCGGTCCCACGGTCGTGGACAAAGATGTCGTACGCCCTGTTGCTGTCCCCGGTCACCAGGTTGCTGGCCTTGGAGTGGAAGGCCACAAAGCGGCCGTCTGCGCTGATGGACGGAGCGGCACTGTTGTGATTGGTCTGGGCACCGGCAGAGTCCACGGAGACACGGGTGGTTTCCCCGGTTTCGCGGTCGTGGACAAAGATGTCCCACAAGTTGTTGGTATCCCCGGCCACCAGATCGGAGGCGTAGGAATAAAAGGCCACAAAGCGGCCGTCTGCGCTGACGGCTGGATCGTAACTGAGGCGGTTCCCCTGATTGCCAGCGGAGTCCACGGAGACACGGGTGGTTTCACCTGTGGTGCGGTCGTGGACGAAGATGTCGGACGCGTTGTTGGTATCTCCCGTCACCAGATTGGTGGCGTTGGACTCGAAGGCCACAAAATTGCCGTCGGTGCTGAGGGCCGGTCTGAAACTGCCAATCCCCGTTGCTTCGGTACCGCTGGAATCCACAGAGACGCGGGAGACCTCTCCGGTGTAGCGATCATGGACGAAGATGTCCGAGGTGCCGTTGGTATCCCCGGTCACCAGATCGGAGGCATTGGAAGCGAACGCCACCACGCCGCCATCTGCGCTAAGGGCAGGGGTTTGCGAAGCCAGGTTGCCGGTGAATCCCACGGTCGTGACGCTCATCGCTTCCATGGAAGTGGGAGGCGGCATGGGATCGGTGGAGTCGACCTCGGGATCGGCGCAGTTGCTGAAATCCAGGTGGTCGTGGGGAGTCGGATGGTCCGGATGGTTGGGATTCTCGGGGTGATCCGGATGTTCGGGATGATCCGGGTGATTAGGGCGACCGGGAAGGTTCGGGGCGCCTTGATCGCAGGCCGTGGCGTAAATGGGGGCGCGGGCGAGCATTTCCTCACATCCACTGCCCATAAACAGGGCGGCCAGCCCTCCCAGTAAAAACAGGCTCCAGCGTGTGGTTTGCGTTGTTTTTTCCATGGTAATCCCTTTCGGTCAAGGCATTCGGGCAGCGGCTCGCCTCCCTCCACGGAGCATGATTTGTCCACCCTGAGGGTGTGCCAAATGGCAAATCACCTAAACTGCTGAGCAATGGGTGTGCCAATCGCGGGGTGATCTTCCATGGGTTTTTGTATCTGATTGAATTAAATGTGTTTTTCTTGCACACAAGGCGTGCGGAACCGGTTCTTTTCGGGTGGAAAAGTGTTCGGCCTGTGTACAGGTGTGGCCGGAATTGAACGGGCCGATATCTTTTGGGAAGAGGGAGCGGGAACCCGGTACGGCGTTTACGGTACGCTGGCACCGTGACCGACGTACTGTTCCAGATGGCCGCACTCATCGCCCTGGGGGCCGGGTGGCGGTTTGTGCGTCCGTGGGGGCTGGACGGGGATGCCACCCGCAAGGTGCTCACCAGTGCCGTCTACGGGCTGTTTCTGCCTGCTCTGGTGCTGCTGGTGCTGTGGCAGGCGCCGTTGGGAACCGACGCGGTGCGTACGGCGGTGGCCGCTGCCTGCGGGGTGGTGGCGGGGCTGGCCATGGCGTGGGGGATTTACCGTTTGCTGCGCGTGCCCGACAAGGCCATGGGGGCGCTGCTGCTGGCGGCGGGTTTTCCCAACGCCACCTATCTGGGGCTGCCGGTGCTGGAGCGGGTACTGGGGCCAACAGGGCGCGGCATTGCCATTCAGTACGATCTGTTCGCCTGCACGCCGTTGCTGTTGACCGTGGGCATTCTGATCGCCCGCCTTTACGGCGAAACCAGCGGGCAGGTGGCGCACCCCCTGGTTTCCCTGTTAAAGGTGCCGCCCCTGTGGGCCGCCTTTGTCGGGGTGTTGCTTAATCTGGCCGGAGTGCCTTTGCCGAACGGGCTTTCCGGGCTGCTTTCCATGCTGGGGGCGGCGGTGGTGCCGTTGATGCTGTTCTCTTTGGGGCTGGGGCTGGACTGGCAGGGGGTCGGGCGGCGCGGGCTGGTGCTCATGCTGCCGGTGGTGGTCATTCAACTGTTTCTGGTGCCGCTTTTGGTGTGGGGGACAGGGAGTACCCTGGGGCTGTCCGGCGACCAACTCATCGGCGTGGTGCTGGAAGGGGCCATGCCGTCCATGGTGCTGGGGGTGGTCATTTGCGACCGGTTCCGGCTGGAAACCCCGCTCTATGCCGGAGTGGTCACCCTGACCACCGTGACCAGCATGATTACCCTGCCGCTGTGGTTTGCCTGGGCGGGGTGAGCACTTGCTTTTTTTAGCCTGTGCCTCTGTAATGGCGAGCGCAGATCGTCCGATACGACAGGTGTGAAATTTTTGTGGCTCCTGTGAAGGTAAACTCACGATGAAAAATAACAAAATCGTCCGCACGGGCGTGGTGTTGATTGCCGCCGTGGCCGCACTGGGCGGGTTTGGTTGCGCCGGGTACGACGCCTCAGTGCGCGGTCTGGCGGGCACCCTGGTGCTGCAGGATCCCAGCACCCGCATAGCGATCCACTTCTCCGATGGCGACCGCCGCTACGTCTATGACTATTACGCTTTCCAGCGCGCTTCCCATGGTGGCAAGAAGGGGCGCGGCCACAATCCCCACGGCGACTTTGACGCGTTGCCGCCGGGAATCCGCAAGCAGGTGGCCCAAGGCAAGGGACTGCCGCCGGGGCTGGCGAAAAAACGCCTGCCGGACAATCTGGAGCGCCGCCTTTCGCCGCTGCCGGATGGCTATGTGCGCTTCCGCATCGGTACTGACCTGGTCATCATGGATACGAAAACCAACGTGGTAGTGGATATCCTGAAGGATATCTGACCGGTCCCGCAGAGAGCGTTTCTTAACGTGGGATAAAGCGGAAGTGTGCGGACATACGGGTTTTGAGTAGTGGAAGGGACTCCAATGAACCGAACATGTTTTAAGGCCGGTGGCGCGCGTCTGCTGAGCGCCGCACTGGCCGTGGCCTTATGTACCCTGGCCGCGGGTTGCGTGGTGAAGGTGGTGCCCCGCGATACGACCGTGATCCACAGGGTGCCGCCTCCCGCCGTGGAGCGGCCTGTTGTCATCAAACTGTCCGTGCGGGACCGGCAGCGCATCCGGGCCTACTTTGCCGCGCTGCGCCACGACCAGCACCCCCCCGGTGGTTTCAAATCGCTGCCGCCCGGCATCCGGCGGCAACTTCAGGCGGGAAAAAGGTTGCCGCGCGGAGTGGCGAAACAGACGTTGCCGGATGCACTGGTGCGCCGCCTGACCCGGCTTCCGGACGGGTTCCGGTGGCTGCGGCTTGGCCTTGATGTGGTCATTGTGGAGCACCGGTCCGGGCAGGTACGCGACCTGTTCAAGGACGCAGTGCCCGCAACGGTCGCCCGTGGCCGTGGCGGTCAGGGTGGCCCGCCGGAGCATGCCCAGGCTAAACGAGGCAGGCCGGGTGGTCCGCCGGAGCAGGCCCAGGCTAAACGAGGTAGGCCGGGTGGCCTGCCGGAGCAGGCTCAGGCCAAGAAGGGTGGACCGGGTGGCCCGCCGGAGCAGGCTCAGGCCAAGAAGGGTGGACCGGGTGGCCCGCCGGAGCAGGCCCAGGGCAAGAAGGGCGGACCGGGTGGTCCGCCGGAGCAGGCCCAGGGCAAGAAGGGCGGGCCGGGTGGTCCGCCGGAGCAGGCCCAGGCTAAACGAGGTAGGCCGGGTGGCCCGCCGGAGCAGGCCCAGGGCAAAAAGGGTGGACCGGGTGAAGCCCCGCAGACGGCCCAGGCCGGGGGTGGAAAAAAAGGAGGTCGGGGCGGCGATGCTCCACAGGCGGCGGCATCAAGTGGTGGCAAGAAAGGTGGTCAGGGTGGCCGGGCAGACACACCGGCTCAGGTGGCCAGTGTGGCGGCACCCGCCTTCTCCGACGCCGACCGCGACCGCATCCGTGCCTTCCTGTCCGCTTCCCAATCCGGCGGCCAGGGCAAAAAGGGGAGACGCCCCGTCGGTGGAGGCGTGACGCTCAAACCGGGTCAGTCGCTGCCCAAGGGGGCAAAAAAGGCGCCCCTTCCAGGCCAGTTGGAAAGAGGGCTTTCCGCCCTGCCTTCCGGCTACAAACGCTATCAGGTGGGCGCACAGGTGGTGATTCTGGATACCGGCAAGGGCATCGTGGTGGCCGTGGTGTCGGGGGGCTGACGACAATGGCCTGGGCGGGGGCTTATCCCCCGCCCGTCACTTCGATCAGCGGGTCGGCAATCCAGGTGCCTTTGCAGTCCGGACACTTGCCGGGGCGGGTCAGTTTTTCTGCTGAAAATATAAAACCGCACTTTTTGCAGCGGGCGGGGGTGATCCCCAGCTTGCTGTCCGTGTGCTTCAGGCTTTTGGCCAAGTGCGCCAGATCGTCGGCGATCTCCTTCACCGGCGCTTGATACAGGCGCGCGATATCGTGCACGGTCATGGGCCGGTTGGTGAGCAGGTTGGCCAGATCTTTACGGAACATGGGGCTTACACAGGGACGCTTCTCAGCCGTTCGCCCTGAGCCCTGAGCCCTGAGCTTGCCGAAGGGTCGAAGGGTCGAAGATAGGGTAAACAGGTGGAACCCCATGTGACCCCTTACCGGTTCATATCCGCCAGAATCTCTTCCAGTTCCTCCAGGTGCTCGCCGTAGGCGGCCCAGTCGCCTTTTTCGGCGGCCTTCTGGGCGGCTGCGTATACCTTGCCTGCGTGACTGGCCATTTCCTTTAAGGTCATGGGCGGCGGCGCGGCTTCGCCCGCGGCCATGGCGGCGCGGGCGGCAGCCTGACCTCTGGATGAGAATTTTCCCCCCCCGAAAATCTTTTGCAGGGCCATTTCCAGGTTCGGCTCCATCACCACCGTGTTGCCGTAGGAAACGATCACCCGCCGCAGTTCGGGCAAGGAACCCCGCTCGGCGGCCAGATACAGTGGCTCAATGTATAACAGCGAATCCTCGATGGGGATCACCAGCAGGGTGCCCCGGATCACGCTGGAACCCATCTGGCTCCACAGGGTGAGCTGTTCGGAGATTTCGGAGTTCTGATCGATACGCGCCTCGATCTGCCGGGGGCCGTAGATCAGCTTTTGTTTGGGGAACAGATAAACCACCAGCTTGCCGTAGGCATCCCCGTCGGAGCGGGCGGCCAGCCACGCGGTCATGTTGTCGCGCCGGGCCGGGGTGTACGGGATCAACTGGATGAACTCTTCCCGCTCTTCGCCCGGCAGTTTCATGATGGTGTAGTACGGCTGCATGGTGGTGTCGCCCTGACGGGGGATCTCCCACAAATCTTCATTGTTGTAGAAAATCTGCGGGTCCTGCATGTGGTACTTCTGCAGCATGTGGGCCTGTACCGAAAACAGATCCTGCGGGTAGCGCATGTGGGTCTTCAAATCGTCCGGCATGGCCGACAGCGGCTGGTAGGCGCCCGGAAATATTTTGTCGTACACCTGCACCACCGGATCTTCCGGATCGGCGATGTACAGGATGATGGAGCCGTCATAGGCGTCCACCACCGCCTTCACCGAGTTGCGCACATAGTTGCCCAGGGTGCCCAGCGGTTCGGAGTACGGCATGTAGTCGCTGGTGGTGTAGGCGTCCAGCATCCACACCAGTCGACCGCTTTCGGTGACCACCATGTACGGGTCCCGGTCCCAGGTCAGGTACGGTGCGACTTTACCGACCCGGGTCAGGATGTTGCGGTGGAACATGATGCGGCTCTCGGGCACGATGTCGGTCGAGAACAGGATCTTGGTGGTGCCGAACTTCATGGCGAATATCAGTTTGCTTAAGGCACCGTTCAGCGGCACGCCGCCGGTGCCTTCGTAGGTGGCGTACTGGTTCTGGTCGCCCACCGGATAGTCGAACTCCTTGGCGCGGGTGCGTACGAACACATATTCGTTGCCCAGTTCACCGAAGTAGATTTCCGGGCGGGTGACGTTCAGCCGGTCGACGGTGGACTCGGGCGGGATGTCCTTTACATAGAACTCCGGCAGCCCTTCTGGCGAAATGCGGTTGACCGGCCCCACGGACACGCCGTAGCCGTGAGTGTAGGTAAGGTGTTCGTTGATCCAGTTGGTGCCGCCCGGCAGGTTGTTGTACGACAGTTCACGGGGGGAGAGCATCACCTGCCGGTATTCGCCGTCGATCAGGTAGCGGTCGTTGTCCACGTCCACAAAGTCGTAGTAGGTGCGGATCTGCTGCAACTGGCGATAGGTGGACAGCAGCGGCTTGTGGTCCCACAGGCGCACATTTTCGATGGTGGCCCGGTTGTTTTCCAGCACGCTGGCAGAAAGCGACTCCGCAGCGGGAAAATCGGCGGCGGTAATGCGCGTCAGGCCAAAACCGTCGCGGGTGGCGGCGATGTTGCGCTCGATGAACAGGCTTTCCATGACGATCTCGTTGGGCACCACCCGATACTTTTGCAACACCCCCGGCAGCACGCTGGTGCCCAGAATCGAGAGTACGAGCACGGCAATCACCGCCAGTCCCGGCAGTTTCCACTGGCCCTTGTATCCCCATACGGCGATCAACAGCCCGGCCACGCAACTGACGATGGCCAGCAGCCGGTAGGCGGGGATGCGGGCATACACGTCGGCATAGGTGGCGCCGGTGACCACCCCCTGCTTGAGGTGCAGGGTGTCAAAAATATCCAGGTAGTATCCGCCCCCCAACAGCACGAAGACGATGCCCAGCAGCACCCCCAGATGGCGGCAGGCCAGCGGCGTGACGACCGGCCCCGTGGGCAGAAAATAGATCGCGCCCAGCGCCACATACACACCGCCCACAATCACGGCGGCAAGCAGCAGGATGCCCAGCAGCCACGACTGGGCAAAGTGGATAAACGGTAGCTGGAACATATAGAAGCCGATGTCCAGCCCCAGTTGCGGATCGGTCCGGCCAAACGGGATGTGGTTGGCGTATAGCAGCAGTTTTTCCCACTCGCCGCTGGCCTTGATGCCGGACATGATGCCGATCACCGCCGCAATGGCCAGCACCAAGGGGCCGAGGTAGTTGTCCAGAATATCTTTCAGGACGAGTTGCCCTTCCCCGACCAGCATCTGGTACAGCCGGTCCTTGGGGGCGCGTACCGCTATTTTCAAATTGATATAGACGATGCCGAAGCAGATCAACCCGGCGACGACGCCCAACCCCACCTTGGCCGAAAGAATGGTGTGAAACACCTGGGCGAACTGCACTTCCCGGTACCAGAGCCAGTCTACATACAGGCCCAGAAAGCTGGTGGCCGAGATGACCAGCAAAAACCCGGCAAGCAGGATCAGGGCATTGCGAATCGGGTGTCCGTGCCGTTGGTGCTGGGGGATATCGTGCTGATTGCTCATGTAAAAATCCTTGTCGCCGAAGTTAACAGGCGTGAAAATTCGCGCCTTTTCTGGAACAATACCGCTGTCGGGGACGGTGCGAGTTGTATCAGGCGACCGTCTTTCCGGTCAAGGGATGGATGGCGGAAGGAAGCCAAACGGTACAAAAAAGAACCGTATCCCCGCGCAATTTTGAACATATCTCGGGAGTTCCGGAATAAAACCAGGTGATCCGGCCCGGTTTTTAATAAATTTACTCCTGAAAATTCAATGGTTTGAATTGTTTTTTTGAGGGGAGTGGCAAAAAAGGCACGCCGTTTGCGATGCTGAGGGCCAACGCGTATTGCCCGTGGTGTACGGGATTACGCGCCAGAGGCAGCTTGGTTCTCTGGATGAGCGAAAAATCGAATAGGAGATTCGACCCATGAGACTGGGATGTCCTTCCTGTAATCAAACGGTAGACGTCGAGCCTACAGGCGACGCAAATAGTGCTCAGGCAACGTGCCCCGATTGTGGTGCGGTGTTTGGGTGGACAGCAACCACAGCTCCGGCTGTAATTACCCCTCCTGCGGCGGCGGCTCCCCCGGAACCTCCGCCTCCCCCGCCTCCGGCACCGGAAGCGGCGGTACCGGAAGCGGCAGCGCCAGAGGCGGAAGCGCCAGCGCCGGGATCCAGGGGCATGGTGATTGTTGCGATTGAAAAACCAGAAATTCTTACGGCCTATGCCCGGGCGTTGGGTGACGCCGGATACGCGGTGACCGAAACCTCGGACGGTCGTTCGTGCCTGGAGTTGATGAGCCAGACTTTGCCCGCCGCCGCTGTAATTGACGGTGGCTTGCCCCCCATCTTTGGTATGGGTCTGGGTGAGATCATCAAGAAGAGCGCGGTAACCGCCGCCATTCCGGTGCTTGGTTTGCACCGGGACGCGAATGCAGATCTGCCTGTGCCCGGCACGGAACGTACGGTTGCACTCATTGCCGGTGCGGACGCGGTTGTGGCGGAAGTGGCGGTCTTGATTGAAGGTAGTGCGTCGTCGGCTCCGGCCCCCGAAGCTCCGGCCCCGGAAGCAGCGGCTCCGCCGCCTCCGGCTCCGGAAGTAGCGGCCCCACCGCCCCCGGCTCCGGAAGCAGCGGCCCCGCCGCCCCCGGCTCCGGAAGTAGCGGCTCCGCCGCCCCCGGCTCCGGAAGCAGCGGCTCCGCCGCCCCCGGCACCGGAAGCAGCGGCTCCGCCGCCGCCCCCGGCACCGGAAGCAGCAGCCCCGCCGCCGCCTCCGGCTCCGGAAGCTGCAGCCCCACCGCCGCCCCCGGCTCCGGAAGCTGCAGCCCCACCGCCTCCGGCAGCGGATGGCGTGGCCAGCAAGTCCGAGGCCGGTGGTGGTGACGACAAGGCGCACAAGGCTGCGCAGCGTCTGGCCCGGATCATTGTTTCCGATATTGCCCTGTACAATCAGGCCGCAATAGACGAAGGCATCAAAAACGGGAATCTGCGGGAGGCCATGGGGCCGTTCCTGGATGAGGGCATTGCCCACTACAAGGATAAAACTCCTGAGGACATCCAGTCTTCCACCGACTACCTCAACGAGGCGCTGGCCAACTTTATCGAGCGCAAGATGAAGACGGCGGCTCCCGCTGCCTGATCACAGTCGTTGATCCCTTAAACCGGCGGTGTGCCTTGTGCGCGTCGCCGGTTTTTTTTTGAGTCGGATTTGACCGGGCGGGGCGGGTATAATGCGCCGCATGAGCCGAACCCTTCTGTTGTTATGTGTCTGCCTGCTCCTGCCTGCCGGGTGCGCCACCCCGGACGGTATGGTGCGCGTGGGAGGCGGCTCGTTTTACATGGGTACCGACCGGGTGGATGAGGAGATGGAGGCGATCGGACTGGGCCTTCCCGATCCCTGGTATGCTGATGAGCACCCGTACCACCCGGTATTGCACGACACCTTTTTTATCGATCGAACCGAGGTCACCAACGCCCAATATCAGGTATTTCTGGATGCCAGTCCCGCCGAGGGCGCCCCGGACGACTGGTCGCGGCGCCGGTATCCCCAGGGGCAGGGGGATCACCCGGTGGTCTACGTCAACTGGATTCAGGCGAACCACTATTGCCGCTGGAAGGGGGGGCGTCTGCCCACGGAAAGCGAATGGGAGAAGGCGGCGCGGGGCAAAAAATCGTTCATTTACCCGTGGGGCAACCGGTTTGAGCCGGAGTATGCCAACGTTTCCAGCGGTCCGTACGACCGGGGCCGGGCGCGTCCGGTGGGCAGCCTGCCTCAGGGAAAAAGCCCGTACGGCGCCGTCGATATGGTGGGTAACGTGTGGGAGTGGGTGGATGGCGACTACAAACCGTATCCGGGCAGTAGCAAAGAGGTGTCCGGCTACGCCGAGGGGCACAAGGTGATGCGCGGCCTGTCGTTCGAGGCGGTGGGGCATCATGCGCCGCTGCAATATCTGCGGGTGGTGACCATCAGCGCACGGGCGTCCTTCCGCTCCTACGATCATCCCGCCGCACGTCTGCGCGACGTGGGGTTCCGTTGTGCCAGGGATAAATAGCCTGTCTTGATGGGGCGGCGCCTTTCAGGCCGCACGTCAGGGGAGAAAACCCCGCAGAAAAATGGATATAATGCGCCGCCCCGGTGACGGGCGGCATTCTCTGCGACCACCCTATGGTATTCAGCTCCCCCATTTTCCTGTTCCTGTTTCTGCCCTTGGTGCTGGCGGTCTACTTTGCCAGCCCGAAGGTTTTTAAAAACCCCATCCTGCTGATTGCCAGCCTGCTGTTTTATGCGTGGGGCGAACTGTTCTACGTGCTGGTGATGCTGGCCTCCATCGCCATCAACTACCTGTGCGGGGTGGCGGTGGATCGCCACCGGGACCGTGCCGCGTCGCGCCTGTACCTGGGGCTGGGGGTGGCCGCCAACCTGCTGCTTTTAGGCAGTTTTAAATATGCCAATTTCATTGTCGACAACCTGAATACAGCCTGCGGCTGGCTGCACATCCCGCCCGTGGCGCTGGCCCCGGTACACCTGCCGATCGGCATTTCCTTTTTTACCTTTCAGGCCATTTCCTACATTGTGGATGTCTATCGCAATGAGGCCCCCGCCCGCCACAACCCGCTGCACGTGGCGCTCTATATCGCCATGTTTCCCCAGTTGATTGCCGGGCCCATTGTGCGCTACCAGAGCGTTGCCCGCGAACTGGTGGAACGGGTTATAAAGCTGGACGATTTTGTCAGTGGCGTGGAGCGCTTCATCATCGGTCTGGGCAAGAAGATGTTGCTCGCAAACCCCCTGGGGGCCGCGGCGGACCAGATATTTTCCCTGCCGCTGGCCGAGTTGAACCCGGCGGTAGCGTGGCTGGGGATCGTTTGCTACACCCTGCAAATCTATTTCGATTTTTCCGGCTATTCCGACATGGCCATTGGCCTGGGGCGCATGTTCGGCTTCCACTTTCCGGAGAATTTCAACTATCCATACATTTCCCGCTCCATCCGCGAGTTCTGGCGGCGCTGGCACATTTCCCTGTCTGCCTGGATGCGGGATTACCTGTATGTGCCGCTGGGGGGCAACCGAAAAAGTGCGGTGCGTACCCACCTGAACCTGGTCACCGTATTTCTCCTGTGCGGCCTGTGGCACGGGGCGAGCTGGAATTTCATTATCTGGGGCCTGTTGCACGGGGTGTTGCTGGTGGCCGAACGGGGCCGGTTTGGCGCATTCATGCACCGGTTATGGCCGCCGGTGCAGCATGCCTATGTGTTGCTGTTTGTCATGCTGGGATGGGTGTTCTTTCGCATCGAGGCGCTGCCTGATGCCCTGACTTATGTGGCCGTGCTGTTGGGTCTGGGTGCAGCCGATCCGGCCTTGCACCCGCTGGGCATACACCTGACCGATGAAGTGCTGTGGTGCCTGCTGGCCGGTGGCGTGTGCGCCCTGCCGGTGCTGCCCGCCGTCAATCGGATGCAGGGGCGGATGCGGTCGCGGATGCAGGCGCGGGGGCGGGTACAAGAGCGTTCAGCCCGCGTGCTGGACGGCCTGCTGTCGGGCGCAGGTACGCTGGGGCTGTGTTTGCTGTTGCTGGTTTCTGCGGGGGCGTTGGCGGCTTCTACCTACAACCCGTTTCTCTATTTCCGGTTCTAGGTGAAGACGCACGAAACAGTCGGAAACAGGCGGATGCGCCCGGTGCTGCTGGTGGTGTTTCTTGCCGCGATCGGGCTGCCGCCGTTGATGACCCTGCTTTCCCCCGGCAAGCAGGTATCGGAGGACGAAAAACGCACCCTTACTGCCGTTCCCGAACTTACGTTCAGCCTGAGCAGTATTCGCGCCTTTCCCCGTGCGTTCGAAGCCTATTACGGCGATCATTTTGGCCTGAGAAATACGCTGACGCAGGGGTACACGCTGGCCCGGTTGCGGTTGCAGAAAATTTCTTCCGCCGAAGATGTGGTCATCGGCCGGGACGACTGGCTGTTTTATGGCCGTCAGGACCTGATCGACGACCATCGGGGGCGGCTTTCCTGGTCCGATGCGGAGCTTGCCGCCTGGAAGCAGGAATTAACCGCCCGCAGGGACTGGCTGGCCGAACGGGGGGTCCGCTACCTGTATGTGGTGGCACCGAACAAGCAGAGTGTCTATCCGGAGTTCATGCCGCAGCAGTTCACCAAAGTGGCGCAGGGCAGCCGCACGGACCGGTGGCTTGCATACCTGCGGCGGCATACGGATATTGATATTCTGGACCTGCGCCAGCCGCTTCTTGCCGCAAAGCCCGAGGCCCTGGTTTATCAGCGCACCGACACCCACTGGAACGACCGGGGCGCGTTTGTGGCCTACCGGGCGATGATCGGTCATTTGCAGAACGGCGCCGTTCGCGCCACGCCGCTTGCCGCTTATGCGGAAACCCGGAAAGAGAATGGCGGGGGAGACCTTGCCGCCAAACTGGGCGCGGTGGGAGCGTTTCCCGATTACGATACGCAGCTGGCCCTGCATGAACCCCCATGCGCTCACGTGGTTCCGGCAAAAGGGGAAGCGGTTACCGAACGGGGCAAACACCCGGCCATGGCCGCCACCCGTTGCGAGCAGGCAGTCTTGAATGTGCTCATGCTGCACGACTCCTTTGCCACCAAACTGATGCCGTTTCTGTCCGAGAGCTTTCGGGAGATCACCTACGTCTGGAGCCGGTACGATCAGGCGATGGTCGAAAAGCTGCTTGCCGACGAACCGCCGGATATCGTGATTGAGCAGTCTGTGGAGCGGCGCATGCGCCTGTCCCGGCAGGTGTGGAACTGACGGCGGCTTAAGAAACCTCCGGTTTCGCCGGTTTTCGCCTGTGATGGGGCACCTGCTCTCCGGCAATCCAGCACAGGGCGAGCAGAATGGTGAACAGGGCGATATTGGCCGGTATTTGCAGGTTAAAATCCACGGTGGAGTGAATCAGCAGGGCCACGATTCCCATGGTTGCGGCAAACCCCATGCCCCGTGACATGGCATTGTGCCTGCGCCTTTGCACCATGAGCGCCCGGATCAGGCTCAATAACACCGCCATGGCCAGCAGGGAAAAGCCCACCAGCCCGTACTCCGTGCCGTATTCCAGGTAATCGTTGTGAGCGTGGTTAAAATACAGTTCCACGTCTGCCTTGCGGTAGCGGGGAAATGCGGTGTAGTAGCTTCCCGCCCCGGTCCCCACAATCAGGTGATCCCGCCACATGGATAACGAATGCCGCACCACCTCATCCCGGTGTTCGGTGACCATGTCGGTGCGGCTGATGCGCTCGATCACCTTATCCGCTCCGAACCATGCGCCGACAATAAACAGGTCCACAATCAGCAGGCTGACCAGCAGAATGACCATCCCCCGCCGTCTTTCCCTGAACAGGACCAGGGCCAGAAAGCCGGTGATGCCAAGGCTGGCAAAAAAAGCGATGTTGCCCATGCGTGAGTGGGTGAGAATCAGGGCCACCACCATCACCGCCAGATAGATGCGTAGCCGTACCTTGGCACCGAGCAGAATGGTCACCGCATAGCGGCTGCGGGAGCGCCAGTTGAATCCGGTGGAGGGCGAAATACCCGCGAGCATCATCCCGATGCCCACCGCCAGCGACATCTCCAGCCATCCCGCCATGTGGTTGCGGTTGACGAACGTGCCGGTGGCCACCCCGATATAGTGTTCCTTCGGTACAAAAAAGCCGTACTCCATACCGGAAAGGGTCATCAGCGCGCCAAACATGGCCTGAAACAGCCCCGCAAAGATGATGGTATAGACCAGCGCCGTAAGCCGCCTGTGGCCGGTGGTCAACAGCAGGGTCAGCGCAAAGATCGTCAGATACATCAGGTTACGCAGGACGGCATTGGCCGTCCCGTGGGGGTCCACGGAGATGGTTCCCCAGCCGCCTGTCTGGGCGGCATCGTACAACCGGGCCGTTTCGGGGGAGATCAGGTGCAGGAGCGAAAGTGGTAACGAAACGACCTGCAAGGCCGACCATGCAACCGCCAGCGAGAGCAGCAAAAATACCGGCCACGCGGCCATAAAGGCGTTGGTGATGGGCGCCCGCCCGGTGTGAAATCGCCAGAGCCAGACGCCCATGAGTCCAAACGACCAGATGGCGGCCAGCGACCATGCCCACGGGAGGTTGCTTCCCAGCGGCAGCGGCAGCCAGAAAATGAGGGCAAGAAAACCGATGAACAGCCAGCGGCCATCCCGGGGCAATCCAGATGAGTGATGACGGCGGGAGTCAGATGTTGCGAAAGTTTGTTGCCCCATGTCTGTACGCATGGGGCCGTCCGGTTACGGGCTGGCGGGGCCTTGATTGGAGGAAGCCGAATCGTCAAACGACTCGGATTCGCCGTCCAGGCTGGTGACCATCCCGCCGTCCGAAGCATACAGGGTGACCTCGGCAACCTGTGCCGGCGTCGCACCGGCATCAATGGCCGCGGCGGTTACCACCCGTACATCCACGCCAGCGTCCACGGCGGCCTGCACGATCACATCCATTTGATCCGGTTTGATGGCAATGATGGCGAGAATAATCAACCGCGCATTTTCGGGCTGCGCCGCGATGGCCTGGGTGACCGCGTCTTCCACACTCATTCCGCTTGCCAGGGCGGTCTGAAGCGCCACGAGAGGGGATACGCCGCGGGCCAGATCCGAGGCGATATCGGCGTGGGCTACGCCAAGCGGCAGCAGTATCCCGAGAACAATGGCGGAAAGTTTGAAAAGCTTCATGACAAAGTGGCCTTTCCGGGCGGAACACGGGCGGTCAGCCCGGCCCAACTATAACAACGAGGGTACACACCCTCAACCTCTTATCGGCATATGGGGCGTTATTCTGTAGGGTCTGCGGCAATTGCTGGAAAAACCTCCTTGCCATGGCCGGTTCACCCGACAGGTTATGGAAAGGGGGGAACGCCTGGATGTATAGTCACGCCGATATCTGGAAACGCCGCATGAACGCCTGCGAACGAACTTGCCTGTCTCTCCAATGACCCCTGTTTCCCTGAATCAACGGCTGCTGGCCGGCGGCGTCTGGGCCTTTACGGGCAAGATGGGTACCGCCCTCGGAATGCTGGCGGTGAATGCGCTGCTGGCGCAATTGCTCTCGCCGGAAGAGGTGGGGGTCTGGTTTCTTACCTTCAGTATGGTGCAGATAGCGGCCATGGTGGCCCAGTTCGGGTTGTACCAGGTGGTGGTGCGGCTGGTGGCGGAAGGGGTGGGGACCGGTCAGACGGGGCGCGCCCGGCAGGCGGTTCGTCTCACCTTCCGTTACGGGGCTATGGGCGCGGTGATCGTGGCCGGAATCATCGCGGCCGGGGGCGGTGCGTGGCTGGCCGTGCATCTGTTTGAATCCACCGCCATGGCCGGGGTGATGGGGATTGCCTCCCTGTGGGTGGTGGTGATGGTCTTTCAGTCCCTTTTTGGCGAAACGTTCAGGGGCTTCCACGATATTCGTCTGGCGGCGGTATTTGGCGGGCTGTTCACATGGCTCCTTTCCACGCTGCTGTTTGCCCTGCTCTGGCGGCTTGAGGGACATGCGGATCTGACCCAGGTGATGATCCTGTCCGTGGCCGCCGGGGGGACCAATGCACTGCTGGCGGGCATGCTGCTCCGGGGCCGGGTACGCGCCCTGGACGGGCCGGGGACCGTCGACACGCGCGAAGCGATGCAAATGTGCTGGCCCATCTGGCTGACCGGCGTCACCTTTCTTGCCGTCACCCAGGCCGACTTGTGGATACTGGGAATTTTCCGGTCACAGGAAGAGGTGGCGGCCTACGGGGTGGTGGCCAGAATGGCCCTCATGGTGGCCATGCCGTTGCTGGTCGTCAATGCAGTGGTGGCGCCGTTGATTGCGGAGTTGAACGCCACGGGCCGTAAACAGCAGCTTGAGCGCATTTTGCGCGGGACCATCACGATGGCCGCACTGCTGGCGGGAGCGCTGGGCGCGGTCTTTGTTTTGGGCGGTGGCAGTATCCTTGAGATGCTGTTTGGCGATCATTATCGGGACGCCTGGCCGATATTGATCGTGTTGACCGGTGCCCACTTTATCCGGGTGTGCGCTGGCGCGAGTGGCCAGACGCTGGTGATGACGGGTTATCAGGGGTGGCTGCTGATCGTGACGCTGACCGGCGGCACACTGTCCGTATTGCTGGGGGTGGTACTGGTCGGCGACTACGGCGGAATGGGGGTGGCCATTGCGGTGGCAATCGGTTTTTTTGCCCAGAATGTGGCGACAGTCATCATTGTGCGCAGGAAAGTCGGGATATGGACCCATATCAGCCTCAGGGAATTTCCCCGGCTCAAAAATATCGGGGGTATGGACCCGTATCCACCGCGGGGGCCCGCTCCGGTTCAGACGCCGGAGGGTGCTGGCGATGGTGAGGAACTTCCCGTTTTTCCCGGTTTGCCCACGGTGGTTGCAAGTTCGGTGATCCGCTCTACCCGGAAAGGGGATAGCCACGGCGGCGTCTATATTGTGGATATGGCGAACGGCACCGCAGAACAGGTGATCGACTGGGATCGTATGGACATCAGTTGGGAGGGGCGGGGGCTGGACCGTGGGCTGCGGGGAATTGTCATTTATGACGACAAAATATTTCTTGCCGCAAGTAACGAATTTTTCGTTTACGACAAAAAATTCAATCTGATCGAGTCGTTCCGCAACCGCTACCTGAATCACTGTCACGAAATTTCGCTGGATGGCAACCGGCTTTACCTGGCCTCCACCGGGTATGACTCGGTGCTGGAATTCAACATCGACACCGGGGTGTTCACCCAGGGATACTGCCTGCGCTACACCCCCGTCGGGGACTTGCTGGAAAAAGCCAGCCGGGTGGCATTCGGGGGCAGTGGAGCGGTATTTCCGCTGCCACGCCTCATGCGGTTTGACCCCAATGCCGATGGCGGACCGGACGAAAAAGATACCGTCCACATCAATAACGTGCATGTCGAAAACGGGAAACTGTTTGTCTCCGGGGTTGGCTTGTGCCGCATCCTGCAGATGTCGGACGCTGGCATAAGCGTTTTTGCCCGGGTGCCGTATGGCACCCATAACGCCCGCCCGTATCTGGATGGTGTGCTGTACAACAACACAAAGAACAACGAAGTCGTGTTTGCCGACCGCAAAGGAACGGTCCGTGATCGCTACAACGTCAAGGCGTACGACCACGATCAGTTGCTGATGGGCCACACGCCGAAAGACCACGCCCGTCAGTCCTTCGCCCGTGGCTTGTGCGTACGGGATGGCCTGATTATCTGTGGGTCGTCTCCCGCCACCATTTCGGCATATACTCCGGGCACCGCGCAGCCGGTGCGCTCGGTGAACCTGACGATGGATGTGCGGAACGCTATTCACGGCCTGGAGTTGTGGCCATTTTAAAACCGTTTGCCCGATCAAAAGGCAAGGTTGCCAAAAGGCGGGTTTGAATACTGGATGAGCGGAAAGATAACCCCCATATTTCTTTTATCCATGCCTCGTTCCGGCTCCACGCTGGTGCAGCGGGTACTGGCCGCGCACGAACAGGTGTCCACCACTCCGGAGCCGTGGGTGTTGCTCCCTTACCTGTACACGCAAAAACGCGATGGGGTGTATGCAGAGTATGGCCACGACGTCCTAGTGGACGCCATTGAAGACTTTTGCAGCCACCTGCCGAACGGCGGGGAAGACTACGATGCGGCGATACGGGAGTTCGCAACCGGCCTGTACGCCAAAGCCGCGGACAAGGGAGCCACCTTTTTTCTGGACAAGACTCCCCGGTACCACCTGATTGCGGACGACATCATTCGCATTTTTCCGGATGCCCGGTTCATCTTTTTATGGCGCAACCCCCTTGCCATCGTGACCTCCATCATCAATACATGGGGCCGTCCCGGACAGTGGAACCTGCACAACTCAAGGGTCGATCTGTTCACCGGCATGCGGAATCTGATCGAAGTTTATGAGGCCCACTCGGAGCAGGTTTGTGCGGTGCAGTACGAAACCCTGGTGGCGGGCGGAAGCGGGGAATGGAAACGCCTGTTCGACTTTCTGGGGTTGCCGTTTTCGACCGACCTCCTGGAGCAATTTTCGCAGGTAGACGTAAAGGGGCGCATGGGCGATCCCACCGGCGTAAAAAAGTACAGTGCGGTAGATAGCGGGTCCGTCGACCGCTGGAAGGACCAGCTGTCCAACCCGGTACGCAAGTTCTGGTGCAAACGGTATCTACGCTGGATCGGCAAGGAACATCTGGCGGTCATGGGCTACGATCTGGACAGCCTGATTCACGACCTGAATGCCACCCCCACCACCATGCGCTGGTTCTGGACCGATCTGATCGGGCTGGCCTACGGTGTCTTTCACCGTTGGTGCGAACCCAAACTCTTTCTGGACAAGCTCCGCCGACTGCGTAAGCGGCGGACAATCTACGCGCACCACTAAGCCATGGACAAGACGGTGCAAACCAGGCCAGAGCCGCTACGGCCAATCACTGAGAAGATCGGCTTCCGGTATTCAAACCTGTCGGCGCTGGTGTTCAGCATCTGGCCTGTCGGCATTTTGCTGATGCATTTCAAGCTGGCGGAACCGGCCCGGTTCAATGTGACCATAGCGGTGATCCTGTGCTCCGTGATTGTGATCTATCTGCTGCTGACGACAAAGATGCACCCCCTTCCGCTTCTGCTTGTCCACCTGGTGGTTGCCTATGCGCTGCTGCTGGGATTAAGGGCAACGGACCATGAGGAGTATTTCAGGAGCCTGGCTCAGTTAGTCAATCTGGCGGTGGTCGTACAACTGGCGTTCAGCATCCCCGTTCTGGGGCGGCGGGAGATGGCCCTCTCCGTGCGGGTTTTTCTGTGGGGATCGTGTGCGGTGGCCGTGCTGATTATTCTCCAGTGTATTTTGCTCAATCTGTTTGGCAGTTACGCGTTGATGAACCCGTTCGGAGATTTCATGGTGGCCGGGCCCGGAGGGCTCATCTATGAACCGCATCCACTGGCTCCTCTCAAGCGGCCAAACGGTCTGTTTTCCGAGCCGTCCGTGGCCGGGTGGATAATGGGGTTCGCCGGTGCGGTGGCGTTGGCTTCCCCCATTTTATGCAGGCGTAACTACTGGTACATCGGCGCGATCTGTATGACCGCCGCAGTGCTGAGTTTTTCGCTGTCCGGGTTTATCAACGTGGCGGCGACGCTGATGATTTACGTTTATGTGTCGACCGGCTCCAGATCCAGCAAATATCCGCTGATGTTCCTTGCGCTGATTCTTCTGGGGGCGGTGGCCTGGGTGTTTGTGGACCTGCAGCTATATACGCGGCTGTATACGATGTTTGACGAGGGAGAGTCGGTCTATTTCAGGTTTGTCGCCCCGCTCAAGCTGCTCGCCGACTCCCTGCCCGAATACCCGTTTGGTCACCCGCTTGGGCATATTGAATACATTGCAACCAAGTCATACATGATCAACTGGGATGAGGGCGTGCAGACCAACATCGACAATAGCTTCTTTTTTGCGTCCTACTACCTTGGCATACTGGGGGTGGTGGCTTCCCTGTGGTCGATATGGGCAGGGGTATGGATGATTATTCGTCGCAGCGCGGCGGCGCTGATCGTTGTGATCATGCTACTGGCGCTGTCACAGTCCGGGTCGCTGTGGTCCCACGGCACGGTCCTTGTTATTGGCTATTCCATCATCCTGGCGCGCTTCATACGGAAGCGGGAGAAAGAGGCGCCCAAACGGGCCCGGTTGGCATGGCAATGATGAGTATCCATGGGTTTCCCGGCACATTGTGAACGGCCCGGCGAAGACGGTGGCCGATCCGTGCCTTGCCTGCGGCGGTGCGCTGAAAACGGTTCTGGACGGGGTTTTTGATACCCGTTTCGGTATTGCACAGCCGTGGCAAATTGCCGGGTGTTGCCGGTGTGGGCTGGTGCAAACCGTTCCCCGGCCAACCCAGGCGGAACTGAAAGCGCTGTACGAAGAACACTACAACTTTGGCGGCGAGAAAAATACCGCCTATACCCGGCTCAGGGAGCGGTTTCTGTCTTCCTGGCTATACCGATTGTTGCTGGCCGTGGATGGCGATGTGTCATTCCACGGGCGCTGCGGCCGGGGCAGGCTCCTGGATGTGGGCTGCAACGAGGGACGCAGCCTGCCGCTATATCGTCGAAACGGTTTCGAGGCGGAAGGGATCGAACTGAACGAGCGGGCGGCGGCGGTGGCCAGAAAAAGAGGATTTCGGGTGCACGCCGGCACGCTTGCAGACCATGGCGCCGGGGATGGGTACGACGCCATTGTCCTGTCCAACGTGATTGAGCATGTACCCGCGCCAGTGGAAACACTGGCCGATATCCGCTCGCTACTGAACGAAAATGGAGAGGTCTGGATCAGTTGCCCGAACCTGAACAGCTGGCAGCGGAGCCTGTTCGGGCGCAAGTGGGTCAACTGGCATCCGCCGTTTCACCTGACGCATTTTACCGCAGACTCTCTGACCAAACTGCTTGGCGAGTCCGGCTTTCAGGTGCGGAAAACCACACACGTATCCCCGGCAATGTGGCTGGTGCATTCGCTGCTTTCCCGGCTGTTTGCCCGCCCCGGACGACCGATCCCCGGCACGCGCAACCCGTTGATTGTGGGACCGCTCATGCTGCTTGCGCGGTGCGCGCTGTTCCCGCTGTTGTGGGCGGGTAACCTGCTGGGGCGTGGAGACTGTCTGGTAATGGTGGCCCGGAAGGCCTGACGGAGCAGGGGATAAGCGTAAACGTCGGACGACTTCCCTCCGATAGGGAATCATGAAGCGCTTTTCCATCGTCACAGTGGTGTTTAACGACCTGGCGGGGCTGGCACGCACCGGTGCCAGCGTTGTCGCCCAAACCCATACAGACTACGAGTGGATTGTGGTGGATGGCGGCTCCAGCGACGGCACGCTGGAACTTGCCCGGAAAAACCCCCGTGTGACGACCCTGATCGAGGGGCCGGACGAAGGCATATACGATGCCATGAACAAGGGGATTCGGGCGGCTTCCGGCGAGTACATCGTGTTTTTGAACGCCGGGGACCCGTTCGCGAACGAACATGTGCTGGATCAGGTAGCGGACGTGATCAAAAAAGAGGGCACCCCGGATGTGGTGTGCGGCGGCGCGCTGCTGGAATTTGTGGGCGGACGGCAAGTCTATCGCCCGCCCAAGCGCATTGAAAACTATATCTGGCATGGGTTGCCCGCTATTCACCAGGCCACCTATTACCGGACCGAGCGGGTGGCGCGCACGCCGTACGACCTGAAATTTTCCGGGGCGGGCGACTATCAGATCATTGCCGCGCTGTATCGGGAAGGCATCCGCGTCGCCTATGTGTATGAGCCGCTCACCCGCTTTGAAGTGGGGGAGGGATTGTCATTTCAACGGCCGGAAAAAATACTGGCGGAAGCGTATACCGTGCAGCGGGACGTGCTGGGCCTGCCGCTGGTGCTGCGGGCGGCAAGTTATGCCAGGCGGGTGGCCTCAATCGTCGTGATGCACGTTCTGTTCGCTGCCAGCCGCATGGGCCGGGGAGGGGCGAAGGCGGGCACCGACGCCACCTGAGCGGGAACCATGCGTATCCTGATCCACGATTACTGCGGACACCCGTTCCAGGTGGAACTGAGCCGCAGCCTTGCGGCCCGCGGGCACCAGGTGCTGCACTTGCACTGCACGTCGTTCGGCACCCCCAAAGGCGATCTGGAACGGCGGCCGGACGACCCGGACGGGTTCGATGTACGCGGGCTGACCCTGCCACGCAAAATCAACAAATCGGCCTTCTTTGAGCGCTGGCGGCTGGAGCGCCGCTACGGGCGGATGCTGGTGGATGAGGTGCGTGCGTTTGCGCCGGACGTGGTGATGTCCGCCAATACCCACATTGACCCGCTGGGGATGATGATGGGCGAGTGCCGCCGCCGGAACATCCCGTTCATTTTCTGGGTGCAGGACATTATTGGCGAAGCCATGACCCGGATTCTGGGGAAACGCCTGCCGCTGGTGGGGAAGTTTATTGCCGCCTACTACCTGCGCTGGGAAAAACAACTGCTGAAGCAGAGCCAGCATGTGGTGGGCATTACCCCCGGTTTTGAGCCGTTTTTCCAGAGCGCGGGGATTGCTTCATCCGCCTGCACCACGATTCCGAACTGGGCGCCGATGGGTGAAGTGGTGCCCACCGAAAAAATCAACCCATGGAGCAAGCAGCACGGGCTTTCCGACAAGTTCGTATTTTTATACTCAGGCACCCTGGGCTTTAAACACAATCCGGGCCTGCTTCTGGGATTGGCGGAACAGTTCAGGGATGAGCCGTCGGTGCGGGTGGTGGTCAATTCGGAAGGGGCGGGGGCCGACTGGCTACGGGCGCAGGGAGAGGCGAAGGGGCTTTCCGGACTGGTGGTCAACGGGTTTCAGCCTTTTTCGGAGATGTCGAACGTGTTGGGGGGGGCGGATGTGCTGCTGGGGATTCTGGAGGCCGACGCCGGGGTGTTTTCGGTGCCGTCCAAGGTGCTGACCTATCACTGCGCGGCGCGGCCTTTGCTGCTTGCGGTACCGGGGGAAAACCTGGCGGCGCGGATCGTCACGGAGAACCGGTCCGGTCTGGTGGTGGCGCCCGATGATGGCGCCGGTTTCCAACAACAGGCGAAGAATTTGTTTACCGACCGCAACCGTTCTGCCGATATGGGCAAGAGAGCGCGTATTTACGCGGAAGAGAATTTTGACATCGATCACATCACCGATCGTTTTGAGCAGGTATTGGCTTCCGTTGGTGACGGAGGCGGATAAGCGGGGAGTAACGGATCATGAAAAGAGCACTGGTTTGCGGTGCAGGCGGGTTTATTGGCGGACACCTGGTCAAGCGCCTGAAGTCCGAAGGCTACTGGGTACGCGGGGTGGACCTGAAATATCCCGAGTATGACGAAACGTCTGCAGACGAGTTCGTTCAGGGTGATCTTCGGGACATATCGGTTTGCCGGTCGGTGGTGGACAAGGGGATGGACGAGGTCTACCAACTGGCCGCCGACATGGGCGGTGCCGGGTTTGTCTTTACCGGCGAGAACGACGCCGACATCATGCACAACTCGGCGCTGGTTAACCTCAATATGCTCGACGTGTGCCACCAGCAGGGGGTAAAACGCGTCCTCTACACGTCGTCCGCGTGCATTTACCCCGAGCATAACCAACTGGACCCGGACAACCCCGAGACGACAGAGGCCTCCGCGTATCCGGCCAATCCGGACAGCGAATACGGTTGGGAAAAGCTGTTTAGCGAGCGGGTGTACCTTTCCTTCCAGCGCAACCACGGCATGGTCGTACGCATTGCCCGTCTGCATAACATTTTTGGCCCGCTGGGCACCTGGGACGGTGGCCGCGAGAAGGCGCCGGCTGCCCTGTGCCGCAAGGTGATACGGGCCGAGGAGGGAGGGGAGATCGAGATCTGGGGAGACGGGATACAGACCCGCTCCTTCCTGTATGTCGACGAGTGCCTGGATGGACTGCGCCGGTTGATGAAGTCGGACTTTACCGGTCCGGTAAACATCGGCTCGGACGAAATGGTGAGCATCAACAGACTGGCGGAAATGGTGATGGAGATTGCCGGTAAAAAGCTGACCCTTAACCATGTGACCGGTCCCGAAGGGGTGCGGGGCCGCTCGTCCGAAAATACGCTGGTCCAGGAAAAACTGGGTTGGCAGCCGAGTGAGTCGCTCATGGATGGATTGAAAAAAACCTATCCGTGGATTGCCGAACAGGTTGCCCGGTCATCCGGTAAAGGCACCGGCAAAAGCACTGATTTCAAACCACAGGTGACCCGTTTGGTAAAACGCCCGTAACGGGCACACAGGCGCGTCTGATTTAAAGACGTTGCCGGACCGGCCTGGACCACCCATCACCGGGCCTGGGGAGAGAAGGGAGACTTTGCAGATGGGATTTGCTGACCAGAGCCAGTTTTCGATTCAGGCGGTACTGCGCCTGCTGGACCCGGCGCTCACCATGGCGGGGCTGTTTGGGCTGGCTTATCTCCACCATGTCTCGTTAGCGGATCACTACCTGTGGCTGGCGGTGATTTCGTCCCTGCTGGTCGTCATCACCTTTTCCGGAGCCAGTGTATACCGGCCGTGGCGTTCGGCTCCGGTGGGGGTGGAGGTGCACTATATCCTGCTTTCCTGGGTGGTTGTATGCGGCGCCCTGTTTGCCATGGGGTACGCCACCAAGACCTCGGACCTGTTTTCCCGCCGGGTGTTGCTCTCCTGGGTGGTGGTCACGCCCGCGTTGATTGTTGGCGCGCATCTGGCAATACGGATGGTGCTGCGCCGGATACGCCGACACAGTAACAGCCACCGCACTGCCGTTCTGGTGGGCGGCGGCGCCGTGGCGGCCAAGCTGGTGAGAAAGACTGAAAACAATCCCTGGCTGGGGATAAAGGTTGAAGGATTTTTTGAAAACCGGCTGGATGCCGCCCGGCAGGAATCGCCCCTGGTGCCGCATCTGGGCAAGATTGGAGATGTGGCGGAATATGTCAAGAAACACAATACCCACATTGTTTATCTGGCCCTGCCCATGCGGGCGGAGGAGCGTATTCGCAAAGTGGTGGAGAGCCTTGGTGACACCACCGTATCCATCTACATGGTGCCGGACATTTTTACTTTCCAGTTAATCAACGCCCAGGCTCAGGATCTGGATGGCCTGCCGATGATCAGTCTGCGCGAGTCACCGTTCTCGGGCCTGAAGGAGTGGTCGAAGCGGATTGAAGACCTGATTCTTGGCTCGCTGATTCTGGCGCTGATTTCTCCGTTGATGATCCTCATCGCGATCGGCATCCGCCTGACTTCTTCGGGACCCGCACTGTTCAAACAGCGGCGCTACGGGCTGTACGGCGAAGAGATTCTCATTTACAAGTTTCGCACGATGACCGTTCTGGAAGACGGGGACGACATCAAACTGGCCGAGAAAAACGATCCGCGAATCACCCGTTTTGGTGGCTTTTTACGGCGTACCAGCCTGGATGAACTGCCCCAGTTCCTGAACGTTTTGCAGGGGCGCATGTCAATCGTCGGGCCTCGCCCCCATGCGGTGGCGATCAACGAGCAGTATCGTCATTTGATCAAGGGATACATGATTCGTCACAAGGTGCGGCCGGGTATTACGGGGCTGGCCCAGGTGCGCGGGTTTCGGGGCGATATGAGTTCGTTTTCGCTGGTGGAAAAACGGATTGAGAGTGATATTTCCTACATTCGTAACTGGTCACTGCTTCTGGACCTGAAAATTATTGTCATGACCATTTTCGTGGGGTTTCGACAGGACAGTGCGTACTGAGGCTTTTGGATGTGGAACATGAAGGCTATAGAGGGGGGGACAGGGTGGTCTGGTTAGCGTTCAATATGAGCAAAAATCGTTTTGATTCACGGAATTATGGTACGTTACGGGGTTTTTTGGGATGGCCCGTTTTGTCCATATTGGTTAGTAAATGGGAGTTGCATGGGAAAGCGGGTGCCAAAATGGATTTTGGCATGTATCGGCGTGCTTGTTGTGCTGTCCTGGCCCACTGATGTCCGGGCGGCGGGTGTCAGCGTTGCAGGTGGTGCAAGGCTTTCTGCAAGTCTGGGCATTAGCGTGCGTCACGACAGCAACATCTACCGCTCGCAGGCAGAGACAAACGCAATGATCACAACCGTTACACCCATTCTGGAGTTTGTCACCCGCACTTCCCCAAACCGGTATTCCATCACCTATTCGGGTCAGGCGGGGTTTTATCGGGGGATCGGGGATCGTCCGGAAAATGCGGATGACAACTACATTGACCACAAATTGAAGGCGAGTGCCCGCATCCGGCTTGGCGCAAAGGGCAGACTGGGATTAAAGGCGGCGTATACGCTTGCCCATGAAGACCGGGGTACCGGGTTTAGCGAGGGGGTCAGCACCAGTTTGGTGACCGAGCCGATTGAGTACAACAGCACCGGGCTGGAAGTCACGCTGGCGATTGGCAGAGCCAGTTCAACGGTTCGGGTTGAGGGGGCGATCAAAACCAGGACCAAAGCGTACCAGAACTTCCTGAATCTCACCGCCCAGGGCGATCAGACTAGCACCCGCTACGAGGGTGCGCTTTATCTGAGGGCGAAGCCTGGAACCACCTTGTTGCTACAGGTTAGTGCCGAAGAGGTGGCCTACGATACACTTCCGGTAATAGGTGGTTCCCTGGATAACAGCAGCCTGGAGTATCTGGCGGGCGTTATCTTTAAAAAGAGTTCCCGGTCCAGCATCACCATCAAGGGAGGGTTCATCGACAAGTCGTTCACTGATCCCGCCCGCGAAAATTTTTCCAGCGCAAAATGGGAGGGCGTCCTGTCCTGGTCCCCCCGGAGCTACTCCGTACTGAAACTGAGTACCCGCCGTATGTCGGAAGATACAAACGGAGCCGCCGACTTTATCGATTCCCAGAGTATTGCAATCGACTGGGACCACGAGTGGGGCCCTATGACGGACACCCGGATCAGGTATTCCATCGAATCCCGCTCATACGAGGGCACGAGCCGCAATGATGACATCAGCAAGGCTTCGGCTGCCTGGGATTACTGGGTGCTGAGTTGTTTGACGGCGGGTGTGGAACTCGTTCACGAATCCCGCGACTCCACCGACGCAACATACGATTATGAGCGTTCCCTCGTGATGTTCAATATGCGCGGCCAACTGTGCCCCGGATTCACTTCCGGTGAAGGGCGCGGGGAGCGCTGGCCGTGGTAGGGCGAATATGTTTACCCATCGACTGATTCCATGGACGGTCGCAGGGCTGCTTGCCCTGCTCATCTGCGTGGTGCCTGAGGTGCAGGCCCAGGAAGGCCGCGTGATGCTGGACAATAGCCTGTCCAGCTATCGTCTGGGGGCCGGGGATGTGTTGCGTGTCGACGTATTTGGCGAAGAGAACCTGAGCGTGGAGGCCCGCCTGAGCGACGGCGGCACCATCTCCTATCCGTTTCTGGGGGAGATCAAGGTGGAAAATCTTACCGTGGGTGAACTGGAAAGGATGATCACCCGGGGGTTGAAGGGGCCGTACCTGGTCGATCCGAAAGTGAGCGCCACCATCGTTGAGTACCGGCAGTTTTTTATCAACGGAGAGGTGAACAATCCGGGTGGCTATCCGTTTCAGCCGGGGCTGACCGTGAGAAAGGCGATCGCCCTTGCCGGCGGTTTCGCCGAGCGGGCCTCCCGCAAAAAGCTTTACCTTATTCACGAGGATGACCCGAAACAACGGTCGAGCCGGGTGGAAATGGATGCCCCCGTACAGCCGGGTGACATCATCACCGTCAATCAGAGTTTTTTCTAGGTCTAGAATCCCTTGGTAGACGAAACCCTGGATAAGCAGTCAGAGGAGGAGGTCATTGACCTCCGTCGCTACTGGTATGTCATCTACCGGAACAAGCTGGATATTCTGGGGCTGGGTCTGGTGGTGGCGCTGGGTGTGGCGCTGGTGGTCTTTTCCATGAAGCCGCTGTTTCGCGCAACGGCCACCATGCTGATCGAGTCAGAAACCGCCAATGTGGTTTCCATCGAGGAAATCTACGGGATCGATACCAAAAATCAGGAATACTACCGGACCCAGTTCGGGATTCTGCGATCCCGGGAACTGGCGGAAGATGTCATCAGGCAGTTGGGGCTGGCCGATCTTCCGGAATTTGCCCCCGGAAAAGGCGGCCGTACCCTGGGAATCAACTGGCGCAGGTGGGTGCCGTTCGTGGGGGAAAAGAAACCCATGTCGGAGGAATTGCGGCGCCATCGGGTGGCCATGACCTACATGAGCAGACTGTCGATTCAGCCCATTCGCAAAACCCAGCTGGTCCGCATCCACTTCGAGTCGCAGGACCCCAGGCTTTCCGCCCTGGTGGCCAATACCGTTGCCGAGGCCTATATCGAAAGCCACCTGACTGCCCGAAAGTCGGCGACCCGCAGGGCGACCCAATGGCTCGTAGAGGGCATGGCGGAACTGAAGGTTAAACTGGAATTGTCAGAGGAACGCCTGCAGGCATTTCGCGAACGGGAGGATCTGGCGGACGTGCAGGGGGTCCGCTCACTGATCTCCAGGGAACTGAACGAAACCACCGACGGACTGGTGCGTGCCAGAAGGCACCGCATCGAAGTGGAGAATGCCTATCGGCAGGTCAGGCTGGTGGGTCCGGAATCGTATGAGTCCATCCCGTCCGTGTTGCGCCATCCGCTGATGCAACAACTGAAGGCGGAAGAGGCCCGGGCAGAGCAAAAACTGGCGGAAATCGGGAAGCGGTATGGTGCCCTGCACCCTAACATGATTGCCGCCGTGTCCGACCTTGAGGCCGCCCGGAGAAGTCTGGCCCAGCAAATCGATACGATGGTGGCAGGGATCCGGGGGGACTTCGAAGTGGCAAGGGCAACGGAAAAAGACTTGCTCGCCACGCTGAGTCGCGCCAAAAAAGAGATACAGGTGATCAACCGCAAGGAGTTTGAACTGCAGAAACTGGAGCGGGAGGTGGTATCGAACCGCAAGCTGTACGACACCTTTTTTGACCGCTTCCAGGAAACCAGCGCCACGGACAATCTACAGCCGGTAAATGCGCGTGTGGTGGACACTGCGATGATGCCGGTGGAACCGTTCAAACCGCGCAAGGGACTGGTCATCATGCTGTCGATGTTCGTCAGCATGATCGCGGGGGTGCTGCTGGCGTTCCTGCTTGAGTACCTGAATAACTCCCTGAAACTGCCAGAGGAGGTGGAAGAAAAACTGGGGCTGCCGGTCATGGGCACGCTGCCGCTTCTTGACATTAAGCCGGGAGAGGAAAACCGCCTGCTCAGGGCCTTCCTGGACGAAAATAAATCAACATTTTCCGAAGCGGTGCGTACCGTACGTACCGGTCTGTTGCTATCGGGCCTGGACAACCCCCACAAGACCACCGTGGTCACATCGTCCATATCGGGAGAGGGCAAGACCACCCTGGCGCTCAACCTGGCCCTGGCGTTGGGCAGCATGGAAAGCGTACTGTTGATCGATGCCGATATGCGCCGCCCCTCGCTGGCCAAGGCCTGCGGTATATCCACCCGTAAGCCGGGCCTTTCCAATCTGGTGGCGGGTACGGAACAGCTTTCCGATTGTGTGCACCATCACGAGTCGGGCCAGATTGACGTGATTCCCGCCGGGGTTGTCCCGACGAACCCGCTGGAGTTGCTTTCCTCCTATCGCTTCAAGGAAGTGCTGGAGGAACTTTCGAAAGAGTACGACCGGATCGTGATCGACAGCGCCCCCACCCATCTGGTGAGTGACGCTCTGGTGCTCTCCAACCTGGCCGATGCGGTGCTTTATGTGGTGCGGGCGGATGCCACGTCGCTCAAGCTGGTGCGCTCCGGCATCAACCGTCTGCGGCGCTCCGGGGCGGCCGTTACCGGCGTGGTGCTGAACCATACCGACTTGCGCAAGGTGGCCCAGTACGGCGGCTACTACGGTGGTTACTACGGCGGCTACTATGGCGGTTACTACGGCGGCTATTACGGTTCCGAGGAAGAAAATTTAGATGGGGAAGAGCCCAAAAAGGACGTGGCCTGACCGGTGCCATGATCGACCTTCACTGCCATCTGTTGCCCGGAATAGACGACGGGCCAAAAACCGTTGAGGAATCGTTGGAAATCGCCCGTCTGGCTGTTTCGTCCGGTACCCGCCACATTGTGGCCACACCCCACATTCGTCCGGGGATATTCGATAACGACATCGACGGCATCCGTGCCGCGCACAAGGATTTTGTGGCGGCGCTCGCGGAAAACAACATTCCGCTGTCTCTCTCTGTGGCTGCCGAAGTGCACATCTGCCCCGAAATTATGCCGCTGGCCAAGTCGGGGAAATTGCCATTTTTGGGAGAACTGGACGGGTTTCCGATCTTGCTGCTGGAGTTTCCTCACAGCCATATCATGCCGGGCAGCGACAAACTGGTGAAATGGCTGTTGTCCGAAGGGATCCGGCCGATGATTCCCCACCCGGAGCGCAACCGGGAGGTTATTTCCAACCTGGATAAAATTGCCGAGTTTGTCTCTTTGGGGTGCCTGTTGCAGGTGACTGCGGGGTCGGTGGCCGGGGATTTTGGTGAAGAATCGCGGAAGGTCGCCGCGTTGCTTCTGGAGCGTGGCTGGGTGACGGCGCTGGCCAGCGATTCCCACAATATGCAACGCCGTCCTCCCGACCTGTCCCGTGGGAGGAATGCAGCGGCAGAACTGGTGGGCGAGGCCGAGGCGTGGCGTCTGGTGCGGGCCACGCCGCTTGCCATTGCCGGACCCGTGGCCGACCTTGCGGCTTGATGGACCGTAGCCGTTCGCCCCGGCGGCCTTTGTCTCCAACCCGGAAGGCCCTGTGGGCCAGTGGCCTGCTGTTGCTGGCCGGGCTGATCTCTACCGCTGGCATGTGGGGGGTGGCGGACCTGTTTGCCTATTCCGCCCGCTTGCACATGGATGCGTGGGAACGGGTGGGTCTTCCGCCTCCCGATCAGGAATGGCAACTGGCCGCAAAAAACATGGAATGGGCACTGCGCCTGTCTCCCAAAAATCCGGATTACATGATGCGTATGGGCCGTCTGTACATGTGGCGGGAATATGCGGCCCCCGAGGGGGATGCTGCCGCCGCAAACGACAGAAAGACGGCCCTGATGCACCTGCGCAGCGCGGTGCGGGAACGGCCCGCATGGCCCTTGGGCTGGGCCGATATTGCCCTGGTCAAGCGGCGGGCCGGAGAGTTGGACGATGAGTTTACCTATGCCCTGACCCAGGCCGCCCGTATCGGGCCGTGGGAGCCGGGGGTGAACCGTGCCGTGGCCGAAGCGGGGCTGGCCGCGTGGTCGTCCCTGGACCGGGATATGCGTACGGAAGTGATTCAGGCCATGCGGCGTGGCATGGGCTCCGAGGCCGAGGCGATTTATCGTTCCGGGAGGCGGCATAACCGGGTATATGAGGTGTGTACCGCGACCGCAGAAAACGGCTGGGAGTGGCGTCGCTGCATGAGAGTCAACAAGGCGGCAATCGGTATATGGGGGGATGGAAGCTCCTGAGGGAGTTGACACGCTACACCTCAATCCTGTATCCAAGACCCTGGTAAATAACCGTGGGAACGGAAAGAGCGGTGTCGCCTTCCTGTCTGAAGCCTTGTTCCTGTGTGTGGTGGACTGGCTCCGGAAAGCGGGGCGCGCTGTTTATTTCGTCCCCACGTCTATATAGATTCGTAAAAACGTGTGGAGTCTTATGATGGTTACGATGACGAGCCAGGGGTGGGTTGCGCCCCGCCAGTGCGCCATCGGGCAGATGGGAGGGCCGCCACTATGCAGCTGATTCAGTTGCGGGACGAAGACGGTGGGTTGCCTGGACAAAATGGCGCGGCGAAAACGCCGACACCCCCCGCAGGGGTGGGGGTGCCGGTGCGCCAGATCATTGGGATGGACGTGGGGTCCACCACCGTCAAGGCGGTGGTGGTCGATCCGGAAACCCACGAAATTGTCTGGAGCGATTACCAGCGCCACAACACGCGCCAGCCCGAAAAGACGCTGGAGTTTCTGGACGTCATCGCCCAGAAATTTCCCGATATTTCCGCCGAGCAAACCCGGATATTCGTCACCGGCTCCGGCGCAGGCCCGGTGGCGGAACCAATCGGCGCCAAGTTTGTGCAGGAGGTGAACGCGGTCACCATGGCCGTGGAAAAGCTGCACCCGGATGCGGGCAGCGTGGTGGAACTGGGCGGTCAGGACGCCAAGATCATCATCTTCAAGGAAAACGAAAAAACCGGCGACAAGCAGCCCAACTCCTCCATGAACGACAAGTGCGCCTCCGGCACCGGGGCCACTCTGGACAAGTGCTTCATCAAGGTGGGCATGCCGTCGGAGGAGGTGACGCAGCTGCATTTTGACGATGACAAGCTGCACCCCGTGGCGGCCCGCTGCGGGGTGTTTGCCGAAACCGACATCGTCAATCTGGTCAAAACCGGCATTCCGGCCCCGGAAATCATGTGTTCCCTGGCCGACGCCATCGTCATGCAGAACCTGTCGGTGCTTACCCGGGGCAACACGTTGCGGCACAAGGTGCTGCTTCTGGGCGGCCCCAACACCTATCTGCCGTTTTTAACCGAGTGCTGGCGCAAGCGCATCCCCGAAACCTGGGAGGAGCGGGGCTACGACTACCCGAAAGACGTGCCCATCGAAGAGTTGATCGTGGTGCCCGAAAACGCCGACCTGTACGCCGCCTACGGGGCGGTGCTGTACGGCATGCACGAACCGGCGGGCACCGGCCAGTATCTGGGTACCGATGCCCTGCGCGGCTTTATTTCCGAGGGCAGAAAGGCCAAGTTGACGGCCGGTTCCGGCCCTCCTCTGGCGGCAAACGAGGAAGAACTGGCCGCGTTCAGGGAAAAGTACCGGGTGCCCGAATTCACCCCGGCAAAGCTGGCTGCGGGCGCTACGGTGCGCGCGGTGATCGGTCTGGACGGCGGCTCCACCTCGTCCAAGTGCGTGCTGGTGGACGAAGAGGGCGTCATTTTAGCCAAGGAATATCAGCTTTCCCGCGGCAATCCGATTCAGGACATGAAGGAGATGCTGGCGCGGTTAAAGGCGTATGTGGAGGATCAGGGGGCCACGCTGGATGTCACCGGCTTTGGCGCCACGGGGTACGCTGCCGACGTGCTGGAAAAGGCGGTCAAGGCCGATGTAAACATCGTCGAAACCGTCGCTCACATGCAGAGCGCGGTGCACTACTTTGGCGATGTGGACGTGATCTGCGATGTGGGCGGGCAGGACATCAAGGTGCTGTTCATGAAGAACGGCGAACTGCGTAATTTCCGCCTGTCCAACCAGTGCAGCGCCGGCAACGGCATGTTGTTGCAGGCCATGGCCGACCAGTTTGGCGTACCGGTCGAAAATTTCGCCGATACGGCCTTTTCCGCCGAGCTTTCGCCGGAGTTTTCCTACGGCTGCGCCGTGTTTCTGGACACCGACCGGGTGAACTTCCAGAAGGAGGGGTATACCAAGGAAGAGCTCATGGCGGGCCTGGCCATGGTGTTGCCCAAAAACGTCTGGCAATACGTGGTGCAGGTGCCGCGCATGGCAGAGCTTGGCAGGCGCTTTGTGCTCCAGGGCGGCACCCAGCACAACATGGCGGCAGTGAAAGCGCAGGTGGATTACATCGAGGAGCGGGTGCCGGACGGCGAGGTGTTCGTGCACCCCCACACGGGCGAAGCCGGGGCCATTGGCGCGGCCATGGAAACCTTGCGGGTGGTGCGCCGCCGGGGGCACTCCACCTTTGTGGGGCTGGATCAGGCCATCGGCATCGAATACACCACCAAGAACGACGCGGAGACCGTCTGCCACTTCTGCCCCAACCTGTGCGCCCGGTCGTTTATCGATACGCGCACCCCGGATGGCAAAACGGCCCGCTATATTTCCGGCTTTTCCTGTGAAAAAGGCACGGTGGAAAACACCGACGCCCTGGAGGTGTTGCAGCAAAACCGCCGGGACATCATGAAGGCTTATCCCAATCTGGTGACGCATGAATCCAAACGGGCCTTTTCCCGCTGGTTTATACCGGAGGCGATGCCGGAAGCGGGCAGCCCGGTAGATACCGTAAAAGTGCGCTCCACCCTGTTTGGCGGGGTCAAACGCATTCCGGTTACCCGTGGCTTCAATCGTTCGGACAGCGAGGCGGCAAAGCGCCGGTTGGATATTCGCATCGGTATGCCCAAGGTGCTCAACATGTGGAGCACCGGGCCGTTCTGGCGCGCCTACTTTGAATCGCTGGGGCTGCGCCCCCGCAACGTGGTGTTCAGCGACGACACCTCGGAAGAAATGTGGAAGGAGGGCGGAAAATACGGCTCGGTGGACCCGTGTTTCCCCGCCAAGGTCTCCCAGGCCCACATTCACAACCTGTTGTTCGGCAAACAGAAACAGAAAGGCGGGCTGGATTACCTGTACTTCCCCGCCATCACCAACCTGCCTGTCGACCTGGAAAAGGTGGTCGATACCACCACCTGCCCGATTGTGGCGGGCACCCCCAAGGTGATGCGTGCCGCCTTCACCAAGGAGGTGGATTTCTTTGAACGGGAAGGGATCAAGTACGTGGATGCCGCCGCAAACTTTGCGGAACCGCACTACTTCAAGCGCCAGTTGTTGGACACCTGGCAAAAACGGCTGGGGATTACCGAAGACGAAAACGACTTTGCCGTGGCGCAGGGCTTTGCCGCCATGACCGCCTACGATGCCGACTTGCAGGAGAAGGGGCGGGCGATTATCGAGCAGGTGGAGGCGGACGGCCGCATGGCCATGCTCATGATCGGACGGCCGTACCACAACGATCCGGGCCTGAACCATCAGATCACCGAGGAGTTTCAGGCGCTGGGCTACCCGATTCTGTCCATGCGCTCCATCCCCCGCGACCTGGACTGGCTGCAGAAATATTACGCCGACGACCTGAGCGCCGGACGGGTCAGCACGCCGCTGGAGATCACCGACGTGTGGCCGGAAAATTTCTCCACCAACAGCGCCCAGAAGGTGTGGGCGGCGAAATTTGCGGCCCGCCACCCCAACCTGGCGGTACTGGACCTTTCCAGCTTCAAGTGCGGGCACGACGCCCCCACCTACGGCATCATCGACAACATTGTCACCACCGCCAATGCGCCGTATTCGGCCCTGCACGACATCGACGCCAACAAACCGGCCGGTTCCATCAAAATCCGGGTAAAAACCTATGCCTACAGCCTTGCCCTGCGGGAAGAGGCGCTGAACGACAAGATGGAAAAGCGGGCGGAACTGGCCCGCCGGGTGCGGGAGCGAAAGTGGGAATTGTTGACAGAAAGAAAACGCCAGATGGATGCGCTGGGACAGGAAGATCCACAGGTGGAAGAAGAGCTTGCGGCCATGAAGGTCGAAAATAAGCCGGGTGGAGAGATCGAAATCGCCGCCGTGGCAACATCATAAAAAAGCAGACCGGCCGAAATCGGGCGGGAGCCATATAAAGGGGCAGGGGAGTCACATGGACGTATTGGAAAAAAATGGAACGGATTACAAACCGCCTCCCGGCGGCCTGATCGACATTCAGTCGGAACTGGACGGGTTTGAAGCGGCGGAGCGCGAACGGCTGGGGCTGGATGCCCAAAGAAAGCAATGGGAAGACCCCAACCCGAATACGTTTACCGCAGCCCAGCGTTCCCACACCACCATGCTGGTTGCGGGGCTGACTCAAGCCCACGATCTGTTCATTCGCGCAGGGCTTGCCGGTGCGGGCTACAACGTTCAGGTGCTGGACTGCCCGGACAACGAGGCCCTGCGGTTCGGCAAGGAATTCGGCAACCGGGGCCAGTGCAACCCCACCTATTTTACCGTGGGCAATCTGGTGAAGTTTCTGACCCACCTGCGGGACGAAAAAGGCATGAGTGCCGAGAAGATCATCAACAGCTACCTGTTCGTCACCGCCGGGGCGTGCGGCCCGTGCCGGTTCGGCATGTACGTGACCGAGTACCGAAAGGCGCTTCGGGATGCGGGGTTTCACGGCTTCCGGGTGATTCTGGTGACCCAGAGCGGCGGGGTGGACTCTGTCACCGGCGACGGCTTTAGCGTACGCAAGCGGGACGTGGGGCGCGTGTTCAAGGGCATCATCATCGGCGACGTGTTAAACGCCCTGATGTACCGCATCCGTCCGTACGAACTGGAAAAGGGGGCCACGGACCGGGCCATGGCCGAGTGCCGCGAGATCATCTCAAACTCTCTGGCCCAGCGCAGGTCGCTTCTGACCGCCGCCTGGAAGTGCCGGAGGATTTTGTCGAAAATCCGCGTGGACCGCACCCAGGTCAAGCCCCGTGCCGCCATCATCGGCGAGTTCTGGGCCATGACCACCGAGGGCGACGGCAACTACCAGCTACAGCGTTTTCTGGAGGAGGAAGGGGCCGAGGTAGACGTGCAACTGGTGTCCGCATGGCTGCTGTTTTTGATCTGGGAAGCCCGCTGGGACACCGGCCAGCGGCTGGAGTTGAAAGGTGAGGATCAGGCGCGTAAAGGCTTAAAAGGGGTGGGGGTCCGTACCCGCATTGCCAAACTGTGGCTGGCCGACACGGTGGTGCGCGGGGTGTTCTACACTTATGCCTGGATCATGGGCCTCAAGGATTATCACCTGCCGGACCAGCAGGAGGTGGCCGACATCAGTCACCGCTATTACGACAACAGCGTGCGCGGCGGCGAAGGCCACATGGAGGTGGGCAAGCTGATCCAGAACGTGGTGGGCAACAAGGTGAACATCACCATCAGCGTCAAGCCGTTCGGCTGCATGCCGTCGTCCGGCGTGTCCGACGGCATCCAGAGCGCCGTGGTGGAGCACTACCCGGAGGCGATTTTCCTGCCGATTGAAACCAGCGGGGATGGCGCGGTCAACATCTACAGCCGGGTGCAGATGCAACTGTTCAAGGCCCGCCAGGCGGCCCACCGGGAGGTGGAAGACGCCCTGACCCGAAGCGGTCGGACTTTAGATGAGATCAAGGACTACGTGTCCCGCGCCCACAAGTACGGCAAGGCCCTGTACCGGCATCCGCACAAGGCGGGCTGTACCGCCGCCGACCTGGTACACGAGGTGGCGGCACGACTGGATCGGGAACCGGTGGAAGTGGTTTAACCCGTTGAATCGGGGGCGGTGGAGATGCCGTCATATCCGAGGCGCGTGAAGCGGAAAAATTTGAGGCGTAGCGTGCTACGTTGAGGATTTTTCTGTGAGCGGCAACGAAGGAGATGGCGGCATATCCGCCGCCCCCGGCCCGGTCAAATGCACGGTGCGTTGCGGGAACGGAATCTCGATGCCGTCCTTGTCGAAGGCGATTTTTACCCGCCGGGTGAACTCGCGTCCCACGGCCCACTGCTGGATCGGTTTGGTCTTGATGCGGCCCTTGATGATCACGGCGGAATCGCCCAGGGCATCCACCCCGAACACTTCTAAATCTTCCAGAATGTGGGGGCCGACGGTTTTGTCTTTTTTTAGCTCACGGCCCACCTTTTCAATCACCTGAATCACCTTGTCGGTGTCTTCGCCGTAGCCCACGCCAACCTCGAACACGTGGGCCGACCATTCGTCGGTGAGGTTGGATAAGGTGCTCACCGTGCCGTTGGGGAACACGTGGACCGCTCCGGTGGCATCCCGCAGCACAATGGTGCGCAGGTTGATCTCTTCCACCAGCCCGCCGGTGCCGTTGATGACCGCCACGTCGCCCACGCGAATCTGATCTTCCACGATAATAAAAAAGCCGGAGATTACGTCCCGCACCAGATTCTGCGCGCCAAACCCCACCGCCAGCCCCACGATGCCCGCGCTGGCGAGGATCGGTCCAATGGCCACTCCGGCCTCCTTAAGCACCATCACCCCCGCCGTGGCCCAGATCAGCACGCGCACGGACTGCCTGCACAGGCCCACCAGCGTATCGGCCCGTTTTTTTGCCTCGCCGGGATCGCCCCCGTGCTTTTCGCGCACGGCCACCAGCCGTTCGTGCAGGCGCGCAAGCGGCGTGCGCAGCAGTCCGGTCAGGGTGCGGGCCACCACAAGAATAAACAGGATGCGCGCGCAGGCCACCAGCACGGGCCGCAGGTTTTCGGTTTCCAGCAGAGCGGTCATCGTATCCATGGCAACTCCTTTGTGTTTCCGGCCAGTGTGGACGCGCTATTGTTCACGGATTTGGCCATACAGTCCAGCAGCGGCGGATATGCCGCCATCTCTACCGCCGTCCGGTTTGAGGGGGCCGTCGCGCCTTGTTATACTGCGGGCCAGAATCAGCGCAATTGAGAAATGCACCGAGTGACACTGTCGCCTTGCGTCAGATGGGGATAAAAGATGAAACCAGTTCAGATTGTTGTATTTGCCCTGATCGTGGGGCTGCTTGCGTCTTCGTGCAAAACCATGGTGAACAACCTCAGCGGGGGAAGACTGTGGGACTCCGCCAAAGAAACCGCAGTGCAGGCAGGTCCACCCCCTGACTTCTCCAACGCGGCACCGGTGGAGTTGACACGGGTTGAGATCAATCTCCCCCGGGGCACGCGTCTGGGATCGCTTCGGACCGGGTTGATCTGCCGGAAACGTGAGCCTCTGAAGTGGCAGGGGGGGAAGATGAACATTTCCGACGAGGTGCTCTCCAACGCATTTCGGGAAGTGCTTCAGAGTGCGGGTTTTCCAGGGGTTCGCGGATCTGATTCATTGTTTGAAAAAGATGTCACCGAAGATGTGGTTTATCTGGTAGGCGGCATCATCAAGCATTTGAAAGCTGACGTGTGTTACCCCAAGGCCGATTCCGGAAACCTGTATAAGATAAAGGGGGAATCCTCCCTTACCGTCGAATGGCAAGTGTACTCACGCAGTGAGCGAAAAGTGGTGCTGGAGGTCGTTACGGCAGGGTCTTTCAAGGGGCGCGCCGTTGGTGGGGAGCCAACCAGCATGATTGTCGATGCACTGGCCGATGCGGCAAAAAAATTGCTGCAGGACAAGGGCTTTCAAGACCTGGTGCTGGGTGTTACCCAGGTGACGGAAGATACGTTTGACGATTCGGTGGAGATCGCTGCCGCACGGGTGTTTACCAAGCCGTTAAAGGAAAATTCAAACCAGGTGCGCCGGGCCGTGGTGACGATTTCTACCGAAAACGGCCACGGCAGCGGCTTTTTTATTGACCCCGGCGGGCTGATTATGACCAACGCCCATGTGGTTGCCGGCAGCCGTTTTGTAACCATCCGGCTGATCACCGGCACGGAACTGGTCGGAGAGGTGATACGCCGTCACAAAAAGCGGGATGTGGCCCTGGTCCGGGCGGAACCCGGAAAATACCCGGTGTTGCCGTTGCGGGCCGACACGCCGCAAGTGGGGCAGGAAGTGTTTGCCATCGGCGCCCCGTTCGAAGAGGAGTTGCACGGCACGATGAGTCAGGGAATCGTCAGTTCCCATCGGACGCATTTTGATTTGCCCATCCTGCAAAGCGATGTAAATGTTCAGGGAGGAAACAGCGGCGGGCCGCTGGTGGATGAGAACGGCAACGTTGTGGCCATTTGTGTGTCGGGCGTTCCCGGAGCCCGAAATCTCTCTACCGGCATCAACTTCTTTATCCCCATTCAGGATGCCCTGGAAAAACTGAATGTAATCGTCACCAACCCCTGACCGGGCGGGCGGCGCATATGCCGCCCGGAACCTTTCGCCACGGGCGCGCCGGGGTGTACTATGCGCGCAAGTTTAATTGCCTCAGGAACCCCCGATTTTGATGTCTTCCCCCGATGTGATTGTAATAGGCGCGGGTGCTGCCGGGCTCATGTGTGCCCGCGTGGCGGCGCTTGCCGGCAGGCAGGTACTGGTGGTGGAGCACCAGCGGCAGACGGGCCGCAAGATTCTCATCTCTGGCGGCGGGCGCTGCAACTTCACCAACCTGAACACGCGGGCGGAGCACTTTCTTTCCACCAATCCGCATTTTGTGCGCTCGGCCCTGTCGCGCTTTACGCCCCACGATTTTCTGGAGCTCATGCGTGCCCACGGCCTGAGCTGGAACGACAAGGGCGAGGGGCAGCTGTTTTGCGATCAAGGGGCCGAGGCGGTCAAGGACATGCTGATGGCCGAGTGTAAAAGCACTGCCCTCGTGTCCATCAGTACCGGCGTACGGGTGGGGGAGGTGAAGCGCACGGATGACGGCTTTACCGTGGTGAGCGAGATGGGCGATCTGTCGGCTCCCAAACTGGTGATTGCCACGGGCGGCCTGTCGATTCCCAAACTGGGGGCCACGCCGTTTGGCTACCGCATTGCCGAGCAGTTTGGTATTGCCGTCGTTCCGCCCCATGCGGGGCTGGTGCCGTTTACCCTGTCCGAACAGGACAAGCAGGTATGGGGTGCGCTTTCCGGCGTGAGCGTGGAGGTGGCCCTCACCTGCGGCGATGCCGTATTTACCGGGCCGCTCTTGTTCACCCACCGGGGGCTTTCCGGCCCGGTGGCGCTGAATGCTTCCAGCTACTGGGAAGCGGGGCAGACGCTGGAGATCAACCTGCTGCCCGGCACCGACCTGTACGCGTTTTTGCAAAGCGAGCGCAAAGCGCGGCCCAAGGCGGTTCTACGCACGGTGCTGGGCGGGTTGTTACCCAAAAATCTGGCCCGGGCCGTCTGCACCCATCTGGTCAGGGACGAGCAACTGGCGCGCCTGTCCGACGCGGCCATTCGCCAGACGGCAGAGGCGCTGGGCGCATGGCGCATCACCCCGTCCGGAACCGAGGGGTATCGCACGGCAGAGGTGACCGTGGGCGGGGTGGACACGAATGCCCTGTCGTCGAAAACCATGGAGGCCAACGACGTGTCGGGGCTGTACTTCATCGGCGAAGTGGTGGACGTGACCGGCAAGCTGGGCGGGTTTAATTTTCAGTGGGCGTGGGCCAGCGGGCATGCCGCAGGGCAGGCCGTCTGAGGCAGTGCAAAACCACGTGGCCTATGGAGCAACCATTAACTAGGCCAACTGGTCGCTCGCCACAAAGTACTTCGGGTCTTCGTGGATATTCACTTCCACCAGGTCGCCCGCTTTTCTGAGCAGCTTTCTGCATTCCGGGCTCAGGTGGCGCAGGTGTATGGTTTTTCCCGCCCGCTTGTAGCGGTCCGCCAGGGCGTCGATGGCCTCGATGGCCGAATGATCCGCCACGCGGGAGTAGCGGAACTCCACAATCACGTCGTCCGGGTCGCCCTTGGGATCGAACAGGTTTTGAAAGCCGTAGACCGAGGCAAAAAACAGCGGTCCATGCAGCTCATACACCTTGGTGCCGTCGTCGTCGTGGTTGATGGTGGCGCTGATCTGCTTGGCGTGTTCCCAGGCGAAGATCAATGCCGATACGATCACCCCCAACGCCACGGCCACAGCTAGGTCGGTGGCCACCGTCACCACGGTGACCAGCACGCCCACAAAGATATCGCCCTTGGGCACCTTGCCGATCAAGCGTAGCGAGGCCCACTCGAAGGTACTCACCACCACGATAAACATCACCCCCACCAGCGCTGCGATGGGGACCATCTCGATCAGTGGCGAGGCAAACAGGATGAACGCCAGCAGCGTCAGCGCGGCGGTAATGCCGGAAAAACGTCCCAGTCCGCCGGAGTTGATGTTGATCATGCTCTGGCCGATCATGGCGCAGCCGCCCATGCCGCCGAACAGGCCGGTGGCGGTGTTGGCGATGCCCTGCGCGACGCATTCCTTGTTGCCGCGCCCGCGGGTTTCGGTAATCTCGTCGATCACGCGGATGGTCAGCAGCGACTCGATCAGGCCGATGGCGGCAAAGATGATCGAGTACGGCAGGATGATCCACAAGGTCTCCAGAGTGAACGGCACGGACGGGATGCTAAAGGTGGGTAGCCCGCCGCCAATGGAGGCCACGTCGCCCACGGTGCGCGTATCCAGCCCCACCAGCAGCACCAGCCCGGTGACCGTGACGATGGCCACCAGGGACGACGGCACCGCGCGGGTCAGCTTGGGCAGGCCGTAAATAATGGCCATGGTCAGCGCCACCAGCCCCAGCATGGTGAACAGTGCTCCGGCCGGAAGCCAGGCCGCGCTGCCATCTACTGCGGGCAGTTTAAAATGGCTCAACTGGGCCAGAAAAATCACCGCCGCCAGACCGTTTACAAAGCCGAGCATCACCGGGTACGGCACCAGCCGCATGAATTTGCCCAGATGCATGGCCCCGGCGGAAATCTGGATGATCCCCATCAGCACCACGGCGGCAAACAGGTACTGGGCGCCGTGATCCGCCACCAGCGACACCATCACCACCGCCAGCGCCCCGGTGGCGCCGGAGATCATTCCCGGACGCCCGCCGATGGCGGCGGTAATCAGCCCCACCATAAAAGCGGCGTACAGGCCCGAAAGCGGATGCACTCCGGCCACAAAGGCAAACGCGACGGCCTCGGGCACCAGCGCCAGAGAGACGGTCAGGCCGGAGAGAAAATCGCTGCGAAAGCGGGCGATGTGAGCGTGATAGATATCGAACAAGGGAGGCTCCTGTGGCTCCTGAAACTAATAAAATAAGGGCTCCACGCCTTGCCGGGCACACATATCGGGTGTGGACGCACCCGCGCTCGCCAGCGGAAATCCGCCATTACCCGGCTCACCAAATATCGGTAGGGACGTCAAGATGTCCCGGTGCGCGGCCGTTCAGACCCATCGGAACCTGCGTGGTGAGCGTAATGGTAAAGGCCGCCCGGCCACTGCGCAAGCGGCGGCGGATATACCGCCATCTCCTTCGTTGCTGCTCACGGAACCGTCCTCGCCGTAGCAGGCTACGACTCCGGGCGTTCCGCTTCACGCGCCTTGGATATGATGGTATCTCCACCGCCTCCGCTCTCGCCGGGCACAGGAGTGGCGCATGACCGTTCCCCATCGTGGCCTCTGATTTTGAAAATCGGTATCATGTGCGACTACAACTACGCGCGCGCCGTGTGATTTTTCAGATAACAGGACGACATGAGCACCACTGAGATAACCGAAGAACTGGGCAACGCCAAAAACACCGATCCCGTATACGCCCTGCGTCATTCCCTGGCCCACGTGCTGGCTCAGGCGGTGCTGGAGTTGCGCCCCGGTGCCACCCGTGGCTTTGGGCCGCCCATCGATAACGGCTTTTATTACGACTTTGTGCTGCCCGAACCGATTACGCCGGACGATTTTTCCGACATCGAAAAGCGCATGAAGCAGATCATCAAAAAGAACCAGAAGTTCGAGCGCGAAGACATGCCGGTAGCCGATGCGCTTAAGAAACTGGACGGCATGGGCGAGCCGTACAAGGCCGAATACTGCGGCGATCTGGCCAATAAGCACGGCTTGAACGAGATCAGCTTTTACACCAACGGCCCGTTTGTCGACATGTGCGAAGGCCCCCACGTGGCGCATACCGGCAAGCTGCCCAAGGGCGCGTTCAAGATCCGCTCCACCGCCGGGGCCTACTGGCGCGGGGACGAGAAGAACCAGATGATGACCCGCATCTACTGCTGGGCGTACGAGACCCGCGAAGAACTGGACGAGGCCGTACGCCGTCACGAAGAAGGTTTAAAGAGGGACCACAAGAAGCTGGGGCCGCAACTGGACCTGTATACCATCGATCAGGAGCACATTGGCAAGGGCCTGCCCCTGTGGCTGCCCCACGGCACCGTGATCCGAGATGAACTGGAAAAGCTGGCCAAAGAGATGGAGTTTCAGGCGCGCTACGAGCGCGTGGCCACGCCCCACGTGACCCTGGACAAGCTCTATTACCAGTCCGGCCACCTGCCGTATTACCGGGGCGACATGTTCCCCCCCATGGTGCTGGAGGAGGAGGGGGAGTCGGGGAAGATCAAGGAGACCTACTACCTGAAGCCGATGAACTGCCCGCACCACCACCGCATTTTTGCGGCCAGAAAGCGCAGTTATCGCGACCTGCCGCTACGGCTGGCGGAGTATGGTCAGGTGTACCGGTTTGAAGATCACGGCGCCCTCTCCGGCTTGCTGCGCGTGCGCGGCATGTGCATGAACGATGCGCACATCTACTGCACCGAAGAGCAGATTGAGGCCGAGTTTCTGGCCGTGATGCGCATGCACGAACAGTACTTTGAACTGCTGGGCATCACCGAGTTTTACATGCGCCTGTCCCTGTGGGACCCGGAAGACCCGAAGGGCAAAGAAAAATTCGTGGACGCCCCCGCCGAATGGGAACGCACCGAATCCCTGCTGCGGGCAGCCATGGAAAAATCCGGCCTGCCGTTCGTGGAGGTAAAGGGCGAAGCGGCCTTCTACGGCCCCAAGATCGATATTCAGCTAAAAACCGTCACGGGCAGGGAGGAGACGTTTTCCACCAACCAGCTCGACTTTGCCGTGCCGGGGGCAGACCGCATGAACCTGGTCTACACCGGATCGGACGGGGCGGAGCACCACCCGTACGTGATCCACCGCGCTCCGCTTGGCACCCACGAGCGCTTTATCGCCTACCTGATCGAGCACTTCGGCGGGGCGTTCCCCACCTGGCTGGCTCCCGTGCAGGTGCGTATTCTGCCCATCAGTGAAAAATTCGACGATTACGCCGAAAAGCTGCGCGCCGACCTGCATGCGGACTTTGTGCGGGTGGAGGTGGAAACCAGCGGCGAAAAGCTGGGCAAGATGATCCGCGAGGGGGCCACGGCCAAAATCCCCATCCTGCTGGTGGTGGGGGAGCAGGAAGAGACCGGCGGCACGGTTACCGTGCGCAGGTACAGCGAACGGGAGCAGGAGACCATGCCGTTCGCCTCTTTCCGCGAGGTGATCGCGGCGGAGATTAAAGGACGGGAGATGCGGCGCAAGGCGGGAGTGTGAGGGGGGGGGAGATGTTAAATTTACATGCCTGACAATGATTTAATTGAAATTCATAAGCAACACAGAACCAGTCAAGACAAGTACACTTATTTTTTACTTGCTGTAACAGCGTCGGCTGTTGCATTTTCTGTCCAAAAAACAGACAATTCAACGCTATCTTTGTCGATGATCCCTCTTGGTTTTGCAGTGCTAGTATGGGGTATTAGTTTCTTTTTTGGGTGCCAGAATTTGCGGTGGGTACAGGCTTCGGTGCATGCAAATTATAGTTTGCTTCAGCTTGAAAGAGGGGTTCATCCAGAACAGCCGGATCATCCGCAAGAATTGGAACTTGCAAAGTCGGGCGTCCGGTCTGCCCTGGAATCGAACATAAATAAGGCTCGATGCTATGGCCAATGGCAGTTTTGGTTGTTGATTGTTGGTGTAGTACTTTTTTTGGGGTGGCACATTACTGAAATGGTGCTAAGAACACTCACACCGCCTCCACTCGTATAGTGATGCTAATCACCTGGCACTCCTTCGTCATTCCCGCGAAAGCGGGAATCCAGGGGTTTCGTCATGTTGGGTTACCGGTTCTGCATCGGGTTGCGTAGGCATGAGGGGTGGCCGACCGGTTTTCAAAACCTGACGCGGGATCGCAAGGGCCGCCGACTGGATTCCCGCTTTCGCGGGAATGACGATAA
>CBDUXI010000014.1:0-44937 GCA_965371175.1 uncultured bacterium
CCTGCAAAGCTGCCCATCGTGGCCTCTGATTTACAAAAACTTCACGCGCCTCGCACCTGCCGCAATCTCCACCGCCTCTCCCGATTGTCATTCCCGCGTACGCGGGAATCCAGCAGTGTAGGTTGATGCTGAATGAAATGAAGCCCAACATTTCCTGACCCGATCAATCAGGGCCGTCGCAGTTCAAAATGGCGTCAGGCGAGGCGTGAGGATGCGAAGTTTGGTTGTACTAATTTGCGGCCAAAAATGGGGTCAGGCAAGGCGCGAGGAGCGAAGTTTGGTTGTACCAAATGAGTGACGAAGCAACGAAGCATGGCCCCATTTTGGGCTGCAAATGAGCGACGAGCAACGAAGCATGGCGTCATTTGGGACGCAACACCACTGTGGATTTCCGGGGGACGACTTTAATCCAACCGGCCAAGGCCGTTGCAGTTCAAAATGTCGTCAGGCAAGGCGCGAGGATGCGAAGTTTGGTTGTACTAATTTGCGGCCAAAAATGGGGTCAGGCAAGGCGCGAGGAGCGAAGTTTGGTTGTACCAAATGAGTGACGAAGCAACGAAGCATGGCCCCATTTTGGGCTGCAAATGAGCGACGAGCAACGAAGCATGGCGTCATTTGGGACGCAACACGATGAGTCTTTAAGGTTCGATGACGACATACCAGCCGCCGGATTCGCGGCTGATCCGCAGCAGGATTTTATCTTCCGGGGCGCGGCTTGCCAGCACCTCGTTAAATTCCTCCACCTGCGCCACCGGCGTGCGGTTGATCTCGCGAATCACATCCCCTTCACGCACCCCTTTTAAGGCAGCGGGGCCATCCGGATTCATCTGGGTTACCACCAGACCTTCGCCGCCGATGCCCAGTTGCTCGGCCAGCTCCAGCGTGAGCGGTTGCAGGTCCAGCCCCAGAACGCCGCTCGGCTGCGGTGCGGGGGGGGCAGGCTCTGGCAAAATGGCCACCTGGGTCACCGGGTCGCGCCGTCCCAGTGTCACGTCTATCGACACGGGCTTGCCGTCGCGCAGTACGGTCAGCCGCGCGATTTCATCGGGCGTAATGCTGGCGATCAGCCGGGCCAGGGTTTTGGGGGTCCCAATCTCCCGACCGTTCAGGGTGAGAATAATATCGCCGGGGATGATGCCGTTCACCTGGGCAGGCTGTCCGGGGAACACCTCGTTCACCAGCACCCCCTTGCCTTCCTGCACACCGAACGTCTCGGCCAGTTCCGGGCCCACCTCCTGAATGCCCACCCCCAGCCAGCCGCGCTCCACATGGCCGCTGGCAATCAGGTGGGTGGTGATCTCCCGCATCATGTTGACCGGGATGGCAAACCCGATGCCCTGGGCAAACGTCATGATGGCCGTGTTCAGGCCAATCACCTCGCCGTGAATGTTGAACAGCGGGCCGCCCGAATTGCCCGGATTGATCGAGGCATCCGTCTGGATAAAGTTTTCGTAGCGGGTCAGGTTGACCCCCTCGCGCCCCACGCCGCTCACAATGCCCACGGTAACGGTATGCTCCAGCCCGAACGGGTTGCCGATGGCGATACTCCACTGGCCCGGCCGCACCGCATCGGAATCGCCCAGTTTAACTACGGGCAGCGGCTTATCGCCGTCCGGACGGGCTAGCCGCAGCACGGCAAGATCGGTTTCGGTGTCCCTGCCGACCAGATCGGCCGTGTAGTGGCGGCCGTCATGCAGCCGCACTTCCATTTGGGTGGCATTGCCCAGCACATGGGCGTTGGTGACGATGTGGCCGTTCTGATCCAGCACAATACCGGACCCTTCGCCCGGTTCGTCGTCATCCGGCATGAACGGCAGATGCGGGGAACCGTGGGGGGAATCGGGCGCAGGACCGTGGGGCGGCCGTTCCTCCATGTCCGGCCTCTGCCCTGACATGTGGCTGGCCACCGGGCGGATGCTCACCACGCCGGGGCGGACCGTTTCGGCCACTTCCACGAATACCGACTGGATCGACTCCAGCAGTTCGATGCCCCGGGGCTCCTTGCTTCTGGCGTCTGCGGGAGACACGGCCCCGAACAGGACGATGGCAGCCACCATCACCCATGCGACCGGTAAAAATAATGTGTGTCGTGGACTGTTCATGGGGCCTGCTCCGTATAACTCGGCGGTGGAGATGCCATCATCTCCACCGCCGCTTCGAGGGTAAAAGAATATCTTACGTCATTGCAGACAATATGCGCCTTACGAATCATCGCCGGCAGTTTGTATCCCAGCGTGGTGGCCATGACGATCTGGCAGGCGTCATCCACTGTCATGAGGTGTCCGGGGCTGACATAGATGGGGTTGCACCCGGATTTGGTGCGGATCACCTGTCCTGCCAGGTTGCCGTCCAGATGCAGGGGAACGGCGTCCCCCGCGTAATCGCCTACGGTGTCGTGGGTGCCGCACAGTTTTTTTGCCGCAACCCCCATGGCGGGCAGCCCGAACACCAGTCCCAGATGGGTGGCCAGCCCCAATCGCCGGGGGTGGGCAATACCGTGACCGTTGAACACCAGCACGTCGGGCGTGGTCGTTAGCGCGGCAAAGGCGGGCATCAGCGCCGGGGCCTCCCGCCAGGCGAGCAGTCCCGGCACATACGGGAACGGGGTCTCCACCACGGCGGTGCGTTGTTCCACCACCTCTTGTTGCTCCATGTCCCACACCACCACGGCGCCCGCCACCCGGTTGCTGCCCCGGTTGTAGGAGGTGTCCGCCCCGGCCACATACCGGACGGGGCGTGCAAGCGGGGCGATGCGCACCTGGCCGGCAAGTTCCCGCTGGATCGCCACGGCCGCCTGTGGAGAGATGTCCCAACGGACGGAAATGGCGGGGAGGAGCGGCATAAGGTCAACCTTATCAGGGAGATGCCGACTAGTCACCGGGCGGCGGCGGATATACCATCATCTCCTTCGTTTTTTTGTAAATCAGAGGCCACGCTGGGGCACGGTCATGTTCCGCATGCCTCGATCTGCCAACCGGCAGAGCAAACCTAAGTGGCCTGAAAAGCTGCCCGGCGTAGCCCCTGATTTACAAAAACTTCACGCGCCTCGGATATGACGGCATCTCCGCCGCCGCGTTTGCGCAGCCTCCCGGCCCCACATACAATTGAGCGCATGTCTGAAACCACGGAAAAGAAGCCGCCCCAGGCCATCGCGCTGGTATCCGGCGGGCTGGACAGCACCCTGGCCGTGCGCCTGATGCAGGAGCAGGGGGTCCAGGTGTCCGGTGTGCATTTCTATACCGGGTTCTGCATTACCGAGCAGCAGCGCCGGAGCGGCAATCCCAAAGGTAAAGACCGTCCCAACGACGGCCTGCGGGCCGGTGCGGAACTGGAAATCGACGTGGAAATTGTCGATATCTCCGAAGAATACCTGAAAATTGTGACCGCCCCCAAGCACGGCTACGGCGCCAACGTAAACCCGTGCATCGACTGCCGTTCCATGATGATCCGCAAAGCCGGAGAGATCATGCGCGAGCGGGGGGCCGATTTTGTCATCACCGGCGAGGTGCTGGGCCAGCGGCCCATGAGCCAGAACCGCAAGGCCATGGACGTGATCGAGGGAGAGGCCGACCTGGACGGCCATCTGGTGCGTCCCCTGTCGGCCCGTAACCTGCCGAAAACAGCCCCCGAACGGGACAATCTGATCGACCGGGACAAGATGAAAGGCTTTACCGGCCGCACCCGCAAGCCGCAACTGGCACTGGCAGAAGAGTTGGGGGTGGATGACTTTCTACAGCCGGCCGGGGGCTGCTGCTTTCTGACCGACGAAAATTTTGCCCGCAAGTTCCGTGACTTTTTTGAGTACGAGCCGGAAGGCAACCTGAATCACGACACCATCCTGCTTTTGACCGTCGGCCGCCATTTCCGCCTGCCCGGCGGCATGAAGCTGGTGGTGGGCAGAAACGCCGGGGAAAACGCCATGATCAAAGACACCGTGGAGCGGGGCAAGGTCTCCGGCGGCAGGCTCATGGTGGCCGAAGACGTGAAAGGCCCCATGTCTGTGCTGACCGGCGGCGATCAGGACGACCTGCTGCAAGCCGCCGCAATCACCGCGCGCTACTCCGACGTGGGGGAAGGGGGGGCCGCCAACGTGCGGGTGTGGACCCCGCAAGACGGCCCCCAGGAGCACGGGACGCTCATGCCGACGGTGGGCGTTTTGCACGAAACGCTGGAACCCATCCGGGTGTAACCGGGCGGTCCCGGTGCCCGTATCTGCCTGATTCAGTTGATTTCACAGCCCCGATTGCCTACCCTGTAGGCGTACCGTATTTCGAGGATATTCAGGTTCCCCCAACCACAACGGATGGCGCGTAAGGCGTCCGGGAGGGGACGTGTACCTCCCGGTGGCAGGAGCACTGTCCCGCCGCCACCGGACGGGCTTACCCACTGGCTGGAGCCAAGATAGCCGTGACCATTTCCCGCTACCTCAAAGTGACGCTGTTTGCGTCCATCGGCATTGTGTTTGTCGTGGGCCTGGTGGGCATCTGGGTGCGGGACAAAATCCACTCTTCCGCTTACGAAAGCCTGGACCGGCGGTCCACAGTGCTGCGGTTGCTGGACGAGGTGGAAAAAGGAACGCTTGCCGCCCAAAGCGCCGAAAAATCGTTCCTGCTGCGCTATCCGATCGATGGTCTGGAGGTCAGCGAAAAGCACGCGGCGAAAGCGCATTCCGCCGTAGAAAAAATCCGGGGGGCGCTCCAGTCCATTGCCGAGCTGAACCTGAAGGTTGCGCCTGATCCCGAGCGGGAGGCGCTGAAAACCCGGATTGATACCCTGCTTTCCCTGTTTGAACTGCGCATCCATCGCGTGGTGAAGCTGGCCGAGCGCAAGGGCGATGCCTCTTCCGGACTGGTGTGGGAAATGCGGCGCATGGTGGAAGGGCTGGAACGGTACCTGGACCGGTTGGAAAAAGAGAGCGCCAGTGCCGCAAAGCATATCGCGGTTTCCGACCTGAAACACCACCTGCTGTTTATCCGCCGCTGGGAGAAAGACTACTTTCTGCGGGACGATCTGGTCTTCATCTCTTCGGTGCGCGAGCGGGTGGACCAGATTGAGGCATCCTTTAACGGTCGGCTGTTCCTGCCCCGTGAGCGGGAACGTATCCTGACCTATCTGAAGACCTATCTGATCTATTTCGAGCGCATTGCCATGGGTGACGTGCAGGTGCTCGACGAACGCAACCAGCTCAACGCCACGGCCCTGGACCTGCACGATGTGGTGTCGGAGTACGTGGCGTACGAGTACGACAGTGTCACCCGGGACGAGGCCCTCATGCGCCAGCGGGAGCGGACGACCACCATCGGGTTGATTATGCTGTTCATGGTGATTCTGGGGGTGGCCGGGCTCATGGCCTACAGCCTGGCCCGGCGCATTACCGGACGGCTGGACACCCTGGTGGACGCGGCGGAAGAGTTGGGGGAGCGGGGCGACTGCCCGACCATTCAGATGGATACCGACGACGAGTTTGCCCGCCTTGCCGACAGCTTTAACAGCATGGTGGAAAATCTGCGAAACACCCAGTTGCAACTGGTGCAGAGCGAAAAACTGACCGCCACCGGCAAGCTGGCCGCCTCCGTCGCGCACGAAATCAACAACCCGCTATTTGGCATTCAGGGGTGCCTGGAGCGCGTTGCCAAGCGCCTGCCCGGTGACGATAAAGACAGCCATCTGGTGCAGCTTGCCATCCGCGAAAGCCAGCGCATTGCCCGGCTGGTACAGGGCATGCGCGACTACCACAGCCCGTCGGACCAGACCATGTCGTCCATCGATTTGCTGGCGCTTTTAGACGATGTGTTTCTGATCAACCACAAATATCTGGAGCAGGCCAAAGTGGAGCTGGTGCGCGATCTGCCCAAACGGCTGCCCCGGGTGTCCGGCACCCGTGATCAGCTGCAGATGGTGTTCGTCAACCTCATGACCAACGCCGTGGAGGCCATGCCGAAAGGCGGCAAGGTAACCATTTCGGCCAGCACCGGACAAGGGCGGGTGCGGATCATTGTGACCGATACCGGAAAAGGCATCGACGAAGAGACCATGGGGCGTATTTTTGAGCCGTTCTTTTCCACCAAAAGCGAGGTCAAGGGGGTGGGGCTGGGGCTGTCCATCAGCCACGGTATTATCAAACGCCACGGGGGGACCATTCGGGTAAAAAGCGAGCCGGAAAAAACCGTATTTACCGTGTCTCTGCCGATATTCAGCAGCAAAAAAAAGGAGGCGTAAGGCGCTGTGGCGGGTGCGGCGCAGATGGGCCTGTTTGAGGTTGTCGGTGAGGGCACCTTGTACCTTACTGCCAATCGTCGTCTGGCAGTGCATCTGCGCACCCTGTACGGAAAACAGGAACAACAGAAAGGCCACGCGGTCTGGCGCACGCCCGATGTGCTGCCTCTTTCCGTCTGGGTGGAAAGGGAGTGGCGCCGGAGGTGGCTGGAACAGGTGTTGCTGTCGAATGCCCAGGCGCTGGCGGTCTGGGAGCAAATCGTGGCGGAGGATGCGCAGACCGCCTCCCTGATGAACCCGCGTCAAGTGGCCGAGCGGGCGTGGAGCGCGTGGGGGCTGGTGCGCGGCTGGCGGCTGGACCCGGACAACTGGGGGGGAGGGTCGGCGGAATGTGCCGGATTTTCCCGGTGGGCAAAACGCTATCGCAAGCTTTGCACACAACGAAAATGGGCGGACCGGTACGACGCCACGGACTGGGTCATCAAGGCCATTAAAACCGGTGATTTTGCGCCGCCCTCCGAGCTGATTCATGCCGGGTTTGACGACCTTTCGGAACAGGAAAAAGAGCTGTTTGCCGCGCTTGAGGCTGCGGGCATCCGGGTCAGTGAGTGGCCCCGGATCGTGCATGAAAAAGCGGTTGTTCAGCGCCTTGCGGCAGACGATGTGAAGACCGAGACGACACTTGCCGCCCGCTGGGTACGGGCGCGGCTGACAGATCACCCGCAGGCGGATATCGGCATTGTCGTGCCCGATCTGGGCTCGGCCCGCTTTCATTTGATCCGTGCCCTCAGGGACCAGCTTGCCCCCGCCGCCGTGGCCGACTGGGACGCCCAGCCGCCGGTCAACTTTTCGCTGGGGCGGCCCCTGTCCGACTTGCCGGTGATCGCCCACGCCCTCTTGATTCTGGGGGTGGGGGAGTCGGCGGTGGAGATGACCCGGCTGGGGCGTATCGTGCGTTCGCCGTTTCTGGCCGGGGCAGAGGATGAGTATTCAGCCCGCGCCCAGGCCATGGAGCGCATGGTAAACGGCGGATTTGTGCGGCTGTCTCTTGCCGACCTGAACGCCCGTCTGGGTGACACCGGCTTTCCCGTGGACGAATTGCAAAAACGGGTGACGGACTGGGTACGCATTGTGGGCCGTCAGCGAAAACCGCTTCCGGCGGGGGAGTGGGCGGCGGCGTTTGACGGCCTGCTCTGGCAACTGGGCTGGCCCGGAGAGGGGGCAAACGACGAACGCAGCCGCCAGGGCATTCGCCACTGGAAAAAGCTGCTGTCCGAATTTGCCACCCTGGATGCGGTGGGCACGCCGTTGTCCCGTGCCGAGGCCGCCCGGCTGCTCACGCGCATGGCGGCAGAGGCGGTGTTTCAGCCGTCGGGGCAGTCGCAGGTAAAGGTGCTGGGCACCCTGGAGGCGGCGGGGCTGAGCTTTGACCACCTGTGGGTGATGGGCCTGTCCGACAACGCCTGGCCGCAGGCAACCGGGCCGAATCCGTTTGTGCCGTACGCGGTGCAGCTGGAAAAAAAACTGCCCCACGGCACCCCGGAGGGGGAACTGGCGTTTGCCCGGGGCATTACGGAACGGCTGCTGGCCGCCGCGCCCGAAGTGGTGGTCAGCCACCCCAAACAGGTGGAAGGGCGGGAGGTGCGCGCAAGTCCCCTGATTGCAGACGTCAAAACCGTGGAGGCGGCGGATTTGATGCTGGCCGAAGACGTACGTTTTGTGACCGCCATCCAGCAGGCGGGGGGCACCGAACCGATCATCGACGGCCCCGCCCCTGCTGTACCTGGTGGTGTAACAAGCCACGGCGGGGCCAGCCTGTTTGCCGATCAGGCCGCCTGCCCGTTCAAGGGTTTTGCCACCCACCGGCTGGCGGCCAGAGCGCCGGAAGAGCCGTGGCTGGGGTTCGATAACCGGGAGCGCGGTACCCTGCCGCATCAGGTGCTGGAGCGGGTGTGGAACGAACTGGGCGATCAGGCGACGCTTGTGGCCTGTTCGCCAAAGCAGCTTGCCGAACTGGTCAAAAAATCGGTGGAGCAGGTGCTCGAAAACAAGGACGATGCCCGCAAGGGCCGCTCCGGCCCGTTTGTGGAAAACGAACGGGAACGGCTCACCCGGTTGACCCTCGACTGGCTCGATGTGGACCGGGCACGGCCGGTGCCGTTTACCGTAGTTGCCACCGAACAGAAAGATGTCCCGTCCATTGGCGGGGTAACCGTGCGCCTGACCCTGGATCGTATCGACAAACTGGAAGGCGGCGGTGAACTGCTCATCGACTACAAGACCGGCAGGGCCTCCAAATCCGGCTGGGACGGGGAGCGCCCGGAAGCGCCGCAACTGCCCCTGTATGCCGTGACCAGAAAAAACGCTGACGTGGCAGGTCTTGCTTTTGGAAAGCTCAAGCGCGAGGAAGGCAAACCGCTCAAATACGACGGGGTCAGCCGGATTCCGGGGGCGCTTGCGGAAAAATCGAAGGGAGAGGAAGCCGAGGCGTGGCAGGAACGGCTGGACGGCTGGAAGACCGCCATCACCCATCTGGCCACGGAGTTTGCCGCGGGCCGGGCCGATGTGGCCCCGGAAAACCCTGAGGCGTGCCGCTACTGCAACCTGAAAATCCTGTGCCGGGTGGCGGAAAACGACGGGTATGCCCTTGATGAGTAAGCTGCCCGACGCAAAAGCCCGCGCAGAGGCGCTGAACCCGGCGGGGTCGTACATCGTGCAGGCTCCGGCGGGGTCGGGAAAAACCGGCCTTCTTATTCGCCGTTTCCTGGTGCTGCTGGCGCAGGTGGAACGGCCGGAAGAAATTCTGGCGATTACCTTCACCCGCAAGGCGGCGGGGGAGATGACCACCCGCATTGCCGAAGCGCTGGCCGCAGTGGCGGACCCTGCGCCAACCGATCCCGCCGAGCGGGAGATTTGGGAACTGGCGGGCAACGCCGTGGCCCGGTCCAACGAAAAGGGCTGGAATCTGACCGAAAATCCGGGCCGTTTGCAGGTGCTGACGTTTGATGCCTTCTGTATGTTTCTGGCCCGGCGCATGCCGTTTTTGTCCGGCCTGGGGGGGGAACCATCCGTCACCGAACAGGCGGGTGTGCTGTACCGGGAAGCGGGCAAGGCCGTGTTCGATAGTCTGGCCGATCCCAACCACGGGGCGTCCGCCCGCCGCCTGCTGGACTGGCTGGATAACGACATGGGCGCCGCGGCCACCCAGATCGCGGAAATGCTGGGCAGCCGCGCCCAGTGGTTGCGTCATTTTTCCGGACACCCGGACGGTGAGGCGTTTCTGGCACAGGTGGAACAGGCATTCACCCGCGCCATTCGCTTTGCCCTGGAGCCGTTGGCCGATTCCGCCCCACCACTTCCCGGCCTGTGGGCGTGCGCCCGCCGGGCGGCGGATCATGTGGTGGCAGGCCATGCCATCGCCGCCCTGTCGGGGATTTCAACATGGCCGACTGCCGATCCCGCCGATCTGCCCCTGTGGCGGGGGTTGGCGGATCTGTTCTTAACCAACACGGGTACAGTGCGCAAGAAGGTCGATCCGACTCATGGTTTCTCTGCCGATGACGAACCGGCAAAAGCAATGAAAGCCGCCATGGTCGAGCTGTTTGCCGTGCTGGCCGATTACCCGGACTGGGTGGATATGCTGCACGCCACCCGCAGTCTGCCCGACCCGCAAATGAGCGAAGACCTGCGCGAAACCCTGGCGGATCTGGCCGTGGCCCTGTGGGCGTCGGTAGACAAACTGGAGCAGACGTTTATTGCGTCCGGCCGGATGGACTATCCACGGGTGGCCCAGGCGGCGCTGGATGCACTAGGGGCAGAGGGCCACCCCACCGATCTGGCCCTGACGCTGGACTACCGTATTCAGCACATTCTGGTGGATGAATTTCAGGATACCGACTACCGTCAGCACGACCTGCTGTGCCGCCTGACCGCCGGGTGGGAAGCGGGGGATGGCCGCACCCTGTTTTTGGTAGGCGATCCCATGCAGTCCATCTACAGCTTCAGAAACGCCGAGGTGGGGCTGTTCATCAAGGCGTGGCAAGGCGGGCTGAGCCATCTGCCGCTTGCGCCGCTGGTGCTGTCCGCCAATTTTCGTTCCACCCCGGAGCTGATCGGCTGGTTTAACGACACGTTTGCGCGCACCTTTCCGGCCACCGACGAGATCGGCAGCGGGCAGGTGTCGTACAGCCCGTGTGCGCCGGGTCGGGGAGAGGCGGACACCGGGCCGATACAGCCTCTTAACCCGCTTCCCGGTCGGGACGACGGGGGGGAGGCTGCGCAGATCGTGGCCCATGTGGCGGCGGCAAGAAAGGCCGATCCGGACGGCTCCATCGCCGTGCTGGTGCGGGCACGTTCCCATCTGGCGCAGATTATTCCGGCCCTCGCTACGGCGGGCGTTGCCGCCCGGGCGGTAGAGATCGATCCGCTGGCCGATCAGCCGGTCATCATGGACTTATTGTCTCTCACCCGCGCGCTGGTGGACCCGGCGGACCGGGTGGCGTGGCTGGCGGTACTGCGCGCCCCGTGGTGTGCCCTGTCCGTGGCCGACCTTGCGGCGCTGGCCGAAGGGGAAAACAAAAAAACGATACGGGACTTGCTGAAAGATAAAGACCGCATGGCCCGGTTGTCGGACACGGGTCGGGCGCGGGCAAAACGGCTGTGGCAGGTGCTGTCTGATGCCATTGACCGGCGCGGTGCGCGCACCCTGAACCGGCGGGTGGAGGTGGCCTGGACGGCCCTGAACGGCCCTGCCGTCATCGAACCTGAGGGGTTGGCCCACGCGGAGCGCTTTTTTTCCCTGCTGGCCGATCTGGAAGAGGGGGGCGAGCCGCCGTCTTTGTCGCTGTTGACAGAGCAGGTGGCGGAATTGAAGGCCGAGGCCACGACCGATGCGCTGGTAGAGGTGTTGACCATCCACAAGGCCAAAGGGTTGGCGTGGGATACGGTCATCGTGCCGGGGCTGGGGCGCAACGCGCCCAACGAACAAAAAAAACTGCTGGTGTGGCAGGAGCGCCCCAACGTGTCGGTGGATGCACCGCCCGATCTGCTTATTGCCCCGGTGGGCCGCAGGGGCGGAAAGGACGCCCCGTTTTACGCCTATATCCGTGGGTTGAATCAGACGCGGCGCAGCAACGAAAACACCCGGTTGCTGTATGTGGCCGCCACCCGGGCAAAAAAACGGCTGCACCTGCTGGGCCACGCAAAACTGCGGGCGGACGGCAATTTCCGGCCCGACAAAAACTCGCTGCTGGCCTGCATGTGGAAGGTGGCTGCGCCGTTGTTTGACGGGCTGGAACCGCACGCACAAGCGGTGGAAGAAGAAATAAAACCACTGCCGTTGCGGCGCTTGCCGGACAGTTTTACGCCGCCGGTTCCGGCCCCGTCGGTGGTGGCCCTGTCCGCCGATGCCGAGCCGGACCCGCCCAGGGAGTTTTCCTGGGCCGGAGAGGCGGCGCGGGTGGTGGGGACCGTGACCCACCGGGCGCTGGAAGGCATTGTCAAAAATGGGTTGGGGGCGTGGAGTCCGGCACGGGTGGATCAGTCCACCCCCAGCTACCTTGCTGCCCTGATGGGCGAAGGGCTGCCGAAAGAGGTGGCGGAGACAGCGGTTCCCCAGGTGGTCAAGGCACTCAAGACGGCACTGACTGACCCCAAAGGGAAATGGATTCTGGGGGATCACCCAAACGCGGAAGCCGAGTACGACCTGACCGGGGTGCTGAACGGGCGGCAGGTCAGGGGCATCATCGACCGCACGTTTGTGGCGGACGGGGTGCGCTGGATCATCGACTACAAGACCAGCGCCCACGAAGGGGTCGGGGTGGAGGCGTTTTTAGACAACGAACAGCAGGAATACCAGAAGAAGATGGAGGAGTACGCCGCGCTTTTGTCGGCTATGGATGATCGCCCGATACGGCTGGGGCTCTATTTTCCACTATTGAGCGGCTGGCGGGAGTGGGGATGGGAAGGGACTAGCCTGAAAGCAGTCGCGCCACCGTTTTAACGGCGTCGTCGGGGCTATCGGCCACGTGCACGGCATCCGCCGCCAGCGTGTTAAAAAACGTTTCCGCCGCCTCTCCCGCGCCCAGCAACACCACGGGTTTACCCGCCTTGAGCGCCAGCGCCGCTTCGGAGGCGGTGCCCGCCCCCATGCCGCAGACGATGACCACGTTGGAAGACAGCACGTTGATGTTGTTGCGGGCGCTGCCCATGCCGGTGACGATGGCAATGCCCACCCCTTCCGAGGCGGCATCGGCGTCCTGTTGCGGCAAAATCCCCACCACCGTGCCCCCGGCCTGTGCACAGGCACGGCTGGCGGCATCCATAACGCCCACCCGTTGGCCGCCGGTGAGTAGCACCCAGCCGTTTTCTGCGATGCCCGCCCCCAGTTCTTCGGCATGCTTCAGATCGGCGGACGTTGCGCCCGCGCCGGGACCCATGATGCCGACAATCGGCGACTTCAAGCGGCTTCGTCCTGTTTTAGGCGGGCAATCACCCGGCCTACGGTCAGCCCCTGCACGATGATGGAAAACAGGACCACGATGTAGGTGCAGGTGATGATCAATTCCCGGTGGGCAAACGGCGGCAACGATAGCGCCAGGGCCACCGAAATGCCGCCTTTCAGCCCCGCCCAGGTGAGGATGGGGATGGCTCCTTTGGTGTACTGGCGTTTTAGCCCCAACAGCGAAAGCGGCACCGCCACGCTCACCAGCCGCGCCGCAAGGCAGACCGGAATGGCAATCAGCCCCGCGGCCAGATAGGCACCGGTGAACTGCACGGCAAACACTTCCAGACCGATCAGCAGAAACAGCACGGCGTTTAAAATCTCGTCGTTGAGCGTCCAGAAGGTGGTCACGTGCTCGGCGGTCTTTTCGCTCATACCCAGCCGCATGCCGTGATTGCCAATTAAGAGGCCTGCCACCACCACGGCAATGGGGCCGGAGGCGTGCACGGCGGAGGCCAGAGCGTAGCTCCCCAGCACCAGCGAAAGCGTCATGAGCACTTCCAGCGCGTACTGGTCCACCGAGCGCAGGGCCAGGTAGGTGACATAACCGCCGATCAGGCCAATCAACGCGCCGCCCGCCACCTCCTGCACAAACAGCACGGCAATCCCGATGCCGTCGGACCCATGCCCGCCGCCGAAGGCGATGCCCACCAGCGCGGTAAACACCACCACCCCCACGCCGTCGTTAAACAGGGATTCGCCGGTGATTTTGGCGGTCAGCCCTTTGGATGCCCCGGCGGTTTTCAGGATGCCCAGCACGGCAATGGGGTCGGTGGGGGAGATGAGCGCCCCGAACAGCAGACAGATCAGGAACGGCACCGGAAGCCCCAACAGCCCCAGCACCAGAAACATCATCCCCGCCACGGCAAAGGTGGAGATGAGCACCCCGAAGCTGGCCAGCCCGCCGATGGCCCAGCGGCGCTCCATTAAATCATCCAGGTTCACGTGCAGGGCACCGGCAAACAGCAGCACGCTGAGCATGCCTTCCATGAGCGCCCGATTAAAGTCGATTTCCCCCACGAACGCGGCCACGGTCTGTTGCAGGTGCAGCGCCGGAAACAGGGCGCTGGCCGCCACCACCACAAGGGAGGCGAGCAGGGCGGTGACCATCAGGCCAATGGTGGACGGCAGGCGGATAAACCGGTGATTGACGTACCCCAGCACGGCGGCCAGGGTAATCAGCACGGCGGTCACGTCGATAACGCTCAGCGGGGCATTCGGGGGGACACTCAAAGGGATGTTCTTTCCATATAGCGGTGGAGACGACGCCTATTTTGATAGGCGCTGGATGGCCCCCGCTACTTCGTTGAGCTGTTGTGTTTTCAGCTCCGGCGTATTCGCCTCCAGGTTCAGGCGCAGCAGCGGCTCGGTGTTGGACGGGCGCAGGTTGAACCACCAGTCGGCAAAGTCGATGGTCAGGCCGTCCAGCCGGTCGGGTTTTCCCCCTTTTGCCGTGTATTCGGCCTCAATGGCATCTAAAATGGCGGCAATCCCGTCCTGGCTGCCCACGTTGTAGTTGATCTCGCCAGTGGCGTGATAGCGCCGCAGGGGGGCCACATGGGTAGAGATCGGGCCGTCCTGCCGCTGCATCAGGTTGATGACCGAGATCAGCGCCATCAGTCCTGAATCGGTATTGGAGCATTCGGCAAAGTAATAGTGGCCCGACAGTTCGCCCCCGAAGCGGGCCTCTTTTTCGCGCATGAGCGCCTTCATAAAGGTGTGCCCCACCCGGCCGCGCACCGGCTTCCCGCCCAACTCGCCAATGCGCTCCGGCACCGCCCGCGAGCTGCGGATGTCGTACAGGATGGGTGCGCCGGGGTGGTTTTTTAATACATCTTCGGCCAGCACGCCGATCATGAGGTCGGACGGGATGATCTTTCCGGCCTCGTCCACAAACATGCAGCGGTCGGCATCGCCATCGAACGATGCGCCCAGGTCGCAGTTGTGCTCCCGCACCGCCTCCTGTGTGGGAATCATGTTTTCCGGCTTTAGCGGATCGGCCTCGTGGTTGGGGAAGGTGCCGTCCAGTTCCCAGAACAGGGGCACCGCGTGAAGCTCCGGGTGGCGCTCAAAAAACGCTTTGATGAAATGCCCGCCCATGCCGTTGGCGCAGTCGATGGCAATGGTGATCGGTCGGGAGATGGCGACCAGATGCTCGTCCATCGCATCCAGATAGGCCGCAAGCGCGCCCTCTTCGGTGCGGAGTCCCCCCTTGTGTTTTGCCGCGGGCGGCGGGCCTTGTTTTTGCCACGTTTCCACCATCTCTTCAATCTGGCCGATGCCGGTGTCGTAGCTCACCGGTCTGGCCTGTTCGAGGCTGATTTTAAAGCCGTTGTACTGCCCCGCGTTGTGGGAGGCGGTAACCGAAATACTGGCGGCCACGCCAAAATGCACGTTGGCCCAGTAGTTCATGGGGGTTGCGGCCAGGCCGATAAAGCGCACGTCGCGCCCGGCCTCTTGCAGCCCCTTTATGAGGGCGTCGGACAGCTTTGGGGAGTGGGTACGCATGTCGTGGGAGACGAGCACCTCGCCCGTCCCCAGCCATTCGCCCGTGGCCCGTCCGATCAGGTGCGCGGTTTTGGGGTTTAACGGGTCGGGAACCGTGCCTCGGATGTCGTATGCCTTGAAGATGCCAGCCATGTTGCTTCCACACTGTTTTTTTAAAAGAAAAGCCCAACGATAGGGACCGGGAGGGGAGGTGTCAACGGTCGTTCATGGGGCCGGGGCCGTCAGGATGCCTGTCTTTGCCGCAACGCCTCGTACAACAGCACCGCACAGGTGGCCGATACGTTTAACGAATCGACCGCGCCGTGCATGGGCAGGCGCACGGTGACGGTGGCCTGATCGACCCAATTGCGGGACAGCCCGGCATGCTCCGCCCCCAGCACGATGGCGCACGGTCCGGACAGGGGCGCGGCGGTGTAATTTGTTGTGGCCTCCGGGGTGGCGGCCACGATGGCAATGCCGTTGCTTTTTAGCCACCTGGCGGCATCGTGGCTCCCCGCCTCAACCACGGGCACGCTAAAAATCGCCCCGCGGCTGGCCCGCACCACGTTGGGGCCGAACGGATCGCAGGCGTCATCCACCACGATCAGGCCGTCCGCCCCCACCGCATCGGCGGTACGCAAAATGGCCCCCAGATTGCCCGGTTTTTCCACCCCTTCGGCCACAAGCAGCAGGGGCGTGTTTTTGGGAGACAGCCGCTCCAGACCGGTTTCGGGACGTTTTGCCACCGCCACAACGGCGTCCGGGGTATCGCCGTAGGCTAGTTTTGCAAAGGCGGCGGGGGCGGCTTCCAGCAAGGTGGCCCCGGCTTTTTTGGCCAGATTCGCCACGCTCAGGTCGTCTGCGTGAGCCGTTTCCGGGCACACCCACACGGTGGTGATATTCACGCCCGCATCCACCGCCAGCGCCACCGCCCGCTGGCCGTCGATGACAATCTGACCGGTGCGGGCGCGCTCCCGCCGCTTGCGCAGCCGGGCGGCGGATTTGAGCGCTGGATTCTGGGAACTGGTAATCACCGGATTTACTCCACGTCAAAAGGTACGGGCTATTGTACCTGCCAGCAGGCTACTTGCGGGTTTGGGCTTCAACGGTTCGGATGCGTCGGTCAAATTCGCCAAGCAGCGGTGCGATGGTCTCTGCAGTCATGACCGTCTGATCCTGTGCCATGGCGTGCAGCAACTGGCTGGAGATTTCCAGCGAGTAGTGGTCCAGGTCGTTGTAATGGTCCAGGTTGTGGGTAAGGCGTTGATTGTCGTCAAAGTAGTGCACGGTCACGTTGGGTTCCTGCACCAGGGTGGTAAAAGCCGTGTGGTAAAAGCGCAGTACATCGGTATAAATCTGCGGCGTATAGTGCTTGCGGGCCACGTAGTGCAAAAACGAGTACGGCGGCACAAAAAAGATGAACCGGGTTTCCCGGTGCGCCCGGACCACGGGCAGTACGTTGTGCTCAAGGTTGGCAACAAAATTACGGTAGGTATATGCAGGACCCCGCGGCGGGCGGGCGCTTTCAAAGGCGCGCAGCACTTTTTTTCGATCCGGAGCGCGGTCGGGGTCCCGATACCAGGAGTTGAACCGGTCCGGGCTGTCCCGGGCCGTTTCCGGATTGCGCAGGATGCCCAATGCGCTCTGGAGCACCCCCAGGTTGAACAGGTAACGGATATCGTTGAGCCGGTTGTCGTCGTACAGATACAGCGGGAAATCCGGTCCGATGCGGGACCATTCCGGCGTACCGCGAAAGGCGTTGTAGTTGAGCCCCCAGATCACCTGCCGCACCTGCCCGGTGCGAAACGCCACCTCGGCAATCGCGCGCTGCTCATAGGCGGACGAGCCGTTCAGGGAGAGGTTGACCGCCGGGCTTCCAAATGCCTGCCGGGCGACGGACGGGAGAAAGTTCTGGGTGAGGGAGTCGCCCAGAATGACCAGTTCGTACGAGCGGTGTCTGGCAATCCCCGGTGCCAGATAGCGGATCTGGCTTTTATGCCCGGCCGGGTACAGGTCGGATGCGCGAAAGTGCTGGTACGGGTCGACCAGAAACACGCCGCTTGCCACCCCCGCCGTGGGCAGCAGTGCCGTAAGCAAAAAGGTGAGGACAAACTGTTTGTTGCGGGAAGCCATCAAAACCCGAAGTAGATGAATTCGGTGACCCGGTTGCTGTCGATCACCACGTAGATGGCGATGGCCCCGGCGGTAAGGCCCGCGGTGGCGGCACGCAAGGGGGTCAGGCGAAAGCGCTCCGTCAGGGCGTGGCTGTTGGGGGCCAATACGCATATAAGCAATCCCAGCGCTACCAGCCCAAGGGTGGCGGGGCCTGCCGCCAGATTGGGCATCAACGCATCAGCGCTGGTGGCCGCGCCCATGCCGACCATGGCCTGGATCACCTTCATGGCGTCGTCCCACTCTTTGGCGCGGAAGAACACCCAGGCAAAATTGACGAACAGGAACGTGAGCGCCCAGGCGGCGGGTGCGGGCAGGGCAAACCCCGCGCGGCGCCAGGCCCGGTGCAGGGCGGCGGCCACCCCGTGCAGAAAGCCCCAGAAAATAAACGTCCACCCGGCCCCGTGCCACAGGCCGCCCAGCAGGAAGGTGATCACCAGATTACCGAAGGCGCGGCCTTCTCCCCTGCGGTTGCCCCCCAGCGGGATGTACAGGTAGTCGCGCAGAAAACGGCTTAAGGTAATGTGCCAGCGACGCCAGAACTCCTGAATGGAGCGCGCCTTGTACGGCGAGTCAAAGTTGATCGGCAGGCGGATGTTGAACAGCAGCGCGGCCCCCAGGGCCATATCCATGTAGCCGGAAAAATCAAAGTAGAGTTGCAGGGTGTAGCACAGGGAAGTGACCCACCCCTCCAGCAGGGTGAGCTGCTCGGCCTTGTCAAAGCCGTTTATCGCCCAGATGGCGAAGGTGTCGGCGATGAGCACTTTTTTAAACAGGCCGATGGAGAAAATCACCAGCCCGCGGGCGATGTTGCGGAAATCGGCCACCTTGTTTTTGAGCGCCGCAAACTGGGGCATCATCTCTTTGTGATGGACGATGGGGCCGGAGATCAACTGGGGAAAGAAGGTGACGAACAGGCAGTAATTTAAAAACTTACGCTCCCGCACCACCCCCTGATACGAGTCCACCAGAAACGCGATCTGCTGAAAGGTGAAGAAGCTGATGGCCAGCGGCAGCACCAGCCCCAGCGTCTCGATGCCGCTACCGAAGGCATGGTTGACGTTGCCGATCAGAAAATCGGTGTACTTGAAATAGCCCAGAAACGCCAGATTGCAACAGATGCCGAAGGTCAGGGCCGCCCGATGCCCGCCGTGGCCGTTCGTCTTGCGCCCGTGAATGGTGGCGGAGAGACCCCAGTTGACCAGAATGGACGCCAGAATCACCGGCAGGTAAGACACATCCCACCAGCTGTAGAAGAACAGGGAGGCGAACACCAGCCAGCCCTGCGCCGCAAGCGTCAGGCGGCGGCTGCACAGCCAGAAATAAACCGCGACGGCGATCGGCAGGAAGAAGAAGATGTATTCAAAGGAGAAAAACAGCACAGCCGCACACAGTCTTTCAAAAAGGGGGTCCCTTAATGTAAACGAGAAGCCGGAAAGTCACAAACCGGGCGCGTTTGCGGCGGGTGCGCGTTACTTTGAAAACCGCTCCAGCAGATACGCCTCGACCACCCGGTAATAGGTGACCATGGAGGCGATGTCGATCCACTCGTGGGTGGAATGCAGGCCGCCTACCTCCGGGCGGCTCATGAGCACCGGGATGCCCAGCCGGGTGAAGTAGCGCCCGTCGGAGCCGCCGTGCTCCTTGGTGACTTTGGCCGGTTTGCCGGTAATGCGTTCGGTGATTTCCACAAACCGCGGGTCGGCCTCGGTGTGCAGGGGCTCGGCGTGCACATCCCGGATGAACTCGCAATGCTCATCCAGCAGGCCGTTTACCATGTCCATCATCTCGTCCACGGTGCGGTCTTCGGTATAGCGGATATCGGCGGTCACTTCGGCCATGTCGGGCACCAGGTTCATGGTGTGGTTTTCGGTGTGCAGGATGTTGAGCGACAGGGTGGGGTGCCAGTGTTCGCCATCTTTACAGGTGCACATGGCGCCGAAATGTTCCACCACCTTCATGGCGTTTTTCATCAGCCGGTGGATGGCATTTTCGCCGTACCACGGGCGGGAACTGTGGCCCGCCTCCCCCCTGGCGACAATGCGGCCGTTGATCAGCCCCTTTTCGATGATGACAATTTCACCGATGCGTCCGGAGTCGGGGATGATGGCGGTGTTGCAGCGGTACCCTTTTTCGCCGAGCAGGTAGCCCACACCGTGCTCGCCGCCGGATTCTTCATCCGTGGTAATCATGAGGCCCAGGGGGGCACCCGGATGTTTGGCCAGCACGTTGCGGAACAGCTCGATGAGGATGGCGATCTGCCCCTTCATGTCGCCTGCGCCGCGCCCGTACAGGCGACCGTCTTCCACCCTCGGATAAAAATGATCGGGGGGCGCTTCCACCACGTCGGCGTGGGCCACCATCATCACGTCGGCTTTTTCCACCCCTTCGGGCAGGGCGACAAACGATTGCAGGCCACCACTTTCGTGGTTTTCCACCCGCACGCCGGGCACATCTTCAATATGGCTGCGGATCAGCCGCAGGGCGTGGGCCAGCCCCTCCGGGTTGTTTTCGGTGGAGCGGACCAGAATCAGATCCTTTAACAGGTCGATCAGGCTGATTTCGATTTCGTGCATTCAAAAACCTTGTGTCCCTGTCGGGTGATGGACTTCCATTCTACTCCACCGCAGCGGGTTGGGAAGTGGGCGGGTCATGAGAAATTGCTATAATCGCCCGCCTGTTGTCGAAACCTTCCAAATGGAAAACGCCCCATGTCCAAGGCCGCCAAGTGGTTTCATGATGCCGTCGCCCAGCTTCAGGTTGGCCATGGCGAGGCCGCCGAGGCGCTGCTGAAAAAGGTGCTGCGCAAGCAGCCCAAAGACGTGGCGGCGCTGGTGCTGCTGGGCCGGGTGCGCGGTCGGCTGGGAAACCCGGATATTTCTTTGTTCAACAAGGCGCTGGCCGTAGCGCCCGGTCATCTGGAAGCCAGCCTGGAGTTGAGCCGTGCGTTACAGGCGCAGGGCAGCCTGAGTCAGGCCGCTGCCGTCCTCACACGGGCGCGCGCGCACCACCCGGACCACTCCGGCCTGCTCAACAATCTGGCGCTGCTGCTGCAACGGCTGGGCGACCTGGAGGGGGCTGTTGAAGCGTATGAACACGCCGCCGGGCAACCGGAAGATCACGGCATGGCACTGCGAAATTCTCTGGGGCTGGCCTGCTTCCGCACCGATCTTTCCCCGGAGGACGTGTGTGCACTCCACAAAAAATGGGGTGACCTGTACCTTGCGCACATGCCGAAACGGCCCCCTGCGGCCTACGGCAATCCGGCGGACCCCGAGCGGGTGCTGCGGGTGGGGTATCTGTCTGCGGATTTTCGCCAGCACGCGGTGGCCCACTTTATCGAACCACTGCTGGCGGGGCACACGCGGGCGGTGGAGGTGACCGCCTATGCCGATGTGGCCCGGCCCGACCTCATGACCGAACGCATGCGCGGGCACGTGGCCCACTGGCGGGATATTGCCGGCAAGTCCGACGCCGAAGTGGCGGGCCAGATCCGCGCCGACGGGATTGATATTCTGGTGGAGTTGGCCGGGCACACCTCCGGCAGCCGCTTGACGGTGCTGGCCCACCATCCCGCGCCGGTACAGGTGAGCTATCTGGGGCATCCGTGCACCAGCGGCCTGTCTTCGGTGGATTACCGCATCACCGACGCTCTGGCCGATCCGCCGGGGGTGGACGGCTGTTACACGGAATCACTGGTCCGCCTGCCGCTGTTCTTTTGCTATGCGCCCCGCCCGGAAAGCCCGGAAGTGGCACCGGCCCCGTGCCTGAAAAACGGCCATGTGACGTTTGGTTCCCTGATCAACCTCACCAAGCTGAACCCGCAAGTGGTGGCCCTGTGGTCGAAGGTGCTGGCCGCCGTGCCGGACGCGCGCCTGTTTTTATTCCGCAACACCCTGCAAGAGCCGGAAGTGCGGGAGCGCATCCTGGCCGAATTTGCCGCGCACGGGGTGGCAAAAGAGCGCATCACCCTTGAAGGTGAACCGGTGCAGGACGGCAGCTATCTGGAAATGTACAGCCGTTTTGACGTGGCGCTGGACACCCTGCCGTTTTGCGGTCACACGTCGATTCTGGAAGGGGTCTGGATGGGGGTGCCGGTGATCACGTTAACCGGGCGCACGTTTGTCGGGCGCATGGGGGCCAGCGTGTTGACTGCACTGGGTCACCCGGAACTGATTGCCGATACCGAAGAGGCGTTTGTGCAGCGTGCGGTGGAACTGGCGGCGGACCCTTCCCGCATTGCCCGGTTGCGGGAGAGCTTGCGGGACGAAATGGCCGCATCCCCCCTGTGTGACGGGCGCGCGTTTGCCCAAACCATGGAAACGGCCTACCGGGATATTTGGCGGGACTGGTGCGCCGGGCAAAAATAGGGCGTCAGTCCCGGTCGTGGCGGCCGGGCATGGGCAGGGCCGACAGGGTGGGTTTGATCATGTTGATGCACGCCTCCGGGGTGGCGTTTAAAAACAGCAACTGGCACTTGACCACCCGGCCCTGATTATCGCGGATAAAGTTGATGGGCAGCACCCCGTCTGATTTTCCCGGCAGGTACAGGCTTCCGGCCTGATCCAGCGCGTTGATGATCTCTTCGCAGGTCATGTGAGAATCGAAGCGGAAGTTCCGCATCAGCCACGCCTGTCCGGGCAAAAAGTGACGGGCCAGAAACGACGGGTAGGTGGCGCCGGTGACCCGGGCGTTCACCTCACACACGTTGACCTCCACCGTACCGTTCTGCTCGTACACCAGATAATCGATACTGCCGGTGCCCCGGTAGCCGGTGGCCGCCACCCACGCGGCCACTTCCCGTGACTGGGCCAGAATCTCTTCCTGCACCCCGGCATCTCCCGGAAGATCTACGGGCGGGGCCACGTTGCCTTCGTGAATGCTGGCGTCCTTGAGCAACTGGCCGGTCAGGTCGAACAGGGTGGCCCGCTTGTCGTCGATAAAAAACTGCACCGACGGACTGGTGACATGAGTAATGCCCAGCACCCCCGGTTTGATCCACCCCTGCACCAGCAGGCACTTTTCGGCTTGCAGGTGGTAGGGCAGGTCGACAGGGCTGCCGTCCAGCTCCACCGTGGCCATGCCAAACCCGGACGCCCCCAGAGAACTACGTACCACTGCCTTGGTGTACCCTTCTTTCGCCAGCCCGGCAAGACATTCGTCCAGGTCGTCCGGGGCGACCTCGCCGCCGTGAAAGACCGGCAGCCCTGCCTGCCCCAGAAAGTGATTCAGGGCAATCTTGTCGTTGGCGTTTTTACTTTCCTGATAGGAGTTGACCACCGGTTTTTCCAGCCGCCGGGCGATGCGTTCCAGATACGGGTCGGTCACATAGCCGTCGATGCAGCGGGCCGGGTGCGCCCTTAAAAATTCAAACAACTCCTGGCGGGCGCCCAGCGCCTCGTGAAAGCTGTCGTATTCGTTGTGGTCCAGCAACTCCATGGTGGGCAGGGAAAGCCCCAGGCGTTCGCGAAAGTAGTCCAGCCCGGCGGTATCGGCATGCTCGTGCAGAATCAGCACGTTGTTGCCGCCCCCGTACAGCAGGTCCATGATGGGGATCAGGCGGCCGCCGTAGCCAAAGAAGCCCGCCACGCTCTCTTGCAACTGGCGGGTTTTTTCCGGTTCGCCGTAAAAGATGGCGTACAGGTCGCCAAAGAAAAGGGCCGAGTGCCGCCACAGGGGAGGGAGTTCTCCCAGGCGGGTATTTACGGGAAAAGGTTGGGGCGTGTCGTTAGCCGACATAGGCGGTTTTCCGTCGTTGTTCCAGACAAGGTGGACTTTCTCATCCCTCTTTATTTCGGATGATGGGTCGATTTACTCCAGAAGATAGCCTAAAACCACCCCCGGCAGTATATCCGCTGGATTCCCGCGTACGCGGGAATGACGATCAGGAGAGGCGGTGGAGATTGCCCCGTATACAAGGCGGTGGGTTAAAAAAACACCCGAGGCGTAGCAGCGCTACGGTGAGGGTTTTTTTTAACTCGCCAACGAAGTAGACGGGGTGGTATCCGCCGCCGTCGCTACTCTCGAAAATGGTTGGTGATCGGCATTCTTCTGTCGCGCCCGAAGGCGCGGGGCGTAATGCGGATACCGGGGGGGGCCTGCCGGCGCTTGTATTCCGCCAGATCCACCATGCGGATGATGCGGCGGACGGTCTTTTCGTCGAACCCGGCTTTGACGATGTCGTCCACACTGCGGGATTCCTCCACATACGCCTCCAGAATCGGGTCCAGAATATCGTACGGCGGCAGGGAATCGGTATCCAACTGGTTTTCGCGCAACTCGGCGGTGGGGGCTTTTTTGATAATTTCGGTGGGGATCAACGCGCGCCCGGCAGCCACGTTAATGTGGTGGCAGGCGGCATATACCAGTTGCTTGGGCAAATCCTTGATCACCGCAAAGCCGCCTGCCATGTCGCCGTACAGGGTGCTGTACCCCACGGCCATTTCGCTCTTGTTGCCGGTGGTGAGCACCAGCCAGCCGAACTTGTTGGACAGGGCCATGAGCAGGTTGCCCCGGGTGCGGGCTTGCAGGTTTTCTTCGGCCTCGTTGGGATCGGTGCCGGAAAAAGGCCCGGACAGGGCGCTCAAATAAGCCTCGAACGGCTCCTTGATGGGAATTTCCAGCAGCTCAACCCCCAAGTTCTTCGCCAGCGCCTGTGCATCGGTGCCCGAGGCGTCCGAGGAGTAGCGGGACGGCATGTAGACGCAGGTCACGTTGTCCGGCCCCACGGCCTCCGCCGCCAGCGCGGCCACCAGCGCCGAGTCGATGCCGCCGGACAGGCCGATCACCACCTTTTGAAAACCGTTTTTGCCCAGATAGTCGCGGGTGCCCAGTATCAGCGCCCGGTGAATCTCTTCCGACTGGTCCAAAAGCGGGGAAACGGCAGGGGAGACCGTCTCCCTCAGCGGCGCAAGGGGGGCGTCGCTGATCACCACTTCGGGCAGCCCGCCTTGCGCTTCCCGTGCGGCGGGCAAGGTCAGGTCGGCCACAATCATGTCTTCGGCAAACGCCTTGCCACGGGCGGTGATGGTGCCGTCCGGCGATACAATGACCCCTTGCCCGTCGAACACCAGTTCGTCCTGTCCGCCCACCAGGTTGTTGTAGCAGACCCACGTCCCGGTCTGCCGGGCCCGCTTTACCAGCATCTGTTCGCGGGATTCCCGCTTGCCCAGATGGTACGGGGAGCCGTTGATGTTGATCAGGATGCGTGCGCCGCCCTGTGTGGCCTGCATCACCGGCGGGCCGTCGTCGGCCCAGATATCTTCGCATATGCTGACGCCGAGGCGCACGCCCCCCAGCACATAGATCGGGGTTTCGATCCCGGCGGAAAAATGCCGACCCTCGTCAAACACCCCGTAGTTGGGCAGGTGCTGCTTGCGGTACACGTGGGCCACCTTGCCGCCCATCAGCATGGCGGCGGCGTTGTACAGGGCACCGTCTTCGTCCCGATCCACAAACCCCACGATGCACGGCAGATCGTTGTGTGCGGCAATCTGCGCGAGGGCCGTCAGGTTCTCTTCTACAAAGCGGGGGTGGAACACCAGATCTTCCGGCGGGTAGCCGGTGACGGCCAACTCCGGAAAGCAGACCAGATGGGCACCCGCTGTGCGGGCCTGATCGATGCTTTGGGTAATGCGCCCGGTATTTTCCGCAATGGCTCCCACGGTCACGTTGATCTGGGCCATGGCAATGCGGACAGTGCTTGTGTTTGCGGCTTGTTTCACAGTAATCGCATGGTACCAGAGTTGGCCGCGCGGGCGGGTGGCGGAGGGCTATTCGGAGCCCGCCACGGGCGGTTTCCAGGCGCCCAGTACAAAAGCCACCGCCCGGGACGCGGCGGCGATGCCGCGCTCGTTCCAGTGGGTATCGTCGGACCAGAAAATGAGTTCGTCTTCCTTGAGCGCAAGGGCGGCCTCGTTCACCAGCACCGGGGTCAGGTCGGTCACGGCAATGCCGTGCTGCTTGCCTGTCTTTTTCACATGGTCCCACTGGGCGGCAGGCAACGGCGGGCGGCGCCACGAGCGCCCTTCGAGGGTGTCAAACATGTGGTGATATACCCGATACTTGGTGGGGATCAGGAAAATCCGGTCGATCCGCTCTGCGTTCCGGGAGAGAAAGTCTTCCAACAGTGCGTGGGGTTCGTATGCCTTGCGTCGGCTGACGGTTACATAGCTGCGTAAAAAGGCGATTTCCATTTTCCGGATGCGCCCCACGAACACGCGGCTGGTTTCGGTGCTGGTGGGCCTGCGGGTGGCCGCCTGAAGGCGGGAAAAAGTGAAGCGGTAGACCGTACTGCGCCGGAACGGCGCGCGGTAGCGCTCCCAGAAGCCCGGTGGTGGCGCGGGGCGGACGCCTGCGGCGGGGAAATCGTTGCCTTCAAACAGAAACAGCAAAAACCGGGGACGCTCCGTTGTGGAGGCGTTGAAGTGCTCGATGAGTTTGTCGTATTCCCACACGTAGCGGGTGGGGTAGGCCAGGCTGTAGCAATCGATACCGTAATCGTCCCGAAGCTGCGCCGGGAGGGTGTCTTCCTGACTCATGCCGGAGCCGACCACGAACGAGTCGCCCACGATGGCGCACGGCTGGCCGTGATAATCCTCGCGGTTGCGGAATCCCAGGTTGTCGGTGATAAATTCGGTGGCCCGCGGAGACGGGGTGACGCGGGGGTCGATGGCGTGCAGGTCGCCGTGGGGGAGGTCCATTTTTACGTGTACGTTGTTTTCGTAACGGTGGGTGCCCATCTTTGCATCGTAGATGGCGTGCCGCTCATGCAGGCGGTAGTACATTTCGTCTGCCTTTCCGCTGATGCCCAGATATCCCCAGAACAGGACGGTGGTCAGGACCAGTGAAAGACTCAGAATAAGGGCGTTCACGCCGTCAAGGACGATCATTACCAGCGTCAACACGCCGAACAGAATGCCGACAAACTGCAAGCTGATACCGTAAAACAGCAGCACGTGCCCGGTGATTGCCACCGATGCCACGGTGAGCAGAATGCGCTTTTGCAGGGGGGTGATTCGGGTCACCGGGTGGCTGACGATAACTTGGAAAAACGGGGTGGCATCGTCGTGGATTATAGGAGGACGCAATGCGTATTTCAAGGCGCTGCCCCCATGAACCGCCCACCATACACCATTGACAGGGCGGGAAAAATACTGGCATAATACTTGGCCTTTTTATTGTTCAATCATCGCAGGCAAGGTGTGTGGCGAAGAGCGCTCAGCGAGATGGGAGCGCCCCCTGTATCTAACCCGAGAGGAACGAGGAATCCGATGGCCGTGACCCCCGCGAAAGCCCAGAAACAAAAAGATGAAGACCTGATCCCCGAGGATCAGATAAGAGACATTACCGTTGTTGGCGCAGGTCCCGCCGGGCTGTTTACCGTGTTTTCCGCTGGCGTGCAGGAAGCCAAATGCCGGGTGATCGACAGCATGCCCCAGGTGGGCGGGCAGTTGACCGCACTGTACCCGGAAAAGGTCATCTTTGATGTGCCGGGCTTCCCCAAGGTGACGGCCAAGGAACTGGTGGAGCGGCTGTACGAGCAGGCCCTGCAGTTCGACCCGGAAATTTACCTGAACGAAACCGTCATCAACGTGGAGCGGCTCAAGCACCGTATTCTGGCCGTCACCACCGATCAGGGCAACGTCTACTACTCCCGCTCCGTGGTCATCGCCGCCGGGATCGGCGCCTTCACCCCGCGGGTGCCGGACGAAGAGGTGTTTAACCAGTACGGCGAAGAAGACGGCGTGTACACCTGCGTGAAAGACAAGAGCCAGTTTGACGGCAAAGACGTGGTCATTCTGGGCGGCGGCGACTCGGCGGTAGACTGGGTGCTGGGCCTGGCCGACAACGCCAAAAGCCTGGCCGTGGTGCACCGCAGAAACGAGTTTCGCGCCGCGGGCCACAGCGTGGCCAAAATGAAGGAGCTGACCGCCGACGGCAAGGTGAATGTGGTCACGCCGTACACCTTCAAGAAAATCCTGACGGACGGCAAGGATCACGTGAAGGGCGTGATTGTCGAAAGCAAGACCGGCGAGGAACTGGAGTTGCCGTGCAACCGGCTGCTGTCTTTGCTGGGCTTCAAGAACGATCTGGGACCGATTGTGGAGTGGGACCTGCGCTTTGAAGATTCCGCCATCAAGGTGGACCCGGACATGCAGACCAACATCCCCGGCGTGTTTGCCGTGGGCGATATTGCCTCTTACTCCCAAAAAATCAAGCTGATTCTTACCGGCTTTGCCGATGCCTCCATCGCCGTGCAGAACACGGTGCCGTACATTCGTCCCGGCAAAAAAGCCTCCCACGTCTTCACCAGCGTGCGCGGCCTCCCAGCGGGGGCCAAATAGGGGCTCTTTTTCCGCAGGAACGGCGTTGCGCCGCTCGTGTGTACGATGCGTACACACTTTCCGGTGCGCCTTGTCCTGCGGCAAAATAGGCTACTTTGCCGATTTTGCATGGGGGGTAAGTGATCCTCTGTAGCCATATTCATGCCTGCTCTGGCTTGACAGGGGCCGTCACCGGCGTAAAATGCCCGTCCGATGATATGGGAATCTCCCGGCTACCAACCCAGTGAAAAGCTTTCCCGGCATATATCAGGGAGACTTGTTCGACGCCCTGGCCCGGCTGAGGCCGCCCCTCATCCTGACCATCCTGCTGTTTCTTACGGGCACCATGGGCTACATGGCCATCGACGGTTACCCGTTTCTGGACGCCCTGTACATGACGGTGATCTCCGTGGCCACCGTGGGCTTTGGCGAAGTGCATCCCCTGTCAAAAGGGGGGCAGATCTTCACCATGGGGCTGATCATGGGCGGGTTTGCGGTGTTCACCTATTCGGTGGGTGTGTTCGTCGAGGTCATCACCCGCCGCGACTTTTTTGGCCTGATCAGGATTGAGCGGATGGAAGCACGCATAAAAAGTCTGAGAGATCATTACATCATCGTGGGGTACAACCCCATTGCCCATGAGCTTGCCACCTTGTTCAAAAAACGCGGCATGCAGTTCGTGGTGATGGAGACCGAGCAGAACCGTCTGCGTAAAGCCAAGCAGGACGGGGTGGAGTTTTTCGTTCAGGGCGAATACTACGAAAACGAGGCCTACAAACGGGCCGGTATTGAAACCGCCCGGGGCATCATCACCACCTTCAAGCACGACGCCGACAACATTACCGTGGTGGTGACGGGGCGCATTTTTGAAGAGGCCACCGGGCGCGATCTGTTTATTGTGAGCACCTGTTCCGACCCCCAGGCCAAGGCGCGGCTGGAGCGGGTGGGGGCCGATTACGTCATCAGCCCCGACAGCCTGATCGGCAACCGCATCAGCGCACTGGCCGCACGCCCCCCGCACATGGTGTACGAAAGCATTCTGGAGCGGGTGGCGTTTGGCGAATACTCCGAACTGGACATCCTGGAAGTACCGGTGACGGAAGGTGCCCCCATTGCCGGTCAGTCCATCCGCGAGAGCGATCTGCGGCGCAAAACCGGCGCCTATGTGGTGGCCATCAAGCGCGGCACCAAAAAAATTCGTATCAACCCGGCGCCGGATGACAGTATCCGCTCAGGAGACACCCTGATGGTGATCGGCACCCCCACACAACTGGGCCGCATGGAAGATTTCATGCAGACAGAGTCGCCGCTTGGCGGCGCAGGCCCGAAGTAAAGGAGAGTACCCATGGATTGGGGCAAAGTCGCCTCCATATTCTTCATCCTCATGGCGCTGACCAGTAATGCCAGCTTTGTGTACGGTAGCGACCCGTACAATCTGGTGATTACCGTGGCCATGAGTTTGATTGCCACCCTGCTCAAGCTGGGCTCCAGAAAAACCCTGGGGGCCGAGTTGATGGCCACAAGCCTCGTGGCCGACCTGCACCTGATTCCGGCGATGATCGCCTTTTTCGGGTTCGGCAACGTGGAACTGGCCACGGGTCTTGCCATCGGCGCGCTGGTGGCCAATGTAATTTCGGTGGCGTTGATTACCATCGACACAATCCTTGATACCCTTAAGGAGGAAGAAGAGGCTTTCTAAAAAGGCCGCTTCTTGCCCGTTAAGGTTGGCCGTGCCGGGGGGTGCGGCCTGTGCGTGTTTTTTTTAAATCGAATCGATAGAGCGACCCATGCCGTCCGACCACCTGTTTATCCGCGCCTGCTTCCGTGAAACCACCCCGCGCCGTCCCGTGTGGATGATGCGGCAGGCCGGGCGCTACCTGCCCGAATACCGCGCCACCCGCAGTCAGGCGGGTGACTTCCTTTCTCTGTGCAAAAACCCGGAACTGGCGTGCGAGGTCACCCTGCAACCCATCGACATCATGGGGGTGGATGCGGCCATTTTGTTTTCGGACATTCTGGTGATCCCCGAAGCCATGGGTATGGAACTCAAGTTTGTGGAAGGGGAGGGGCCAAAATTCCCCGGCCCGTTGCGAACTGCCGCCGACATCGCCAAATTGACCAATCCCGATCCGGAGGTGGAACTGGCCTATGTGATGGACGCCCTGCGCCTGATCAGAAAAGAACTGAACGGCAAGGTGCCGCTCATCGGCTTTACCGGCGCACCGTGGACCCTGGCCACCTACATGGTGGAGGGGGGCGGCTCAAAAAACTTTTCGATCATCAAGAAGATGATGTACAGCGATCCCCAGGCCCTGCACAACCTGCTGGAGCGGGTGACCGACTCGATCATCCTGTACCTGAAGGCCCAGGCGGCGGCGGGGGCGCAGGCGCTGCAAATCTTTGATACCTGGGGCGGTGCGCTGTCTCACGACGATTTTGAGGAGTTTTCCCTGCGCTACATCCGCCGCATCGTGGCCGAGATGGACCGGGTTTCCCCCGAAGGCGAAAAGATCCCCGTCATCGTATTCGTCAAGGGCGGCGGCCAGTGGCTGGAAAAGATCGCCAATACCGGCTGCGACGTGATGGGCCTCGACTGGACCACCGACGCGGCCCTCGCTCGCAAGCTGGTGGGCGACAGGGTGGCCCTGCAAGGCAATCTGGACCCGTGCACCCTGTATGCCCCCCCCGCCGTGATTGAGGCCCGCACAAAGAAGATGCTGGCCGCTTTCGGCGATGCGCCGGGGCACATTGCCAACCTGGGTCACGGCATTTTGCCGGATATTCCGGTGGAGCACGCCAAGGTGTTCATCCGCACCGCGCAAGGCGGGGGCGCGTAGTCATGGGACCGGTCAAGGGTGGCGGCCATCATGCAGCGCCGGTGGTGGTGGATCGGGCGCTGATCAAAAAATATGATCGGCCGGGCCCGCGCTACACCAGCTATCCCACCGCGCCGCATTTTTCCAACGAATTTGGCTCCGACGACTATCTGGCCGAGATCGACCGCACCAATAAGGAAGAGGCCGACCGGGACCTGTCGCTCTATTTCCACATTCCGTTTTGCGACACGCTTTGCTATTACTGCGGCTGCAACGTGGTGGTCACCCAAAAGCGCGAGAAGGCGCTGCCGTATGTGGACTATTTAAAGCGCGAGGTCGATATGATCGCCGAGCGCATCGCCCCCGGCCGCAAGGTCACCCAGTTGCACTGGGGCGGCGGCACCCCCACCTATCTGGAAGCGGCGCAAATCCGCGACATCATGGGCCACGTGCACAAGCGCTTTAACATTGCCGACGACATGGAGGCCAGCGTGGAACTGGACCCCAGAGACTGCACCAAAGAGCGGCTTGCGGCGTTAAAGGAGTTCGGCTTCAACCGCGCCAGCATGGGCATTCAGGATTTCGACCACGAGGTGCAGATCAAGGTCAACCGGGTGCAGTCGGTGGACATGACCCGAAAGGTGTTCGACTGGTGCCGGGAACTGGGCTACCGCTCGGTCAACGTGGATTTGATCTACGGCCTGCCGCTGCAAACCGTGAAGCGGTTTGAGCCCACCGTTGATGAAGTCATCGATATGAACCCGGACCGCATCGCCGTCTTCAACTACGCCCACGTGCCGTGGCTCAAGAAGCACCAGGTCTTGATAAAAGAAGAAGAGTTGCCGTCTCCCGAAGAAAAACTGAGCATGTTCGAGATGGTCTCGGAGCGGTTCCACGACGCCGGGTATGTGTTTATCGGCATGGATCACTTTGCCAAGCCGGACGATCCGATTGCCGTGGCCCAGCGCGAAGGCACGCTGTACCGCAACTTTCAGGGCTATACCACCCACGCCGGGTGCGACCTGTACTCGTTCGGCATCACCGCCATCGGCCAGATGCGCCGCAGCTACCAGCAGAACGTCAAAAAAATCAGCGAATACTACGCCGCCATTGATGCGGGCAAGCTGCCCATCGAGCGTGGTATTTTGCTGAGTGACGAAGACCTCTTACGCCGCGACGTAATCACCCGCCTGATGTGCAACTTCGAGCTGAACCCGGCGGACTTTGAAGCCGAGTACGGCATTGATTTCGATGAACACTTCGCCGAGGCGCTCAAGCCGTTCGATGAGTTTGAGGCGGATGGGCTGATTACCCGCGAAGGGCGGAAGATTGTCGTCACCCCGGCGGGACGGTTTTTGATCCGCAACCTGGCGATTCCGTTTGATCAGTATTTGGGGTCGAAGGGGGAGCGGTTTAGTAGGACGGTGTAGAACCCCCTTTTTCCCGGCGGGAGAGGGTAGAGGTTAGCTGCCTGGTTCGAGTCCATGCTGGGGAGCCAATTAAAACAAAGGGTTAGGTGAAAACGCCTAGCCCTTTGTTGCGTTTTGGGTTCCTCCTTGGGTTCCACCAACTGCGTAGTCAGCCAACAATTCCACCAGTTTGCTATGCTGTCACCTCGGCCACGCAGAAGGGGAACGCCATGACCAACCGAAAGAAATAATATGAGTGCGGAAAAAACATGGAAAGAACGGGTAGCGAATTTTTTAAAGAAGTTTGAGCAACACCCCTACGTCGTAATTATTGTTGTAATTTCATCTTCTATTTCCATTTTGGCTAACATCTTTATGGTTGTGCACGCCTATATTTGGGTGCCGGTTTTTGGAGAGGCAAAAATAGAGGTCATCTCTTACAGTAGTGAAGGTGGTGAATCATATAAGAACACTGGAAATAAAACAGCTTTTATCAGAGAAAGTTGGGTTGAATACCAGGGGAAGAGAAGGTTTACGACGCAGATAAGTTTCGAAGTAGCCCCAGGCAGTCCCTATAAAATACCTCGTGGCCGAGAGCGATTTTTGATGGGTGAAAGCATTCCTGAAGCTGCAGTTCCTAAGTTAAAAGCCATAGCAGATCCTGCTACGGGTTGCTTTGTTTGGCATTACTTCTCCGAAGACCAGCGATTTACTGAACTTGTCGCGGAACAGACTCATCCAGAGAAAATCAATGCAACCTTAATTGTTCGATACAATGAGAAAAATAGTAAAGGAAAGGAGCTTACGAGTAGTCTTCCAGTCACTGGCGTTATTGAAATCCAAAAAAATGAGGCATGCATTGAACAATTCAGGGAATTGGCTAAACAGTAGATAAGATTATTACCATCCTCCGCCATCCGGCCAGAGTGGGGGGTAATCCCCCCATTTTCAGTGGTTGTCAGAAGTAGAGCCCAGCCTCGGGCTGGGCTGAATGCAATGAAGCCCAATGTTTGACCGGGAGTGGTATGTGGGCGATGCCTATCACAGCGAGGAGTCGGGCTTACCGTCTACGCAACTTTCTGGAACCGCTCCGGCAGATCCACAATCCGCCGAATGGTTCCCAGTACGTCAGTCACGGGGAGCCATCTTCATATAAAACGGGTACTTACGCTGGATTTGCGTGGGTGCCCGTTTTTGTTTCTGAAAAAGTTGAATGATGCTGCTAGGTTACGGGTGGTCGTTTGTCCGAATCCAGTGGGGCAGGGTCACGGGAATCAGGTGCCATGTCCCCGCAATTCGTCTTGAGGATTGGGCGATATGGAAACCGTTGACAGCTGGACTCTGATTGCGCTGGGTGTGGTGCTGCTGGCCAGCTACGCCGCCCACGTACTGGGCACCCAAATTCATGTGCCCCGCGTTACCTTGTTGCTGCTGGTCGGTCTGGTGACCGGTCCGGCGGCACTGAACCTGATCCCGGAAGCGATCTACAACTGGTTCCCGATGATCGCCCAGATGGCGCTGGGCATGGTTGGTTTCCTGCTGGGTGAACGTTTCGTCGGGCGGGAAATTTCCCGCACCGGCCGAATGGTGCTCTGGATATCCCTGAGCGTAACGGCATTGGCGGCTGTCTTTGTATTTACCGCCCTTATCCTGGTCGGCGTGCCGACCGTCTTTGCCCTGCTGATGGCGGGCATCGCCCCGGCCACTGCGCCGATCGCTATATATGACCTGGTACGGGAAGCCGGCGCCAAGGGACCGCTGACTGATACGGTGCTGAGGGTGACCGCCATCGACGACGCCTGGGGGCTGATCCTGTTCAGCGTGCTTCTGGTGAGCGCGGAGGGTCTCAGTGGGGGCGCTGTTGCTGGCACGCAACTGTTGAACGGTATGATCGAAGTGGGGGGCGCCCTGCTCCTGGGTGGTCTGCTCGGGCTCCCCATGGCCTGGCTGACGGGCCGCCTCAAAGAGGGGGAGCCCGCCTTGGTGGAGGGGCTTGGATTTGTGTTCCTGGGTTGCGGCATCGCCTCCGCGCTAAACCTGTCGTACCTGCTGACCTGTATGGTGATGGGGGCGGTGGTGGCGAACCGGGCGAAACACTACAAGCGGGCGTTCCATGAGATAAAGGACGTCTCGGAACCGTTCTGGGCCATATTTTTTGTCCTGGCAGGTGCCCAGTTCGACCTTGGCGCGTTAGCGGGCTTGGGTCTTGCCGCAACGGCCTATGTGATCGCCCGTACTGCCGGGAGGGTTGTCGGAGGCCGGATCGGCGCGCGGATCGGAAGGGCACCCGAGGTTGTGCGCGCCAATGTGGGATGGTGCCTGCTTCCCCAAGCCGGGGTCGCCGTGGGGCTTGCGCTTATGGCGCTGGAGCGGCTGCCGACGGTGGGAAACGACATCCTGCAACTCGTGATTGCCACAACCGTCCTGTTCGAGATTATTGGCCCCGTGGTCACCCGCCGTCGGCTGGAACGCGCGGGGGAACTGTAGCGGGGTGGTCAGCCCAACCCACGGGCCAAGGCCCGGAACCGCTCCGGCAAATCCACAATCCACCGAATGGTTCCCAGTAAGCAAGCCCTGGGGAGCCATTTTGATAAAACCGGGCACCCATGCAAAGTGTCGTGGGTGCCCGGTTTTTTCTGCCCGCAGCCTCAGGCGGCGGTGGGTTGTGGTTAAGCGGCCTACCGCCTAGACTTATCCCGCAGTTTCACTATCCGGAAAACGTTTCCCGATACCTCAATAGGGAGTGTCAGATTAGAAATTCCTCGTCAGGGGCGAGGCGGACATGCCATGACTATGAATGAAGTAATTTTGGAACTCGAAGCTTATCAAGTTGAGTTAAGGGGAATAGAGGCCCGGTTTTCCAGGGGCCGTGACGGCGGTCCGACAATTCATAAGTACGATTTTCCGAGGTATAGAGAGATTGCACTTGAATTGCAGGATCTTTTTGAAGATGAAGAGGGGTTACAAAGTAAAAACAGGAAGAAAGTATGTGAGGCGTTCGAGGAGGGAGAAAATAGTTTTTTAGAACAGCCATCTCTTCGTAACATCCAATCCATTACCACAACGGTGACTGTCGCATTAAAGCGTCTCCGCCGTAAACCTAAACCAATTGACCACATTCCGGAGAAGAAAGCCGCTAAGGGCGAAGGTGATGAGGTCAAACCAGGCCGGGAGGTATTTGTGGTGCATGGGCATGCCCATGGCGAAAAGGAGACTCTTGCCCGCTTCTTAGAGCAGTTAGATCTCGACCCAATCATTCTCCACGAGCGTGCAAGCGAAGGCCGAACGATCATCGAGAAACTGGAACGTTATTCTCAGGTCGGATTTGCCATTGTCCTCTTAACCCCTGACGACGAAGGCCGGAAAAAAGGCGAAGATGGACCAAGCCGCCCCCGGGCTCGACAGAATGTAATATTGGAATTGGGGTATTTCATGGGGAGGCTTGGCCGCAACCGCGTGGTCGCACTCGTTCGTGGAGAAATCGAACACCCATCGGATGTTGACGGGGTGGTTTATATCAAAATGGATGAAGCCGGAGCCTGGCAAAAGGAAGTTACAAGGGAGTTGCGGGCGACGGGATTAGAGGTCGACCTCAACAAGCTCCTCTCATAGGAGTTGCTTAGAAATTCCGGGGACACAGAAATTCCGAATTCCAGGGACACCGAATTCCAGGGACACCGACTCCAATTCCGGGGACACAATACTTAATTCCCCCAGCCTACAGATACGGCACCAGCAAGCCGTTCGCCCTGAGCCTGTCGAAGGGTCGGCTTGCGGTTGCATCACAGATAATCCCCGCCCTTCGACAAGCTCAGGACGAACGGGGGGTGGGCTGGCACCTTGCCCCCAACCCCGCCATCCCGCTAGCATTCTCCCCATGCTGACTCGCGAACTGGTCACCAAAATCGACATTGCCGCCCCTCCGGAGCGGGTGTGGGAAGTGCTGACCGACTTTGCCGCCTACGGCGAGTGGAACCCGTTTCTTACTGATATCACCGGCAAGCCCAAAAAGGGGGCGGGTCTGGTTGTGGAAATGGCCGGTCCCACCGGCAGGCCCGTCATCTTTCGCCCCACGGTGTTAACCGCAGACCCCGGCAAGGAACTGAGATGGCGCGGCGGCCTGTTTCTTCCCCGCCTGTTCGACGGCGAGCACGTGTTTTTGCTGGAAGAGACGGACACGGGCACGCTTTTGGTCCACTGCGAGTGTTTCCGGGGGATTTTTGTCCCCCTGCTCTGGAGGGGGCTGTCGGGAAACATCAAGTCCGGTTTTGAAGCCATGAACGAGGCATTGAAGAAGCGGGTGGAAGGGTAGTTCTTTACCCCTCCCACAACATTCCAAAACCCGCCCGTTTTTGCTACCCTCACCCGCAGCATTTTCGCGACAATTCAATACCAGAGGGGAATCATGACAGAGCAGGCACAGGCGCAACCGGATCCCAGCCACATCATGCAGACCGCTTCGGCCTTCTGGGCCTCCAAGGTGCTGCTGTCCGCCGTGGGTATGGGGCTGTTTACCGCGCTGGCAGAAGGACCCAAAACCGCCGAAAAGCTGGGGGCCGAACTGGGTCTGCACCCGCGCGGTACCTACGATTTTTTTGATGCGCTTGTCGCCCTGGGATTTTTGGAACGGGACGGAGACGGACCCGCAGGGCAGTACAAGAACACCCCCGACACCGGCGTGTTTTTAAACCGCAACAGCCCGGCCTACATCGGCGGCATGCCCGAAATGATGAACAATCGCCTGTTCGGCTTCTGGAACAACCTGGACGAGGCGCTCAAAACCGGCCAGCCCCAGAACGAGGTGCGCACCGCAGGCAAACCCATGTTTGAAGAGCTGTATGCCAACGAAGTGCGGCTGGGTGAGTTTCTGGACGCCATGACCGGCTTTCAGGCGGGCAACTTCATGATGCTGGCTGAAAAATTCGATTTTTCAAAATACAACACCATGACCGATGCAGGCGGCGCACTGGCCCTGCTTTCCCGCATTGTCGGCGGGCGACATCCGCACATGAGCTTTCACTCGTTCGATCTGCCGCCGGTGGCCCCCCTCGCGCAAAAACATGTGGATGAGGCCGGCATGACCGACCGCATCACCTGCGTGGCGGGCGACTTTTTTGCGGGCGACCTGCCCAAGGCCGATGTGGTGACCATGGGCAACATCCTCCACGACTGGAACGAGGAAAATAAAAAGATCCTGATTAAAAAAGCCTACGACGCGCTGCCGGAAGGCGGGGCGTTGATCGCCATCGAAAACGTGATCGACGACGCCCGCAGGGAAAACGCCTTCGGGCTGCTCATGTCGCTCAACATGCTCATCGAAGTGGGCGATGCCGCCGACTACACCGGGGCCGAGTTTGCCGCATGGTGCACCGAGGCGGGCTTTTCCCGCTGCGAGATCATCCCGCTGACAGGCCCCACCAGCGCCGCCATCGCCTACAAGTAGGCGGCTCAATTCCAGGGGCACAATACCTAACTCCCCCATACCGCCCCTATCCGCCCAGCCTATACCCCCCGCAGCGCATTTCCCGGTGCGCTGGTGTATGCTTGGGACAAATGTTCAGGTCAAGGGCGAGTGTTTGGCGCCCGCATGGGGAGGGGTAGGTATGAAACGACTCTTGTTGATGGGGTTTGCTGCACTGTTTGCCGCCTGTGGCGGTAGCAACGGTGGCGGCGGCGGCTTCCCGGTGGTGGAGGTGGCCTATGTGACGGTTTCGCCCGCAGCGGCGAACCTGACCCGGATCGGGCAGCGGCAGCAGTTGTCCGCCACCGCCTGGGACGCCGATGACAACCCCATCTCCGGCGTGGCATTTCAGTGGGAATCGTCGGACCCTTCCATCATGGTCGACAGCACCGGGCTGGCCACGGCCCTGTCGGCAGGTAGCAGCGCTGTGACGGCGACGGACCTTGTTTCCGAGGACGGCCAGAGTGGCTCGGCCACGCTCACGGCGGCCTCCACGTCGCCCATCGCCAGGGGGATTACCTACACGCTCTGGAGCGCCCTTTCCGTCAATGCAACGGCCTGGATCCAAAACGGCAGACTCAAGACCAACAAGAACACGGTTTCAACGTCAATCTATGACGTCCCCACCCCATGGAGGCAACCCGGCGTCGAGAAGTTCCAGTGGGAAGGGGACCGGATCGGCACCTTGAGCGACATGGCCGGTGGCGCAGGCACCTTCCGGGTGATGGACCGCCACGAGGAGTGGACCCTGCTCGGCAAGGCCGACGTCAGCGATTTTCAGCTCGAGAACAACCGGATCGCCGTGCTGCACGATGATGGGCGGTTCCGCGTCAAGGAGGGCGTTCACGGCCCGTGGACCACCCTGGCAAATGCCGGCATCAAGCACTTTCAGCTTTCCGGCAACCGCATCGGAGAGTTGAACGATACCGGGCGGTTCCGCGTCAAGGAGGGGGTGCACGGCAAGTGGACGGTGCTGGCAAATGCCGGCATCAAGCATTTTCAGCTTACCAGTACCCTGACCGGAGAGTTGAACGATACCGGTCGGTTCCGCGTCAAGCAGGGGACTCACGGCCCGTGGACCGTGTTGGCAAATGAGGGTGTCAGCCAGTTCAAGCTGGCCGGTAACCGGATCGCCGCCCTGTACGATGACGGCCGGTTCCGCGTCAAGGACGGGATTCACGGCACCTGGCGGAATCTGGCAAGTGGAGGCGTGCTGGAATTCCAGCTTTCCGGCAACCTGATTGGGGAACTGCTCGACGACGGTCGGTTCCGCGTCAAGGAGGGGCTGGATGGCATCTGGAGGGTCCTGGCCGAAGGGGGCATCCGGTTATTCCAGTTGCAAAGCCCCTACATTGCCGAGGTGACCGATGGCGGGTTGCTGCGCGTCAAACAGGGCGTCGACGGGATATGGACCGACATCGCGGTGAATCCGGATCAGGTCACCCAGATCCAGCCCGTCGTGGCCGTGCCGGACCCCCCCAAGCGGACAACGCCGGCAACGTACAATTTTCAGCAGGCACAATGCGTGGATGAGTTGGCCGCGGGGTTACACTGTGAGTATCAAATCCACGGTGCCTTCCCGGTTCCCCATTACGGGCGCTGGTGTGGCAATAACTATCCAACAGACGCTCAGGCCGATTGGGCAAGAACGGCAGGTCCGATCGATTCACTCGACGCGATTTGCGTTCATCACGACAACGCGGACAGGTATTACCCCGAAGATATAAGGATGGGCACCGGGAAGAGCTGTATTGTGTGGTACGGCATCGCTCACGGGCGGCTCACCTATAATGGGCAGAGACTTACAGAAGGCACAAACGGATGGGTGTGGGCATGGAATCACATGAACAACCTCTGGGCGGGCATCTACGGGAACGGCGGCGATAACTACGAGAGCACAACAAGCAGACAATGTAGTGAGGACGAACTGCAGGATTTTACCGACGACACCGCATCCGTATGGTGACCGCCCCCGGTATGTAACCCCCACCGCCTGACCGGCGCCCACCGGGCACTCCGTTCAGTAAAACCTGAACCCCAACCCCAAAACTACCGATAAATTGCCCACGGGCTCTGCGGACCAGTCCGTTCGGATAGGTGCGTGCCTGCGACCGTTGTTGCCAAAGGGAGAGAGGGAAATATGGCCTTCGCAAATACAGGAAAAGCAGCCCGACTTTAAATCCACCCATGCGCTTTTCCCTTATCAAACACCTTCTCTTTTCCGTCGCCCTGATCGTTCTGGCGGCGGGAGGCTCCCACGCCGAAGCACCGGGGGAACTGGCGGAATATGCCGCCGATGCCGGGTGTGAGCCGGGGGCTTCCGGCCAGCCGGGCATGGAGGGGGCTTCCTACCTGTACGGCTACCAGCCCGGATGGGGCGCCGTGCCCGAGGGCGAGCGGGAAAAAAACGTGGTGTTCTGGTGCCGGAAAAAAGGGGAGGAGCGGGTGTATCAACTGGTGATCGGCCAGAAGAAAAACAGCGATACGCTCTTTTCGCTTGCAGAATCCCAAAAACTGTCCCTGTGTCCGGCGGTGGTGGAGTGGCCCGCATCCAGAAGCGGGCCGCCGGGGGGGCTTGCCATCGGGCGCAGGATGGGCGTGCCGCTACGCGGCTTTCAGACCGCAAACCTGCCGTTTGAACCGGATATGGAAGGCGAATACACCACCCACCAATCGCTACGCAGCCGGTACGACGGCTCCGGGTGGGCGATCTATTGCCACGATGGCGCGTGGCTGGTGCGGGGTCGGCGCTACTAAAGGCGACAGCACTCTGAGTGAGCGGGGGAAGCCTGTGCATCGGCAGCCTCCCCCTCACCCCGGCCCCCTCCCCTTGCCCTGAGCCCCACTTCCCGCTAGCATTTCCCTATGCCCTCCTTCCTTACAAAACTGCTCCTTTCCCTCGCCCTGATCGTTCCGGCTGCGGGTACCGCCCACGCCCAGGGGCCGCAGCAGGTGGAACTGGCCGCATATGCCGAGGCCGTGGGCTGCCAGCAGGTCAAAAACTTTTACGACCGGCCGGGCATGGTGGAGCCGTCCTACCTGTACGGCTATATGCCCGGATGGGGCATGCTGCCCGAAAAAGAGCGCGACAAGAGCGTGGTGTTCTGGTGCAAGAAAAAGGGCAAGGAGCGGGTCTATCAACTGGTGGTCGGCCAGAAGAAAAACAAGGCCAACAGCTTTACCCTGAAAGAGTCCCAGAAACTGGCCATGTGTCCGGCGGTAATGGAATGGCCCGAATCCGTCAGTGCGCCGCCGGGGGGGCTTGCCGTTTCGCGCAGGGTGGGTGCGTCGCTACGCGGCTTCCAGTTTGCGGACTGGCCGGGTGAACCCGTTCCGAGGGGCGAATTCACCACCCATCAACCGCTGCAAAGCCTGTACGACGGCGCGGGATGGTACTTCTATTGCCACGAAGGCGCATGGCTGATGCGGGGACGGCGCTAGCGGTACCGCCCCCTCAGGCTTTGCTTAAGGCTGTGTAAGGGCTGCACCCAGCTTGCGCAGCAGGTCGGCGCCGTCACCCGACCAGGCGCTGCCGTGCATACAGGCCAGCACCTGCGGCTGAAAATCGGCCAGCTTGTCGAGCATTTGCAAGGTGTCGGGGCTGTGCGCAAAATAATCCATCTGCTGCCGGAACGCCTCACTGGGCCCCAGGATGTCGTTACTGGTCAGCGGTGCTTCCCCCATGCCGGGTTGGGTGAACAGGTCACCGCAGAACAGGGTGCGGGTGGTTTCATCAAAAAAATAGCCGCATTCCCAGCCGTGGGGCAGGTGCGGGGTGGTTTGCCACACCAGTTGATGGCGGCCCAGGCTCAGCTTCTGGTTGTCGGCCATGGCCAACGGCTCCACATCCACCATGTCGGCCACCGAGACCAGCGCCGCCACCTCGCTGCACACTGGCCGGGCCTGGGGCGCCGCCGCCAGAAACTCGGCCAGACTGCCGCTCTCGTCGGCCTCCACATGCGAAAAGGCGATGTAGCGCAGTTCGGAAACGGGGAGCACGGTTTCAATCTGCTCGCGCACCAGCGCAAACAGCTTTTTTGGCCCGGTATGAAACAGCAGCGGCTTCTCATCGACTATCAGATACTGGTTGAACGAAAAGCCGCCGGGCATCATGTCCGGCAGGGCGATGTGGATGCGATAGGTGTCGTCTGTGATTTTGTCGATTGAGGCGATCGGGCTCATGGGGTTCTCCTTGGGCTTTGTTGGGATGACGTTGGCGGTTCAGCGACTGCCAGCAAACTTTGAATCAGGACACGGCGCACCGCCCGCTGCGGCAGCTTGTGCCCGCGTACCAATCGGTGCCAGAAGTCGAAGGCCAGGGTGGACTCCCACATGGCCACCGTCTCCCGCAACCCATGCCGCACGCCGTGGGCCTTGAGTACTTCCGTTACCAGTTCGGTGTGCGCCCGGCGGATTGCTGCGAGCATTCCGGTGAGGAACGGAACCACCCGATCCTCGCGCCAGACCAGCCACGGCTCAAAATGCAGGTGCTGCTGCGCCATCGCCGTCACCAACAGTTTGGCGGCGGTGGGCAGATCGGGCGCGGCCAGAATTTTTTCGACCGGCATCTCCGGTGCCCTGGCGATCACGTGTCCGGTGCAGCCCTGAAGCAACTCGTCCTGGGTGGGGAAGTGCTTGTACACCGTGGGCAGCGACACGCCCGCGTGCTCGGCAATGTCGGCATAGCTGGTGGCAATGGCACCCTTGACGGCGTGCAGCTCAGCCGTGGCGGCTGCAATGCGCGCCTTTAGCTCCGCCTGCTTGCGGCGGCGGGACTGGTTGTCGTAGGCCCTGGTGTTCAACGGGACGGCTCCTCAAGCAGGGTGTGCGTTCGAGATTAATTTAAATTTACTTTAATTTAATTTAATTTAAATTCAAGCATTATTTTAGACAGCCCGGAAATTCAGGGCACGATTTCCCTGCAGAAAACCGGAAATAATGCCGACACGATGCGGGAAAGATGGGAAGGCTTCCGCATTCGGAAAGTTAAAGGGTTTTACACATGGGCAGCACCGATCGCTTTAGAGCGCAGCATGAAGAGTTACTGGGGATTGCAAAAGAAATTACGGCACAGTTGAGCGTGGCCACCCTCTCACAAGATGCCTCCGTGGCACGAGGTCTCCTGTCAAAATTGATTGGCGGTTTGAAGGTTCATCTGGCTGCGGAGGATAAATCCCTCTATCCCCGGCTGATCAACAGCGCTGATGAGGAAGTTAGCCAACTTGCCACGGAGTTTATGGAAGAGATGGGCAGCATTGCCGAGGCCGTGCTCGCTTATTCGGGCAAATGGCAATCCGCAGCAAAAATTCAGGACGATGCAGCGACCTTTATCAATGAAACCCAGGACCTCTTCGGCGCACTGGCCAATCGCATCGATCGGGAAAACAACCAGCTTTATCCGATGATGGATGCCCAGGGCTGATCCCTGATTTTTCCGTGGCCTCGCAAGCCCCGCTCCTTCGGATGAAGGGCGGGGCTTTGCTTTGTTGTTTTGGGGAGCTCCTTTGATCGTGGCGCGTCGCCCCCCATGCGCTACAATACCCCCGGCCTGAACTCATGAACTCCCCCCACTTCCCCATATCTGCATGACCTCATTGTTACTGCTCCCCATCCTTGGGCTGCTTTCCGGATTTGTGCTGCTGGTGGTGTCGGCGGACCGGTTTGTGGAGGGGGCTTCGGCGCTGGCGGGGAATCTGGGGATTTCGCCGCTCATGGTGGGGCTGTTGATCGTCGGTTTCGGTACTTCCGCGCCGGAGATGCTGGTTTCGGCCACCGCCGCATGGGAGGGCAAGGCTGCTCTGGCCATCGGCAACGCGGCGGGCTCCAACATTGCCAATATCGGCCTGATTCTCGGCGTGGCGGCGCTGGTTAAGCCGCTTACGGTGCATTCGCAGGTGCTGCGGCGCGAGTTGCCGGTGCCGCTGATCGCCATGCTGTTTGCCCTGGTGCTGCTCATGGACGGGAACTTAAACCGTCTGGACGGTATCCTCCTGTTTGCCGGGTTCGGCGTGCTGGTCTACTGGATGGTGAATCTGGCCATGCGCCAGCGCCAGACGGCTCCCGCTGCCGCCCCTGACGTTCTGGCGGACGAGTTTGCCGGAGACATGCCGCAAATGACCACCCGCCGCGCCGTATTCTGGCTGGTTATGGGCATGCTGGTGCTGCTGGGCGCTTCGCGCCTGCTGGTCTGGTCGGCGGTGGAGATCGCCACCTGGTGGGGGCTGTCCGAAATGGTCATCGGCCTCACCATTGTGTCGGTGGGCACCGGCCTGCCGGAGCTTGCCGCGGCCATATCCGCGGTACTTAAAAATAAGGCCGATATCGCCATCGGCAACGTGGTGGGGTCCAACACCTTCAACATTCTGGCGGTGCTGGGCATCGCCGGGGTCATCCGTCCCGGCCCGTTCGAGCCGGAACTGCTCACCCGTGACTTTCCCGTCATGATCGGCCTGTCCCTGGCCCTGTTCGCCATGGCCTACGGCTTAAAAGGCCACGGCCGGATCAACCGCTTGGAAGGCGCACTGCTGGTGCTGGCCTACTGCGGCTATGTGGGCTATCTGCTGACCGGCGCGGTGTAGGGGGCGGCAGAGCCAATAAGGCCGAATTTCACCGCCCCCTTTCTACCGCTTACGCCTGAACGGTGGCAAAGTTGTGGATGCCGGCGCGGAACACGCCCTCGATCATGCCTTTCATTTCGGCCTCGTCGGCCCCCTCTTCCAGGTTGAACAGGCTGGACCAGCTCACCAGTGCCTTGCCCGGCCCGGCCTCGCTGATGACGATGGTGCCCCGGTAGTCCGAGATCGGCATGGGCGATTCGCCAATGGAATAGGTGAGGGTGCGGGTGGCCTCATCCAGCACTTCCAGCCGCTCGTGAATATCGCCGCCGCCTACCATGCCGCACAGGCGGGTGGCCCCCACGCCGGAGCCGGTTACCGCACAGGTGGCGATCATGTCCGGCAGGTATTTGTGCATGTTGTCGAAGGCGCGCACTTTTTTCCATACGGCATCCGCCGAACTGTCCACGGTTTCGGTTACTTCTACTTTGGTCATTTTTTCTCCCTTGGTGTGTTGCCGCGCAGCCCCATGCCGCACGGACCCGGTCTGGTCAGTCGGTCAGTAATTCGTCCACTTTTTCCCGCAGGGCGGGCAGGGCGGGGGCACCCACGATGCGGTTCACCTCTTTGCCGTCTTTAAACAACAGCAGGGTGGGCAGACCCTGAACGCCGTAATTGGCCACCACGTCCCGGTGCTCGTCGGCGTCCAGTTTTAATATGCGGATGCGCCCGGCGTATTCGCTTGCCACCGTATCGAGCATCGGTGCAACCATGCGGCACGGCCCGCACCAGGCGGCCCATACGTCCACCAGCACGGGGACGTCCGCATTCAGCACTTCTGTGTCAAAATTGTCTGACGTGGCGACGCCCACGGGGGCGGCTGTGTTTGTGGCTTGAGTCATGGGGATGCTCCTTCTTCATACACAATATTCAAGAATATAAGGCAGGTCACTAACTAAACTTGGTTGCCAAAAACAATATTACCGGGGGGATGC
>CBDUXI010000015.1:0-44533 GCA_965371175.1 uncultured bacterium
GGGCTATTGTGTTACCTATCTGCTTGGGTTGTACCCACCCCGGCCCTCTCCCGCGAGGGGCGAGGGAGCAGGCTAGTCCACAAAATCCACCGGCGTCTTGCCCGTGGCCGCCCACCGCCCCCAATTTGCCCCCAAACCCTCCCTTTGCAGGGCCGACCCGCCCCCGTACAAGTGCTAAACTTGTATACAGGAGGATTGAGGGAGGTGAGCCATGCCGAAGGTGGGCGTGCATTCGGTAAATTCCGCTTTATATCAGATACTTGCGCTTTTTGTGTCGCTGGTGCTCATGGCCGGGGGGTGCGGGTTTTCCGGCGAGATCAACTGGCCCGCGGGGGGCAATGTCGGGTGGGTGACCATCACCGTCCCCGGCGCGGGCAGCCATTCGATCAACGCGCCCGGCAGCCGCGCGTCGGTTTTTCTTGCCGGCGACGCCTTCGTGTCGCCGGGCGGGGAGCGCACCGAAACGCTCTGCCCGTGCAGCGGCTGGGAGTGCATTATCAACCCGCCGCCCCCGGAGTCGTGCGAAACCTACACCTGGTATGACGATAACGTCTCTGTAGGCATCTACAACGAGACCACCGGCGCTTCCGACAGCGCCGACATCACCACCAGCCCTTCCGCCAACCACTGGCAGGGCAGCGTAACCGTGGAGCTGGGCGAAAACGTGATCGTGGTGACGGCATCCGACCACCACGGCAACGACGGCGAGGCGCGGGTTACCGTCTATCTGACCGACACCGTGGCACCCACCGTATGGGGTACCCAGCCCGCGGACGGGGCGAACGGGGTTTCCATTGAAACAACGATCACCGCCAGCTTTTCGGAAGAGGTGGTCGCCGATACCATTACGCCGGAAAGCTTTACCGTCTCTACAGACGGCAACCCCGTGGACGGCGCCCTCTCCGTCTATTGGGATGGCAAGAGCGCCACGTTTACGCCGTCGGCCTCCCTCGATGCCCATACGACATACGTGGTCACGCTGGGTAGCGGCATCAGGGACCTGGCGGGACTGACCCTGGCGGAAACCTCCTGGAGCTTCAGCACCGTCCTGGTTCCCCCGCCCTCAAATGTTGTGGCCTATTCCGGGGATGGCCGGGTGGCCCTGCACTGGAATGCCGTTCCGGAGGTGGATTCCTACAACATCTACTTCCGCACATTTTCCGGCGTTACCCCCGCCAACGGAACGAAGATCGAAGGCATTACGGAGACCACATATACCCACACCGGGCTGGTGAACGGAACCCGTTACTACCACATCGTAACGGCCGTCGGCCCACTGGGTGAAAGTGCCGCGTCCAGCGAAACCATGGCCATACCGGGCCCGCTTGCCGTCTGGAGCACCCACCCGGAAGACGGAGCGGTGGATGTTTTCCCCACAACAACGGTGACCGCCAATTTTTCGAAGGTGATGAATACCGATACCATTACCCCATCCAGCTTTACCGTTACCGTGGGCGGCAGCCCCATTGATGGCACGCTCGACTTTGGCGGGGACGGCATGAGCGCCATATTCACGCCATCAACCCCGCTTTTGCACGGTGTGACATACGTGGCCACGTTGAGCAGCCTGGTCCAGGATATGGCCGGAGATACCCTGGCGGAAACCTCCTGGAGTTTCAGCACCGCTCTGGCCCCGCCCCCCTTTAACATTGTCGCCACCCCTGTGTACGAAGGGGTGAACCTCCAGTGGAACGCCGTTTCCGGGGTGGATTTCTACAATATCTACTTCAGTACATCCGCCGGGGTCACCCCTGCAAACGGAACGAAGATCGAGGGCATTACGGAGACCACATACGCCCACGCCGGGCTGGTGAACGGCACCACCTATTACTACGTTGTCACCTCCGTCGACCAGGCCAGTGAAGGTCCTGCATCCGGTGAGGTCCTGGCCAGGGCGGGGCTCTGGATCACGCAGAGCGGCACGGCAGCCCGCGATATGGGCATGGGCATCGCGCTGGGCGCGGACGGCAACAGCTACGTCACGGGATATATGGGCACCGGGGATGTGGGGGTAACCAATATCTTCGTTTCCCGCTTCGGTACCGCTGGCAACCGGCTGTGGATTACCCAGTTCGGCACATCGGGGCGGAGTTCGGGTCGAGACATCGCGGTGGATGCGGACGGAAACAGCTACGTCACGGGATCTGTAGGCTTCGGAACGCTGGCGGGCTTCGAAGGTATGGGGGATATTTTCATCACCAAACTTGATGCCTCCGGCACCCGGTTGTGGGGCCGGCAGTTCGGCACAATATGGGAGGATGTGGGTACGGGTATTGCCGTGGATGCGGATGGCAACAGCTACGTCACAGGAGCCACCTACGATGATCTGGCGGGCACCGGAAACGCCGGGCAGGCGGACGTTTTTGTCGCCAAATTCGACCCCTCCGGAGAGCCGTTGTGGGTCGGCCAGACCGGCACGATGTACGGGGATCATGGCATGGACATCGCGCTGGGTGTGGACGGCAGCAGCTACGTCACGGGATATACAAATGGCGACATGGAGGGCACCGGAAAGGCCGGGGGCCGGGACATCTTTACCGCCAGGTTCGACCCCTTCGGAAGCCTTGCATGGGTCCGTCAGCTCGGCACGGGGGGCGACGATTACGGCATGGGCATTGCGCTGGATGTGGACGGCAGCCCCTACATCACGGGACGGACGGAGGGCGACCTGGAGGGCGCCGGAGATACGGGCTGGAGCGACATCTTCATCGCCCGCCTCGACGCCGCCGGCAACCTGCTGTGGGTCCACCAGTTTGGCACGGCGCACTACGATTTCAGCGGAGGCATTGCGCTGGATGCGGACGGCACCATCCATGTCACGGGAACGACCACTGGCGATCTGGCGGGCACCGGAAACGCGGGGCGGTACGACTTCTTCATCGCCCGATTCGACGCCGTCGGCAACCCGCCGTGGATTAGCCAGTTTGGCACGACGGGCTACGACTATGGCCAGGACATCGCCGTGGATGCGGATGGCAACCTCTACGTCACGGGGTCGGCGGAGGGCGATCTGGCGGGCACCGGACACGCCGGAGGCGGTGACGTTTTCACCCTGAAATTTTACGCTCCCGGCAGCCCCCCCTGAACCGCCCCGGCGTTACTCGTCCGGAAAATCCCTCGGCGTCTTGCCGGTGGCGACAATCGAGCAGGTGCGCATGACGTTCAGGCCCAGCTCTTTGCCTCGCTCCACCATCTCGACCGAATCCGCTCCGGGGTTGGCGAACACTTCGGTGGTGCCTTTGGCGGCAATCTCGTCCAGCAGTTGCAGGCCCACGGCAGGGGGCACGTACAGGTTGGCATAGCCCGGCGCTTCCGGCAGGTCGGCGTACGATTTGTACGCCTTGATGCCTTCGATCTCGTCTGCCTTCGGGTTGATCGGGTAGACGGTGTACCCCGCTTGCGACCAGGCGCGCACTGCCTTGTTGCCAAACTTGGCGCGGTTGGTCGAGGCACCGATGATGGCGATGGATTTTGCTGTCATATCGTTTATCCGTTGTCGCTTGAGTGTGTGTTTCCGATTATAGATCGGGTCGGGGGTTTATGCGTCCTTAGAGCCTGTTTGTATTAACAGGCCCTAGAAAAACGCCTGCTCCACCTTGATATAGGTTTGCGTTTCACCCCGGTCGCCCATGCCCCAGGCGGTGCCAAAGCGCAGGGTGAGGGGCAGAAAATAGCCCACGGCCAGATCGGTGCCCAGTTCCACCGCACTGCCGAAGGCATCTTCCCAGTTGCCCGATGTGTTACAGATCTGTGCGCCTTCGATGATGAGCGCAAGGTGCAGCTTTTCCAGAAACAACGGCAGGCTGCCCGCGCCCCATTCCACCAGCGACAGGGGCAGGCGCAGGGCCAGGGTGCCGCGGGCCATCCGATTGCCAACAAATGCGGTTTCCGGGTAGCCGCGCAAGGCAAACTTGCTGTCGAACGCCGATTCGGCAAAGTCGGGCGGGCCGCCCACTGCAAGCAGCAGATTCCGGGTGGCCTCGGCGCGGGTGATGCGGCCGTACAGCACGGTGCCGCTTTTCCCCACGGAAATAAACTCTTTCCAGTCCAGCTGGCTGATCCGGCCCTCCAGGTCGCTGCCCCACTGTTCGTCGGCCAGTTTTGTGGTCAGGGAAATGCGCCGCCCGTCGGTCCGGCTGATGCCCAGACCATACTTTTGCGCGCTGCTGTGGATCAGTCCCAGCCGCAGGTAGTTTTCCTGCCAGCGATTGATGGTGCAGACGGTGCAGCGGTTGATGGCATCGTGGTTTTCGGTGGATGCCCCCAGAATCAGGTTCCGGGTGCGGTTGAACTTGCGAAACGGAAAGATCAGGTCCACGGCGGCCGACTGGTCGTTCAGCCAGATGGGGTTGGTCACCGAGCAGCCCGGCGGGTCTTCACAGACGAAAAGCGGTGGCTGCAGGTTCTGCCGCAGGGTTACCTGCACCGTGGGACGCAACCGATCGTACTGGTAGATCAGGATGCCTTCGCCCACCCGGTCGCCGACCGACCATGCCCCCTGCAGCAAATATTGATGCCGTCCCAACGGGTCTGCGCCGCCGGTGAACAGGCCCAGATAACCGGTTTCCCCCTCCACGTACGATATGGGCAGCCACATGGTGGGAAACAGATACCGCAGCGCGTTGTACTTGCGGTCCCGGCGGGGTTCCTCCACGTGTTCCACCTGGGACGGCACGGCCAGGGTCGCGGCCTGCGCCTTGACCGGCTTCCAGCTGAACGGGTCAAAACGCATGCGGTACAGGTCAAACCCGTCGCCGGACAGGCCGGTGTAGTAGATGGTTTTGCCGTCCGGGGAGATTTCGGGAGAGAGCGCCCCGCCCGGCACGTTGGTGACCTGATACAGGCGGCCTTTTTTCAGGTCCTGGGCAAACAGGTTAAAGGTGCCGGTGCGGTCGGAAGAGAACAGCAGGTAGCGCCCGCCCGGACTCCATGCGGGATCGGCATCCCGGGCGGAACCCAGGGTCACCAGGGTGACTTTGCTGCTCTTTACGTCCACCCGCACCACGTTGCGCCGTCCGTCCGCCATCTGCAGGGACACGGCAACGGTTTTTCCGTCCGGAGAAAAGCGTGGATGAGAAAAGATAACGCCGCCGCCGGGGGCCAGCAGGGCAATGGGGGCAGTGGCCTTTTTGCCGTTCACGTTCAGCAGTACCAGAGCGGTGTCGCCCGGTTCGGGAAAGCCGTTTTGCACCGCCACCACGCGCCCGTCCGCCATCACGTCGGCTTCCCGCAAGCGGGCGCCACGGGTGAGGCGGCGCACCTTGCCGTTTTTTACCGAAAGCGTGTACAGGTCGTCCAGCAGCCGGTATGTACCGGAAAATTTCACCTGACTGAACAACAGCTTGCCATCATCCAGCCACGCCAGCGCCCGCCCGGTGTTACGCCAGGCCAGTTCCCTTGGGGTGCCGCCGTCTACCGGGGTTTTGCCGTCGGCGGGCAGCAGGAGGATGCGGGTGTGGTCCCGCTGGGTCTGCTCGGTGAACGCCACGGTGCGCCCGTCCGGAGAAATCCGGGGGCCGCGGGTGTGAAAGCCGGAACGGGTAAGGCGTTCCCCGGCGTGGGTGCGCCCGATGGCCTCTTTTTGGGATTTGAGCGTCAACTGCGCCCGCCAGTCGTCCCATGCGGGGATCAGATTGGTGCCGATGGTGTGGTACACGTTGCCGCTGACGATGTACGGAATCAGGTTGTTGCTGTAGTGGGTCACCAGATCGGGCACGGTCTGCCTGCCGTATTTTTCGGCCAGATAGCGCAAAAAATCTTCGCCGTACAGATAGCGGGTGGTGCCGGCCGGCCAGCGGTGCACCGGGTGACTGGCTACGGAAACCGGATACAGTTTTCCCTCCAGCGCCTGGGTGCGGAGCATACCGGCATACAGGGCGCCCCGGCCCCGGCCGCCGGTGGTGCCTTCCGTCTCTTCATAGGTGGCCAGCCCCTCCGTCATCCACACCGGGTTGAAGATGTTGGGAAAGGCCAGGGGAAAGCGCCCGAGCAGACTGCGCAACACGCCGGGGGCGCCTTCGACCCGGTCCAGATGGAGGATGTGGGTGTATTCGTGCAGCACCAGCATTTCCAGCCAGCGGTCGTGGTTCAGCGCCAGCCCCTGATCGCCCGCTGGCGGGGTGATGTTCAGGGTGACGATGTTGTGGGGCAGGGGGGTGGCCGAGCCGTTGGCCAGGTCGGTCTGGTCGTCCAGAATCAGGTGGGTACGCCGCCCCGGCGTCCAGCCTATGCGGCCGGACAGGCGCCGGTGCATGTGCTCGGCGATATCGGCGGCGTCTCTGGCCGTCTGCTTCAGCCCCTGGTAGTAGTGGACTTCAAAGTGGGGGGTGGTCAGTGTGCGCCATTTCAGGTCGGGCGCAAAGCGGGTGGCGGCTTCCGCGGGAGCCACCCGCAGGCACAGGACCGACAGGCACCAGAGTGTGACCAGTAAGACCACACAGGTGGTGTGTTTGTGCAAAATGGAGGGCAAAGTCAGGCGGGTTCGATCACGGCGCTCATGGCGCCCTGACTGCGTGCAAGCAGCGGGTCGGGACCATATCCGTGGACTTGCTCCTGCTTGAGTTCCGCCTGTTCCAGGGTGGTGGTGATCAGGATGGTGCGGCCTTCCTTATCCACCTGGCGGGCGTGCTCCATGCCCTTGTCGATATCGAAGCCGAATACGGCGGCCAGCATGCGGATAACGTATTCGTAGGTATGGTCGTCGTCGTCGAGCAGCACCACGTGGTAACGGGGAGCCAGGGCGGTATCGACGCTGTCCGAAGTTTCCGCTTCCGGGGTTGTGGTTGCCATGCTGGCCTTGCGCGGTCAGTAACGTTCGGCGCGCAGCCGTTTGAAGATGCACCGGTACGGGTATTCCGCATCGGCTTCCTGCAGCACGGTGGTCAACTCCCACCCTTCCTTGCCCATGAAGTTAAGCTGGTTCGACATTTGCACTTCACTGAGTTGTTCCACCCGGTATTCCCAACAGGGTGTTTTTTCGTCATACATGGTGTTCCACGATTCCAGGTCGTTGTATCATGGCGACAAGCTTACTCCGATCTCCGCTGCGGTTTCCACCCCCGGAGGGTGGCGGATGTCGTGAAACACAGGCAGAGTGGACGGGGGGCAGATCTCCGATCTCCCTGTTGACGTGCCCGACAACACCACGTAAATAGTTACGTTTAATACGAATTTGTTATGGTTGATACGTTTTTGACTGACAAGGCCGTCCCGGCATCGCCGCAGACCGGTTCCATAGCGGGCCGTTTTAAAAAGCCGTGTGAATTGATTGTCGCATTTGATACATTGCTCTAAATCGAATTCAGGCGACGCAATCGTCCGCCGGTGTGTTTCGCAATTGTCGGGCTGGCATGAAAATTGATGTGACCTCCCGCATGGACCGCATGGACCGCATCAATGCGTGATGCTCAGGGAGGGAACGGTCAACCCCGTGAGTTTGTAGTTTTGACTTTGGATATCTGTAGAGGAGATCGGTAAAGATGACACCGAAACAAGTAATCGCAATGGCCCAGGAAAACGGCGCGAAGATCGTGGATTTTCGCTTCACCGACAGCCGTGGCAAATGGCAGCACATCTCGGCGCCGATCCGCGCCCTGAACGAGGATGCGTTTGAAGACGGCTACGGCTTCGACGGCTCGTCCATCGCCGGATGGTGCGATATCAACAACTCGGACATGGTGTACAAGCCGCAAGCGGAAACCGCGATCATGGACCCGTTTACCGAAGAGCCCACGATCGTCCTGACCTGCGAAATTTTTGACCCGTATACCGGCGAAGGGTACGAAAAAGACCCCCGCGGCATTGCCAAGCGGGCCGAAGCCTACCTGAAGTCCACCGGCATCGCCGACGTATGCAACTTCGGCCCGGAGCCGGAGTTCTTCCTCTTTGATTCCGTACGGTTCAAGTCCGATATGTCCGGCTCCATGTACAGCGTCGACAGCGAAGAGGCCTCCTGGAACTCCGAGAAGGACTACGAGGGCGGCAACCTGGGCCATCGTCCGGGCGTCAAGGGCGGTTACTTCCCGGTGCCGCCGGTGGATTCGTCCCAGGACATCCGCACCCAGATGCTGCTCACCATGGAAGAACTGGGGCTCGTCATGGAATGGCACCACCACGAGGTGGCCACCGCCAACCAGTGCGAGATCGACTTCCAGTACGACAGCCTCACCAATACCGCTGACAACATCCAGAAGTTCAAGTATGTGGTGCACAACACCGCCAACCAGTACGGCCAGACGGCCACCTTCATGCCCAAACCGGTGATGGACGACAACGGTAGCGGCATGCACGTGCACCAGTCCTTGTGGAAGGGCGGCAAGCCCCTGTTTGCCGGTGACGGCCCCGCAGGGCTGTCGGACGATGCGCTCTACTATATTGGCGGCATCATCAAGCACGCCCGTGCACTGAACGCCTTTACCAACGCCTCCACCAACAGCTACAAGCGGCTGGTGCCGGGCTTCGAGGCACCAGTGCTGCTGGCCTACTCGGGCCGCAACCGCTCGGCCTCCATCCGTATCCCGGCGGCCAACAGCCCCAACGGACGGCGCGCCGAGGTGCGCTTCCCGGACCCCACCGCCAACCCGTACCTGGCTTTCTCGGCCATGCTGATGGCGGGTCTGGACGGCATCGAAAACAAAATCCATCCGGGCGAGCCGATGGACAAGAACCTGTACGACCTGCCGCCGGAAGAGCTGGCCGACGTGCCGACCGTGGCCGGCAGCTTCGACGAAGCCCTGGACGCCCTGGAGGCGGACCACGATTTCCTTAAAAAAGGCGGCGTGTTCACCCAGGACGCCATTGATTCGTATATCGAACTCAAACGCGAGGAGTGCACGCGCCTGAACATGACGCCGTCTCCGGTCGAGTTTGAGATGTACTACTCGGTCTAGGACAGATCGCACGCAAACCAGACGGAAGGGGCCACGAACGTTCGTGGCCCCTTCTTTTGTTTTGCGCTTGAGGGAGAAAGTTCCACTGGCAAGCCTTACCGTTAACGCCCCCGCCAAACTCAATCTGTACCTGCGCGTGACCGGCAGGCGTGCGGACGGCTACCACACACTGGACTCCCTGTTCCACACCATCGGCCTGTACGACCGGGTGGACCTGACGGATGCGCCGGAAGGGGCGGGTGGGCCGGAATCAAACCCGAAACCCGTCACCTTTACCTGCTCCGACAAATCCCTTGCGGGGGAAGATAACCTGGCCTGCATCGCCGCCCGCAAGATGATCGAACGGGCGGGCGACGGCTTGATGGTGCGGATTCATCTGCAAAAAAACATCCCGGCAGGCGCCGGCCTTGGGGGGGGTAGCAGCGATGCCGCCGCCGTGCTGACCGGGCTGAACCGCCTGTGGAAACTGGGGCTGACGACAGATGAATTAAGCGAAATCGCCGCGCAGATCGGCAGCGACGTGCCGTTCTTTGTGCACGGGGGCGCGGCGCAGGTGACGGGTCGGGGTGAGGTGGTCACGCCGGTAAAACCGCTGTCGGGTACCTGGTGTGTGCTGGTCTATCCCGGCGTGCAGGTGAGCACTGCCGAGGTGTTCCGCCGGTTTGCCGATGGAAAACAGGGGAAAATGTTGACACAAGGCGCTGATGCTTCGATAATTACCTCCGCCCGTAGTGGCACTTCCATCCAACTGGCAACGGGGAATGATCTTCAGGAAACCGCCTGCCGCATGGAACGGGAGATTGCCCTGGCCTTAAGCGCACTGAGCGCTGCCGGGGCAGAGGACGCGCGCATGTCGGGAAGCGGCGCCTCGGTATTTTGCCTGGCCCCGTCGCAAGTGGCGGCGGACGGCATTCGGAACCGGCTGAAAGCAGCGTCTCCCTGGAGCGTGTGGGTGCTTCCTCTGGTGGGACATTAATGGGTTTCCGTTGGGGCGTCGACAAGTGGTAAGTCACCAGTTTTTGGTACTGGCATTCCCAGGTTCGAATCCTGGCGCCCCAGCCATTTATCAGGGGTAAAGGTCTGTCGCCGTGGGGCTGCGGATAAACGAGTGAGCCCGAATCAAGCGGGGCACTGGAGTTTGGATTGTGTTCAATCAACTGAAAATATTTAGTGGCAACGCCAACCGCCCACTGGTAGAGAAGATGTGCGAGTTCCTGGGCATTACCCAGGGCGAGGCCACCGTCTCCACCTTTTCGGATGGCGAAATCCGCGTTCAGATCGACGAAAACGTGCGCGGCATGGATGTGTTTGTGGTACAGCCCCTGTCGCACCCGGTCAACCATCACCTGATGGAAATGCTGATCATTCTGGACGCCCTGAAACGCGCCAGCGCCAAGCGCATTACCGCCGTGATCCCGTATTTCGGCTATGCCCGGCAGGATAAAAAAGTCGCACCGCGTGTGCCCATTACCGCAAAGCTGGTGGCCGACCTGATTACCACTGCCGGGGCCGACCGGGTACTGACACTGGACCTGCACGCGGGCCAGATTCAGGGATTTTTTAATATCCCGGTGGATCATCTGTACGCCAAACCGGTGCTGCTGGACTATCTGGCCGACGAAAAGTTCAGTAACATGGTGGTGGTTTCGCCCGATGCGGGCGGTACCGAGCGGGCGCGGGCGTTTGCCAAAAAGCTCAATGCATCGCTTGCCATCATCGATAAACGGCGCGATAACGACAAGCCCAATCAGGCCGAACTGATGCACCTGATCGGTGAGGTGGAAGGCAAGGACGCGCTGCTGCTGGACGATATGATCGATACCGGCGGCACCATCGTGCAGGCCGCCCACGCGCTCAAGGAGCGGGGGGCGCTCAAGGTGTACGGAGCGTGTACCCACGCGGTGCTGTCCGGCCCCGCGATGGACCGGCTGAAGTCCAGCCCGTTTGACGAGCTGATTATCACCGACACCATTCCGCTGGGCGACAAAGCGGAAAAGTTTGATCGCTTTGAAGTGCTGAGTGTGGCGGGGCTGCTGGGCAAGGCGGTGGCGCGGGTCCATACCGAAGAATCGGTCAGTAATTTGTTTGTTTAATCTGTTTTTGCAAAACGTATTTTGGGAGATGTAAATCATGGCCTCTATCGCACTTGAAGCGACTGTTCGGGAGGAAACCGGCAAGGGTGTCGCGGGCAGACTGCGCCGCAACGGGTTTGTGCCCGCTGTCATGTACGGCGTGGGAGAGCCCACCTCGCTGTCTATTTCGGCCCGTGAACTGGAACGGGTCATGTACCGGGAGGGGGGCGATCACGGCCTGATCGAACTGAACGTGAACGGAGAAAAAAAGGGTGTCATCCTGCGTAGCCATCAGGTGGACAACCTCACTGGCGTCATGACCCATTGCGACTTCTATGAAGTGCAGAAGGGCCACAAGGTGACGGTGAGCGTGAGCATTACCCTGATCGGCGGCGATCCCATTGGTGTGCGCGAGGAACAGGGGATTTTGCAGCACATGATGCACGAGATGGAGCTCGACTGCCTGCCCAACGCCATTCCGGAAACGCTGGAACTGGATGTCTCGGAACTGCATGTGGGCGATTCGCTCCACGTGAGCGATCTGACGGTCCCGGAAGGGTCGCACCTGCATGCGGCGGAAGACACCACCGTTGTTGCGGTGCAGGCACCCAAGGTTGAGGCCGAGCCGGTTGAAGCGGCCGAAGGCGAAGAAGTTGCCGAGGGTGAAGAGGCTGCCGAGGGTGAAGAGGCATCTGCCGAGGGCGAGGGTAAAGGTGAGGGAGGGGAGTCCTCCGGGGACTAACCCCGCAAGGGCCACGCTTTGAAAGTTGTTCTGGGGCTGGGAAACCCCGGCCCCCGTTACGCCGGCACCCGGCACAACATCGGTCTTTCGGTGCTTGCACGGCTGGCCGAGCGGTGGGGAATATTCCTCTCCGACCGGCAGGGCACATTTACGGGTGGGACAGGTACCGTAAGCGGTACCGCAGTCTACATGGCCACCTGTCAGGTCTATATGAACCTGAGCGGTCAGGCGGCGCTGGCGCTGGCGAACAAGATGAGCCGTCAGACAGCCAACCTGATCGTCGTGCATGACGACATCGATCTGCCCCTGGGCCGGGTACGGCTCAAGGAAGGAGGGGGCGACGGTGGCCAGAAGGGGGTGCGCTCCATCGCAACCGCTTTGGGAGATCGGGATTTTTTCCGCGTCCGGGTGGGCGTGGGCCGTCCGGATGACGGCATGGATGTTTCCGATTATGTGCTCGGGCGCTTCACGCCCCCGGAGCAAAAACTGGCGGATGCCGCAGTGGAACTGGCGGCGGATGCATTGGAAATACTACTGGAAGAAGGGTTGCTGGCCGCACAGGCAAAAACCCATTCCGCAAGCTGACCGTTTACAACGGTCAGAAAAAGGCACGCGCACACACGCGTTTGCCGACTGAGCGAGCACAAATGACCGGAACTACATGGCATTAAACTGTGGCATCGTGGGCCTGCCCAATGTGGGCAAGTCCACCATTTTTAACGCAATGACGGCAGCCGGTGCGGAAGCGGCCAACTATCCGTTCTGCACCATCGAGCCCAATGTGGGCATTGTGCCGATCAACGATCCACGCCTGGCACGCTTGCAGGAAATGTTCGATTCGGAGCGACAACTGCCAGCCACCGTTGAGTTTGTCGATATCGCCGGGCTGGTGGAAGGGGCCAGCAAAGGAGAAGGGCTGGGCAACCAGTTTCTGGGCCATATCCGGGAAACCGACGCCATTTTACACGTGGTGCGCTGCTTCGAAGACAGCCAGGTGGTGCACGTGAATGGCAGCGTCGATCCGGTCCGGGATATTTCTACGGTTGACCTGGAACTGATTCTTGCCGATATGGAGTCATTGGAGAAGCGTGTGGCCCGTCTGGAGAAGGGGGCACGCTCCGGTGACAAGGAAGCCCAGGCCGATCTGGACTTGAGCCAGCGCGTGCTGAAGGGGCTTCATGATGGCAAACCGGCCCGTGCGCTGGGGCTTGACGCGGAAGAACGCCTGGCCTTGAACGACGCGCACCTGATTACGCTCAAGCCGGTTCTGTTTGTAGCCAATGTGTCTGAGGACGACCTGGATGGAAATCCGGGGGTTACGGCAGTGGAAGAACTGGCCCGCGCCCATGGCGCCGAAGTCGTTGTCATTAGCGGGGCAATTGAAAGTGAACTGGCCGTACTTCCCGAAGAAGAGCGGGAGGACTATCTGGCCGAACTGGGGCTCACCGCTTCAGGACTCGACCGGCTGGCCCATGCGGTCTACAGGCTGTTGGGGAAAATCACCTATTTTACCGCCGGCCCCAAGGAATCCAGAGCCTGGACGGTGCGCGACGGTGCCCTGGCACCCGAGGCCGCAGGCGAGATTCATACGGATTTTGAACGCGGATTTATCCGCGCGGAAATTGCGTCGTATGCGGATATCGAAAAAACCGGTTCCTGGCAGAAGGCCAGGGAACAGGGAAAATTACGCCTGGAAGGCAAGGAATACAGAGTAAAGGACGGGGATGTGATCCATTTTCGTTTCAATGTTTAGTATGAAAAAAAGCGAGTATAAACAATGAGTTCGGGTGAATCAGGAAAAAGCTCACGAGGGCCGCGCGGCCGTCGTCGGCAGCGCGGCGGGGGCGGGGGCAGACAACAGTCCGGTGGCCGTAACGGGGGCCGGGGTGGGGGCGGAAAGCCGCGCACCCAGCACGATAACCAGGCGCCCCGCAAGGGCAAGGCGTTTTCCTCGCCATACGAGGTGCCCGAAAGCGGTCTGATTGCGCCGTTTGACCTGTTCTGCGCCTGTTATCTGGGTATCATGCCGGACGGCAGCTACCGCAGCATGGGCTTAAGTGAGGTGGCCAAGCGCCTCAATCGCAACCCCAACGACCTGAAGCAGGCCCTGCACGACTACCACATGGATGCCGAACAGCTCAAAAAAGCCGGGTTCGACCTCTCTCTGGCCAAACTGGATATGCAGGTGGCGCCCGAAGGGATGGATCGTCGGGAACTGGCCCGTGGGCTGTTTGAGGAATTGCTGGAAGACCATCCCGAACTTGAGCAGGCCGCACAGCGTTTTCAGAACGGGCAGATGAGCGCTCCCGCACCCAAACCTAAGCCCAAGCCTGCGGCAATGGCAAGCCAAAAACCCGCCCCGGAGCCGGATGATTCCGGAACGGTGCCCGACGATCAAGCCGATGCCCATACGGACAGTGCCAATGCACAGGAGGGGGAAGAAGAGACCGTCACCGCAGGCACCTCGCCGGATCAGTCGCGCGCCGCAAGGCAGATCCGCCGTTCGCCGGTGCACCGGGGTGGCGGCGACAACTGACCCCATAAAAAAAGGGCCCCGACCTGAACGGTCGCGACCCCTTTTCCATCACGCTATGCCGGTCTGGTTTACCCCCAGACGTCATCCGGCATGATCAGCCGTTCCACCGGCTTACCGTCCACAATGTGCGACTGAATGATTTCGCTCACATCGTCGGCGGTCACACCCCGATACCAGGTGCCTTCCGGATAGATCACCACAATCGGCCCCATGCCGCACGGCCCGATGCACTGGGTTCCGGTAACGATGGCCTCCTGAAACAAGCCTTTGCTTTCCACTTCCATCATGAAGCTCATCAGCAATTCCGGCGAACGCTTTTCGCCACAGGAGCCGCGGGGATGGCCCGGCGGACGGGTGTTGGTACAGACAAGAATGTGACGATTTGGCTTCGGCATAACAATCTCCTAATGATCTAACAGGTTGGCCCCCCGCCAACGTGGCTCACGGCCCGTAAAGTTCGGACAACTGGAGCCGTTCAGGGCATATGTGTTTATAAGAACATAAGTTGTTCTGGTTTTGATCTGGACAGCATAAGTCCGCTTTCCGATGCTGGTCAAATCGGGGGCGGGACAATCATCCGTTTTTCCCATGTTTCGGCACGTACCGGTCAGGGAGGGGCAAATGGACCAGCTACCGGATCGGCCCTTATAATATCCCCATGCACTTTAATGCACTTGATGCGGCGGGTGGCAGGGCATGAAAAAAAGCACATCTGCTGCCATAAAATCCCCCCGTCCGGTCCGGGTGACGCTGCTGGCTCCCGACCTGTTCGCGCACAACCGCCGTTCGGCCCTGATGGCGGAAACGCTCGCCGCAGCGGGCCACACGGTTACGGTCTACACCTGCCGCGATGCCGAAAGTCTGGAAATCCCCGGTGTGGAGCTGCGGGCCACGCTCGCGCCGGATATCGACCAGAACCCCAAGGCGGCCCTGCCCAAGCCCGCCGACCTGAAACGGGAAGACGTGGTGCAGGTGACCGGGCGCGGCGCCCTGCGTGTCACCCCGATGCTCTCCGATCACACCCGCCTGATTTATGACTCGCCGGGGGCGCTGGCAAGCCCGGAACAGGAAGATGGCGGCTGGAAGGAGCGGGGACGGGCATTACTGGATGAAACCCGCCTGTCGTTCGGAGAACGGCACTATGCCCGGCGTTTCAACGCCGTCCTGTGCATCGGCTACCTGTTTGGCGAATTTTTGCAGCGCGAACTCAAACTGGAGCGGGTGCCCGTGGTGCCCATTTATGCCGCGCCCCCGTATCAGGCCAATCTGTCCCCCACCCCCCTGGAGATCCCCGCAGAGCAGCCAGCGGTGGTGGTGGCCGATATCCCGTACGAGGAACTGGAGATCGCCATCCACGCCATCGGTCGGTTGCGTAAGGTAAATCTGGCGGTGGTAAACGGTCGGGGAGACTGGTCGGTTTGCGAACGCTGGGCCGCCGAATGCGGCATGAGCACGCGCCTGCACCGGGTGGAGGCCGATCCTGCCCGGTTGGTGGATACCCTGGCCGCCTTCGATATGGCGTTGCTATTGCCTGCCGATACCTCCCAGCGTGCGCGTCATGACATTCCCGATGTGCTGTTCTCGTTTTTGATGGCGGGGCTGCCGGTGGTGGCCAGTCACCTGCCGGGAATTGAGCGGATTGTGAGCGGCCATTCTCTGGGCGCCATGACGGACCCGGAAAACGAGGTTGAGGTGGCCGATCAGGTGGCCCGCACCTGCCTGGAGAAGCCGGTACTTGCCAGATTGCGGCACAACGTGGGGGTGGTGCGGGAAAAACGGTATAGTTGGGAAGTGCAGGCCACGCGCCTGTGCACACTGTATGACCATTTGTTGGGCAGGGAATCAATTGAAAAATCCGCCGGATAAGGTCAGATGACGGGCGACGGCGCTATGGGCGGTATGGTAGGCTTGCCGGGTGCTGTTTCCGGTCAGCGTGCGGTCGTGGGGGGTGCGCTGCGTACGGGAATGGCCTTTAAAAGTATCCCGAATACGTGACGAACAGAGTGTCTGCAAATAAACCGATACAGACCGATTTGCCACCGCTGAAAATTGGCAAACACACGATGCGGCTGCCCATTATCCAGGGCGGCATGGGCATTCGCGTGTCAGCTTCCCGGCTTGCGGGAGCCGTGGCAAAAGAAGGCGGGGCGGGCATTATCGCCTCTGTGGCGCTGGGCCTGTCTTCTCCGTATTACAAGAAAAAGAGCGATTATTTCGAGGCCAACAAGCTGGCCTTGCGGGACGAACTGGAAAAGGCCAGAAAAACTGCGCCGAACGGCGTGATCGGCGTCAACAGCATGGTGGCCATTACCGATCACGAGGCCATGAGCCGCACGGCGGCGGAAAACGGCGCCGACATGATTATTTCCGGGGCCGGGCTGCCGCTCAACCTGCCGTCCTATACCAGGGATTATCCGGACTGCGCCCTGCTTCCCATCGTGTCCTCCGCCAAGGCGGCGCGGGTGCTCTGCCGCCGCTGGGGCCGCGTGCATAAACGGCTGCCGGACGCCCTTGTGGTCGAGGATCCCAACACCGCCGGAGGCCATCTGGGGGCCAGCCGGGAGCAGCTGGGCAACCGGGAATACGATCTGGACGTGGTGATCCCCGAGATCGTCAGCTACCTGAATGAAGAAGGGTTCGACATCCCGGTCATCGCCGCAGGCGGCATCTGGGACCGGGGTGATATCGACCGCATTATGCAGGTGGGCGCTGCGGGGGTGCAGATGGCCACCCGCTTTGTGTGCACCGACGAGTGCGACGCGGACGACACCTTTAAACACCAGTTTTTAAACCGGGTCAAATCCGACGTGGTGATCGTGGACAGCCCGGCAGGGCTGCCCGGCCGCGCCGTGGCTGGCGAGTTTGTGGAGCGGCTGGAGAGCGGCGGAGAGATCGTCACCCAGTGTTTTGCCAACTGCCTGCGAAAATGCCTGTGCCGGGACGAAAAAGAGACCTTCTGCATCGCCCACGCCCTGGACCGGGCGCAACGGGGCGACCTGCACGACGGCCTGGTGTTCTGCGGCACCAACATGTACCGCTCCAAAAAAATCGTCCCCGTGCGGGAGTTGCTGGAAGAGCTGTGTAGTGTCGCCCAGCCGGTACCGGCCGGGGTTTAAGGCCACACCCCCCTGGAGCTGAATCCCCGCGCCCAAGCCCGCGCCTGCCCGCCCTGAATTCCTGCTGTCCGCCCCCCGATTACCATTCCCTCCTTCTAATTGTCATTCCCGTCTGCGCGGGGGACAGGTCACCTGGCCTGGTGAACCGGTATGCAAGGGAATATCCAGAAATAAGTTTACTAATTACTAAACGTTGGCGTGTCCGGGACCGAGAAGGTCAACTCGGTATTGCAATGCACATATGCACTTGTGACGTGTGGGTGGATCACCAATGGGAACGGGTCTTGGTATGGGGTTCCTGACGGATGGGGAGAAAAACTAACTTGAGGAAATGGAGACCATGGGCAAATCATCTGTAAAAACCAGTAAGGGCGCAAAAGTCATCTACCAGGATGACGAGCACAGCTTTATCTGGTTGGGTGCGGGCGACGCATCGGACGAGAAGGGCATTTCATCCAACCAGTATCTGATTGTGGATGAGGGGCAGGGCATGCTCCTGGACCCCGGCGGGTTTCACGTTTTTGACCGCGTGTTCGACAACTGCACCGCCATTGTGGAGCCCGACCAGATTAAATGGATGTTCCTGTCCCATCAGGACCCGGACATTTGCGTCAGCCTGGTATCGTGGCTGGAAGTGAACCCCGATGTGGAGGTTACGCTCTCCGGGTTGTGGGATCGCTTTGTCATGCATCTGGCGCTGCCTGTCGATCCCAACATGAACCGCCTGGAAGATCAGGGCGGCGTGACCGCGCTGCCGTCGGGTTCCGTAGTGACCTACGTTCCCGCTCACTTCCTGCACTCACCGGGCAATTTCCATGCGTACGACCAGCGCTCCAAGTGCCTGTTCACCGGCGATCTGGGCGCTGCCCTGGTGCCGGACGGGGATGACAGCCTGTACGTGGAGGATTTCGACGCGCACGTGAAGCTCATGGAAGGGTTCCATCGCCGGTACATGGCTTCCAACAGCGCCCTGCGGGTCTATCTGGATCGGATCAAGGATCTGGAGATTGACCACATCTGTCCCCAGCACGGAAAGATCATCTCGGGTGAGAATGTCGGGCGCTTCCTCGACTGGTTGTCCGGCCTCGATGTGGGCATGGACCATCAGCGGTGGGGGGACTAGACAATGGCTTGGGATCAAGTGTTGGAAGCCCACCTCAGGCTGTTACGTAAGCTGCAAACCGAGGAAACGGTTCGGCAGGTTGCACTGAAGAGCCGGGTCAAGATCACGCCCACCGGCAACTCCGCAAGCAGTCATGAGGACGCCGTGCGTTACATGAATGCCGTGATGGAGGTTCTGGGGAAAGTGCCTGCCATGAGCGCAAAAATGAAAATCAACACGAAGGCCAGGGAGTTGGGCCTGAGCATGGCGTAATTCAATTTGTTTTGATGAACGTCTGAAAGCGGCGGCCGATTCGGTCGCCGCTTTTTTTATCCGTGTTTCGGGCTGTGCCTTTCCAGAGGCAAAAAAGGGGGAGACCATGCCCCTCAACCCTGCGCGACCTGTGCCTTGTGGCGGCCTCTTGGGGGCTTTCTGCGGCACCAACATGTACCGCTCCAAAAAGATCGTCCCCGTGCGCGAACTGCTGGAAGAGTTGTGCAGCGTATCCAGGCCGGTCCCGGCTGGGGTTTAAGGCCACACCTTCCCGGAGCCGAATCCCCGCGCTCTAATCTCTGACTGTCCACCCCCTGACGCTCATTCCCGCCTTTTAGATTGTCGTTCCCGCTTTCGCGGGAATAACAAGAGAGTTTGTGCTATTTAGAGAGTTTGTGCTATTTATTGACAATAGACTAATCACAGACAGCAAACGGAGAGAGGCCTCTCTCTTTGCACACGGAACGGTGGCGCTGTAGCGCACGTGGTCCAGAACGCTTCATCGGGCGCAACCAATTGTGTTTATTGTGTGGAGCGCCGGTGCGGCATCACAGCGTCGCGCATTGGCGCGGGACGCCGGCAACGGGTGAATGGAATGTCCTGGATTTTTCGATACCGGATCGCACGTCATTGACGTCGCGTTCGATGAGAAGGGGTCAAAAGATGGGAAACCGAACCACTGTATGTGGAAGCATCGCCAGGATGTCATTTCTGGGATTGGTATTCTTTCTGGCCGCCTGCGGCAGCAACAGCGGCGGCGGCGCTTCCAATAATTCCCCCATCGCCAATGCCGGCACCGATCAGACAAGCAATGTTTTGGCCGGGGACGCGGTGATTCTCGATGGCAGCGCCTCCAGCGATCCCGATGGCCAGGCACTGGACTACATGTGGTCGCTCGAGAGCACACCGCCCGGCAGCGAAGCCGAACTGTCCGATTCAAACAGCGACAAGCCATCGTTTATTGCCGACACAGCCGGTACCTACGTCGTCGGGCTGGTCGTCAACGACAGCATCGTCGACAGCGCGCCGGATGAAATGACGGTGGTCGTCGTCGTACCGCCACCCGCCGTCACCATCGTAACCCCCGAACCCCTGAGCCTCGCGACGGCCAATCCGGTTACGGTTGCTGGCACCGTGGACGACCCTTTGGCCGCGATCACGGTGGACGGCACGGCCACGCCGAACACCGACGGCAACTATAGCGCCGATGTCACGCTCGCAGAAGGCAACAATACGGTCATGGTCGTTGCGACAAACGGCACCGGTGAGGGCCATGCCAGCGTCGAGATTACCTTGAAAACCCTGCCCGGTCCGGTGATGAGCATTACCGCCCCTTCACCCGACTTCACCGCAGGCGGCTCATTCATCCCCGCCCCCGTCGAGGTAAGCGGGATCATCACGACGGACGGTGGCAGTGGACCGCCGACCGTCACGGTCCATGACTCCAATGGGACGCCTGCTGTGACGGCAACGGTCAGTTCGATACCGACAAACCTGATATTGACCGCTTTTTGTAAGTTATTCCCGAATTTTCTCATATGCCAGAACGATGACCAGCGCTACAGCTTTTCGGCAACGATTTATTTGAGTACCTTTGTCTATGGTCCACTGACGATTACCGCCGAGGGTGAAGATACCTTAGGCGGTTCCGCGCAAGCGCACGTCACCGGTGTTTCGGATTTCTGTGTGATAGGGGGGGCAGATGGGTCCGCTGAACGAGGCACTGGCCAGAACAACCGCTGCCACGAAATCGACGGCTGTAACCGGAACAAGTTTGGTGTTGTGGGAAGTACGGATACCGATTCTCTCCGCAACCAGCCGATGCCAAGAGCTGAACACAATCAGGTACTTGTTGAATTTGGCTCCGGCTATATTCCGGCGAGTGACCCAAGAAACGATTTCTTCGTCCACGGGCAGAGTCCCAGGGACCCTCTCGGGTGCAACTTTCACGACACCTGTTACCAAACTTGCGTGCCCGAGGAGGAAAGGGACGACGCATATGCGGCCTGCAACTCGGAGCAACACGAGGATCACAAGGCGATGTGCCGTAAGGCGTATCCCTTCTGTCCGTACAGCGGCCTGGAAGCAATAATAAGTTGCCCGATCTGGCTGGCCGAAAAGGCAAACTGCTTTGCCATTGCCGAGGCCTATTTCCTCGGTGTAGGGACGAATGAAGGGCGCAAACAGTACGAGGTGCGACAGGAAGACTACTGCTCCTCTTATCCCTGATCTGCGGCGTACAGGAAGATTAAGCGCCTTTTTCCCATTTCCGGTAGCGGCGCGGGCCAGCGGGTGTTACCCTTCGTAAGCTCCCCGCTCCCCTGTAGCACATCCCCGGCCTGACTGGCAGCGGGGTTGAACCGGATTGGGCCGAATCAGAAGGGAAGGGGGTGGGAACTTTGCCTTACGCCCCCGCCTCCATCACCAGTTCTTTTTCTTCCAGTTCGCCCAGCAGCGCTTCGACGACCTTCGGGTTGAACCGGCCACCCGCCTCTGCGCGGAGGATCGTTTTGGCTTCGGTGGGGGAAAGCGCCTTCCGGTACGGGCGGTTTGAGGTCATGGCGCCCCAGGCAGTGACGACGGAAACGACTTGCGCCTCCAGGGGAATCGCCTTGCCTTTCAGCCCGTGGGGATAGCCCGATCCATCCCAGCATTCCCGGTGAGCCGCCACCAGTGCCGCCGCCTCGGAAAGACCGTCCGCCCGGTTCAGGTGTTCGGCCCCACTCTCAACATACGCCCGTAGCGCCTGCTGTTCCTCGCCGGATAACGCCGACGGCTTGCCGAGGAGTGGGGGAGAGATAAACGCCTTGCCCAGGTCGTGGAACAGGGTGGCCTTGCACACCTCTTCCTCCGCACCACTGGAAAGCCCCACGGCGCGGGCCACCCGTTCGGCCAGCTGCCCAAGGGCCTGCCGCTCTGCCCCCGTGGCCCCGGCACCCGGCGGCACCAGCGCCGCCGCCAGCCCGTGCAGGGTGATGGAGAGTTTTTGGGCCGCAGAAACAGTACGGCTGTGAAATTCGTAGTGGTGGATGGCAATGGCCGCCTGCACCGCAAGCAGATGCCCCAGCTTGCGCTCTTCTTCGGAAAAGCCACTATCTTTGGGGTGGGCCAGCAGCAATGCACCGGAATGCGCTCCGGCACCGGGAATGCGCACAATCTGGGTCACCATGCCCGGAATCAGATCGTCAGAAAGAATTTCTTCCTCACCGGACGATACGGACGCCTGAATCTGCTCCAGATAGCTTTTTATTGCCGGTTGCTCCTCGGCGTCAAACCCCAGTGACGCGGCCAGTTCCAGCTTGCCGGTTTCGCTGCTCGACATGGCCATCAGCGCACGGGTGGCGCCGGTCTGCCGCAGGCCAATACCCAGCACCGTGCCCAGGGTTTTGGAGAACAGGTCTTCGTGATGGGTGGTGAGGATTTCCTCCCCCAGGTGAATCATCGGCAGGTAGTGCTGCATCAGAAACTGCTTGCGCGCCGCGTGGGTCTGTTGCAGGGCTTTTTCTACGGCGACAAACAGTTCGTCATAGAAAAACGGTTTGGTTAAAAAACCGCTCACCCCCAGGTTCAGGGAGCGCAGCATGTTTTCCTGGGTCAGAAAACCGGTGATGACAATGGCCGGGAGATCCGGTTGCAGCACGCGGGCCTTTTCGATCATGTCGAGGCCGTCCATGCCGGGCAGGGTGATGTCGGCCACCAGCAGATCGACGGACCCCGCCTCCAGAATGGTCAGGGCGGTGGACGCCTCCGGGGCCACCGAAACCCGGTAGCCACGGTCTTCGAGCATTTCCCGGCAGATTTCCCGGAATAACTCTTCGTCGTCAACAATGACGATGTGCTTGCGCATAACCCCTCCCGGAACCGGCATAAATTCTAGGCGATTTCCTAAAACATAACAGATTTTTGACGCCGGGGGAAAACTCCGCCCCACCGGGCCGCCCTGATTCGGGCCACTTACGGCACATCCCGGGCCAGCGCCGCACCGATGGTGTCGTTGAACAAAAACCCCCGGTCGGTGGGCTGGCAGGCTGCGCCTTCGCGGGTAATCAGGCCGCTGGACGCCAGCCGTTCCAGCGCGTCCCCCGCCTCGCTGGCCAGATCGGTGCCGGTGCGGGCAAGGATGGCATCCAGATCGATTCCCCGTGCCGTACGCAGGCCGAAGATAGCCATTTCGTACGCCTGGTCGCGCGCGCTCAAGCGCTCGCCCTCCACCATCGGGTGGCTGTCTGTCTGTTGCCCGTATGCCGTCACATCGGCAACCTGGGCGTAGCGCCGCCCGGCCCGGTGGGTGGCGGCACCCGCGCCCACGCCCAGATAGTCGCCAATCTCCCAGTAGCGCAGGTTGTGGCGGCACTCATGTCCGGGCTTTGCAAAGTTGGAGACTTCATAGCGGGCATACCCGGCGGCTGCCAGCCGTTCCACGGCGGTGGTGTAGAAGCGGTCGTAGCCGTCTGCGTCGGGCAGGCTGATCTTGCCCGATTGCACCTGTACCCACAGGGCGGTTCCCGGTTCGATGGCCAGTCCATAGGCGGCCACATGGTCCGGCTTCAGGGCGATAATCTGCGCCAGATCGTCCTCCCATTCGGAAAGCTGTTGATCGGGCAGGCTGAAGATCAAATCCAGCGACAGGCTCCTAAAGCCCGCCTCCCGTGCCGCCCGCACCGCCTTGACCGTGGTGTTTGGCGAGTGCACCCGGCCCAGCGCCATCAAATGCCGGGGTTGAAACGTCTGGGCACCGATGCTGATGCGGTTGATGCCCAGCCCCAGCATCCCTTTTGCGCCTTTGGGCGTCACCGTTTCCGGGTTGGCCTCGGAGGTGATCTCTGCCGCCGCCGACAGGTCGTAATGAGCGGCGATCATATCCAGCACCCGCGCCAGCATAGCCGTGGGAAACATCGTCGGGGTGCCGCCGCCGATGAACACCGTATCGATCTCATAACCGCCCCAGTCGGGTGCGGCGGTTCGCAGTTCTTCCTCCAGCCGGTGCAGGTAGCTTTCGGCGCGGACGTCGGTGAAGCGGGTGGCCTGATTGGAGCAGTAGTGGCACTGGCTCGGGCAGAACGGCAGGGCCACGTATATGCCTGCGGTTGCCCCGCTCACAGCCGCCCCATTTCGACCAGCGCCGTGCGGGTGTGGGGCAGGACCGGACCGCCTTTTGCGAGTTCCCGCACCAGCAGGTCCAGGTCGGCGGGTTCGTCCACGTCGTACCAGCAGGGACCCAGGGCAACGGGGATCGACTGCGCCCGGCGCAACGTGTCGTGCAGTACCGATTCCGTGCCCCAGGCAATATCGGTAAACACCGCCTTGGTGATGCCCTCCCACCGGTCCAGCGCTTTGGGCGACGCCCCCACCAGATAGTAGCCGCCGTCGGTGGCGGGGTTGAATACCAGTTCGGCGCTTTGCAGCAGCATTGCCGCCTCGGTGATATGGCCGACCGGCACGGACGGCACATCGGTGCCCATCAGCAGCGTGGCCCTTCCGGTTTTTTGAATATGTGCGCGCAACGCATCGGCCATGCGCCGGCCCAGATCACCCCCGGGCTGCGCTTGCCGCTGCGCCCCGGTCTGCTTGCCCAGCGCGTCAAACAACGGTGCATCGGGATTCGGGTCTACGGCCAGCGTCACCTCGAATAGTTCAGCCAGACGGGCCACCAGATCGCGCACAAACGCTTCGTGCAGCACCGCCGCCCCGTCCGGCCCCAGGGCGGGGATCAGACGTGTCTTGACTTCTCCCGCCACGGGCGTGCGGGTAAAGATGATCAGTTCGTATTTAGCGGATGCGGGCACCGAGCGTGACCGGGCCGGTGGGCGTGAGCAGGGCCTCCACCTCGTCGGCTCCCGCGGCCAGCAGCATCCCTTGCGACTCCACCCCCATGAGCTTGGCCGGGCGCAGGTTGGTGATGATGACCACCTGCCGGCCGATCATTTCTTCCGCCGGGTACTTGCGGGCGATACCGGCCACAATCTGCCGCACTTCGGTACCGATGTCCACCTGTAGCTTGAGCAATTTTTCGCTCTTCTTGATGGGTTCGGCCTCTGTGACCGTGCCCACTTGCAGTTTCACTTTGGCGAAATCGGCAATGCTGATGAACTCGTCTGTCTTTTCCGATTCGTTTTCCGCCACGGGCGGGGCCTCCTTGCTGGTTTTTTGCTTATTGGTTTTTTCAATATTTGCAGTCAGGTGCGCGGGCACTTTTTTAGGGTCTTTACGCTGGAACAGGGCCGTTGGCTCCGGCAGTTTTGTACCCGAGGCCATGCCGCCCCATTCCGGAGATTGACTCAGGTCCATACCGTCCGGGTCCATCTGCACGCCCAGTTGCCGGGCCATTTCCACCGACGTACGGGGCATGAACGGGGCCACATAAACAGAGATGATGCGCACCGCATCCAGCGCGGTATACAGCACGTCGTTCAGCCGCTCGGTCTCTCCCTGTTTGGCCAAAGTCCACGGAGCCGACTCGTGCACATACACATTGGCCGCCGAAACCAGCGCCCATACGGCTTCCAGCGCCTCTTCGAAACCCAGCCCCCGGCCTTTGCCTTTGGGGTCATCCAGCGCATTTTGAAACGCTTCCGGCAGCGCTTTTGCGGCGGTACGCAGTGGTTTTGCCTGCGGGTCGTCCTTTTTCGGCGCTGTCGGCACCACGCCGCCCAGATACTTGTGCACCATGCTCACGGTGCGCGACAGCAGGTTGCCCAGATCGTTGGCCAGCTCGGTGTTGTAGCGGCGCAGCAAGGCGTCCACGGAAAAATCGCCATCCTTGCCGAACGGCACTTCCCGCAGCAGAAAGTAGCGCATGGCGTCCACGCCAAATTCATCGGCCACGGCTTGCGGATCGATCACGTTGCCTTTGCTCTTGGACATCTTCTCGCCGTCGATGGTCCACCAGCCGTGGCTGACGATACGGTCGGGCAGGGGCAAGCCAGCGCTCATCAGAAAAGCGGGCCAGTAGATGGCGTGAAAGCGCAGAATGTCCTTGCCGATCAGATGCAGTTGCGCGGGCCAGCGTTTTTTATACCCGTCCTTCGGAAAGCCGGTGGCGGTCAGGTAGTTCACCAACGCGTCCAGCCACACGTAGATGACGTGGTCTTCGTCGTGGGGCACCGGGATGCCCCACTTGACGCCGGTGCGGCTGATGGACAGGTCGCGCAAGCCCCCTTTGATGAACTGCACCACTTCGTTCTTGCGGGATACCGGCGAGATGAACGACGGGTTCTCTTCGATGTGTTTGAGCAGCCGGTCGCCATAGGCCGAAAGCTTGAAAAACCACGATGCCTCGGTCACCTTTTCCACGGGCCGCCCGCAATCGGGGCACGCACCCTCTTGGGCCTGGGTTTCGGTCCAGAACGATTCGCACGGCACGCAGTACAGCCCCTCGTACTCGTCCTCGTAAATGTCCCCGGCCTCCTGCATGCGGCGGAACATCTCGTGCACCGCCGTTTTGTGGCGGGCTTCGGTGGTGCGGACAAAATCGTCGTTGGAGATGCCGAGACGCTCCCACAACTGCTGAAAGCCGTCCGACAGCCGATCCGCCAGGGCCATAGGGGCTTCCCCTTTGGCTTGTGCCGCCTTTTCGATCTTCTGGCCGTGCTCGTCGGTGCCGGTCAGAAAGAACACGTCGTGGCCGGTCATGCGTTTGTACCGGGCCAGGGTATCGGCGGCGATGGTGGTGTAGGCGTGGCCGATGTGGGGCACGTCGTTTACGTAATAAATGGGGGTGGTGACAAAGTAGGACGGACGCATGGGAATTATCTGTTCGGCAAGTCAGGTCAAGGTCAGGCGGCGTTGACGGTCTGTTTTTCCTGCGGGCCGTCAAACGCCAGGCAGCACATGAGTTTGCCGCACACGCCGGTCAGCTTGGAGTGAGACACCCCCGGCGCGGACTCCCGCGCTTCCTGCGAGGTCACGGTGCGGGGTTTGGAAAGGAAGCTGGCGCAGCACAGGGTGCGACCGCACGGGCCTGCACCGCAGCTTCTCTGGGCCTCCTCACGCTGGCTCACCTGGCGCATCAGCACGTGGCAGTGGAAGCGCCGCCCCACGTCCTTGACCAGTTGGCGAAAATCCACCCGCCGCTCGGCACTGAAAAAACAGGTGACCTGATTGCCCGAAAGCACCCCCTCCACCTCCAGCACCTGCATGGAAAGACCCAGGGCGTCCGCCCGCTCCTGGCAAAAATGTGCCGCTTCCTGTTCCTTACGGATCAGCGCGTCCACCTGCTCCAGATCGGTTTCGGTGGCCACCCGCATGGCCGTGCCCTTGGGCGACTGGCAGCAACTCAGGCTTTCGGGCGGGGTGTACGGAGCGCCGGAGACAACGCCGTACAGTGTGTCGTTTTCCCGGCGGATAATGACGGTATCGTCCGGCGCGGGGGTGACCGCCTCTTCAAGGGAGTACGGCAGGGAAGTTCCCTTGCCCCGCACCTGTACCCGCACCATGTTCATACGAGCGCCTTCCGGGGAGCAGCCGGACGGGCTTCGTCCCGCAACCTTACCAGCAGGGCTTCGATGGCGCTCTGGCGGTTGATGTTGCGGGTCAGGCGCGCTTCCGTCTCTTGCAGGTGGGCGGAAAATTCACATAAAAAGGCCGGGGAGTAGACGCCCGCCCACGGATCGGTTTGTTCCCCTGCGGAGGTGCCGGCAAACAGGGCGTCCGACACCCGTATCTGCGCCCAGCGCAAAAAGCGGATGGTGGTATCCAGATCCCGCCCCCAGGTTTCCGCCGAGCGGATCAGGCGGGTGGGGGAGGTCAGTGCCTCCGGCGCGAGGGCCGATACCGCCTCGGCGTAATCGTTCAGCAGTTCGTCTGCGTCCATACCGGTGTTCAGTACCGCGCCCGGTGCGCCCTGGGCCAGCCGGGAAAGCGGTTCGGCCTGGGCTTCCGGCACCCCGCTCTCGATCAAACGCGCCGCCGTATCGGCATCGGACAGGCGGGAAAAGCGCACCAGTTGGCAACGGGAGCGGATGGTGGCCAGCAGCACGTCGGGACGGGCGGTGACCAGCACCAGCACCCATCCGGCGGGCGGCTCTTCCAGGGTTTTGAGCAAGGCGTTGGCCGCCTGTTCCATCAGGGCATCGGCGGGGTCGATGATGGCCACGCCGCGGTCGGTGCCGGTGCGCATCAACTCGCTCAGTTCCCGTATCTGCTCCACCTTGATGCGGGTGCCGTCCGGGCGAATGTGCAGCAGGTCGTAGGCATGATCCCTGCCGGTACGGCCACAGGCGGCGCAAGCGCCACACGGGCGAGGGGCATCACTGGTACACAGCAGGGCGCGGGCAAGCCGGTGGGCCACGTCACCCTTGCCGACGCCTGACGGTCCGTGGAACAGCAGGGCGTGGGGCACCCGGCCTGCGGCCAGGGCGGCGTCCAGAATACGCACCGCGCCCTCATGGCCCGCCACGTCTGCAAACGCTGTTGGGCCGGGGGCAGAAATCGCCGGAGCGGTGCTCACCCCATGGCCTCTTTGGCGGGCTTGAGCGCCTTGCCGATCAGGGTGCCCAGCCGCTCTTCCACCGCCTGCACGATGGCTTTATGCACTTCGTGTATGGAGGCGGTGGAGTCGATCCGCACAATGCGGGCCGGTTCCGACTGAGCCAGTTCCAGATAGCCGTGGCGCACGCGCTCATGGAATGCCGCATCTTCCCGGTCCAGACGGTTCTTGTTGCCGCGTTTGTGTACGCGGGCAAGGCCGTCTTCCACCGGCAGGTCCAGCAGCAGGGTCAGGTCGGGCTTGATCTCCTGGGCCCAGGTGGCCAGCGACTGTACCCGTTCCGCCCCCAGTTCCCGCCCGAACCCCTGATAGGCCACGGTGGCGTCGGAAAAACGGTCGCACACCACCCACGAATGGGAAGCCAGGGCCGGACGAATACTGTTTTCCAGATGATCGCTGCGGGCGGCAAGGTAGAGGAACAGTTCGCCCTTGGCCGACATGGTCCCCGGTTCCCCGGAAAGCACCATCTTGCGGATATTTTCGGCAAACGGCGTCCCCCCCGGCTCACGGGTACGCACCACGTTCAGGCCCACCGCCTCCAGGGCGTCGGCCAGCAGGGCGGCATGGGTGCTCTTGCCGCACCCCTCGATGCCTTCGAGGGTGATGAATCCGGGTTTTTCAGACATGCCAGACCCACAGTACAAAAGGTAAGTTACGCGCGGAAAAGCAAACCGGCTCCCGCACCGGGTAAGGATACCCTTTTTTGGGGGCAGTCGGCAGCGATTCCCGCAATTTCCGCCCCCCCTTCGTCGCTCTCATCCTCTCTTCGTCATTCCCGCGTATGCGGGAATTCAGAGTTCGGAGCGCTGGGGGTGAAACCGGGCGGCGATCCTTGAAATATTGTATTACCCGCCTGCTCCCTCGCCCCTCGCGGGTGAGGGGGATGTTCCCCGTGCACCGACCCGCCCTGTTCCCTCGCGGGAAGGTCTCGTTAGGTTGGCGCTGAATGCAATGAAGCCCAACGCAGACCCAAAGCCGTTCGTGCTGAGCCCTGAGCTAAGTTGAAGGGTCGAAGTGCGTAAGACAGGGGCTTGCTGTCGAGTTAGGTATTATGTCCCCGGAATTGCTCAACCACGGGAAGGTGTTTTCCGGTCGCTTGGCGGCTTTTCCTGGCGGCTCCGGGGTCAGGCAGCGATCAGACCGTAACGGATGGCAATGTGGGCTAAAGTAGCCACGTTGGCGGCGCCCAGCTTCTTCAACACCCGGGTACGGCTGGCACCCACGGTCTTGGGGCTCAAGCATAGGCTATCAGCGATCTCCTTGATATTCCAGCCCTCGGCCAGCATCAGAAACACGTCGAAGTCGCGGTCGGTCAGCGCCTCGTAGGGATCGATGTCGCCCCCCATCTGGCGCACGGCAAGCGTCTGCGCAATCTTGGGCTCCAGGTACATTTCCCCGCGGGCGACGCTCCGCACCGCGTTGACCAGGTCCTTGGGATCGCAGCCTTTGGTTATGTATCCCTTGGCCCCGGTCTTCATCGCACGGAACGTGCGGGCATTGTCGTCGTGCATGCTCAAAATGATGATGCAGGCGGTTGCATCTTTCTGCAGGATTTGCTGAGTGGCCTCCAGGCCGGTGCCGTCCGCCATGGTCATATCCATCACTACCACTGCGGGATGATGTTTGACAAAGTCCTGAACCCCATCGCCGACACCCTCGGACTCCACGACCACCTTGATGTCCCGCTCATTCTCCAACATGCGCCGGACACCGGCCCGCACGAGCCAATGGTCGTCAACCAATTGTACTGTAATCATGCCTTTCCCTCCGTTCTGGAGGGGGCCCACCCTTTTCCCCGGGGTTTCCCGCGTCAAGGCCCACTTCGTTTAATACCCCCAATCCGCAAATGGCCGCTGTGAAGTAACCACTGCATTTACCGAATCCACCGACCCTCTTATCGGGCGGAAACAGACCGGACTGTAGAAAAACGTGGCTTGCTTCAAATCGGGACCGGAACCAGTCGCGACGCGGACCTCGGGGAATATTCCCGTACAGGCCGGGCAAAATCCTCCCCACCCACGGACAAACTTTCCCTTCTGCACGCGGATAAATACTCCCCCGAACAGAGACAAAATCCTGCAAAGAATATGGCTAAAAAGCCATTGATAATCAAGCACTTATACCATTAACTCCTCCATGATTCGTGCCGATAAAGTAAGCAAGAACGACAGACTTATCTGGATCGTGCGCTATGTGAGGAAAAGATCATGCATACAAACAACTTTGAAATCGGAAATCAGGTAAACGGCCGTATCGACCAGCCGGAGCATTATTCAATAGAATATGCGGATCCTCATGAGGCACACGCGAATGCCAATCCGCTTTCCTTCTGGAGAAGCCTGGCAACCGGCACCTGCCTTTCACTTGCCATACTGTCATTTGGTCCGGCAACCGCTTGGTCGTCTTCACACTGGTCGGTCACACCGGAACGGATGAATATGGATGCGATGGGCGCCGAGGCGAATGGTGACAGTTCTCACGCGATCATCAGCGCCGACGGGCAGTACATCTCTTTCTGGTCCGATGCCGATAATCTGGTGGACGGGGATACCAACGGAGTTCGGGACGTGTTCGTCCGCGAACGGGAGACGGACATGATCGAGCGGGTCAGCGTGGACTCTAATGGTAACGAGAGCAACGCAGCCAGTTATGGCCACGCCATCAGCGCAGACGGGCGTTACGTGATGTTCTTTTCCGGCGCTGGCAACTTGGTGGCCGGGGATATCAACGGTACGTTTGACGTGTTCGTCCACGACCGGACCACGGGCATCACTGAGCGCGTGAGCGTGGATTCGGCCGGGAACGAGGCGAACGGGCCCAGTTTAAACCACAGAATCAGCGGGGACGGCCGCTACGTGGTGTTTCAGTCCACCGCCACCAACCTGGTGGCCGGTGATGCCAACGGCCTGGCGGACGTGTTCATCCACGACCGGACCACCGGCACCACCGAGCGCCTGAGCGTGGATTCGGCCGGGAACGAGAGCAACGCAGACAGTTCGGGTCCCACCATCACCAACGACGGCCGCTACGTGGTGTTCCAGTCCAGCGCTACCAATCTGGTGGCCGGTGATACCAACGGCGCGTCGGACGTGTTCGTCCACGACCGGACCACGGGTGCTACCCGGCGCGTGAGTGTGGACTCCGCAGGCAACGAGGCGAATGGCGTCAACGTACACGCATTCATCGATAGGGGGGGTGAGTACGTGGTGTTCATGTCCCGCGCCACCAATCTGGCGGATGGCGATGCCAACATCCTGTGGGATGTCTATCTTCACGACCTCCTGACGGGTTCCACCGAGTTGGTGAGCGTGGATTCCTATGGCAATGTAGGAAACAGCGACAGCCACTCCCATCACGACACCATCAGTGCCGACGGGCGGTACGTGCTGTTCATGTCCGATGCCGACAACCTGGTGGACGGAGATACCAACGGCGTCGAGGACGTGTTTATCCGCGACCGGTTCGCGGGAACCACCGAGCGGCTGAGCGAGGATGCCGACGGCAACGGCGCTAATGGCATGAGCGACGAGGCCACCATCAGCGACGACGGCTACTATGTGGTGTTTGAATCCGCCGCCACCAACCTGGTGGAAGGGGACACCAACGGCGTCTCGGACGTGGTCCTGCTCGAGCGCCCGCGTGCTGCGGCTGGCGCGTCGGGCGGCTGTTCCGCCTCCATGGTTCCCACCACCTGGGGCGATGCAGCCGGAATGCTGCTGATGCTGTTTGCACCGATCCTGTGGGTGATGGCCCGCTGGCGCGATAATCGGGTGAAGGTCCAGAACTAGACTGGTCTCCTCCACCTGCCTGTCTGTTCGACCCGCCCCCTCTTCACTCCGGTGTGGAGGGGGCGGGGAAAGGGCGGATGCGGTCCGACCACACCCGGTGACCACACCAGCCACAATTCCGGGAACACAATATTTAACTCAACAGCAAGTTCCTGCCTGGCAGCCCGTAGACCACCAAAAAACCGGCGTGACCCATCTCTGGATTCCCGCTTTCGCGGGAATGACGAAAAGAGGACGAGGATGCAAGGCGCGTGAAGGGGAAAAACGGGAGGCGTAGCCGCAGTCCCAATCACCGGGCTATAATTGTCATCGACGCTTTTTTTCCGGGGCCTGTCCCCGCGCCATATTAGGGAGATGACCATGCGCGCTTTGATCGCCGCGGCCGTGACCGCCGCCATGCTTGCCACTGGCTGTGCCACCACTCAGGAGGCCGGTGACAACACCAAGAAGGGGGCTGGCGCCGGTGCCTTGCTTGGCGCCGTGGCCGGGGCGGTGATCGGCCACAGGAACGACCCCGGCGGCGGCGCCTTGCGCGGTGCCCTGATCGGCGGCGCCGCCGGGGCGGCGGTGGGGGCCGGGGTGGGCAGCTACATGGACAAGCAGCAGGCCGAGTTTGAGGCCCAGCTCCAGGCCGAGCGCGACGCCCACGCCGTGGAGGTGGAGCGGGTGCGGGAGGATGTGCTGAAGCTGACCATGCAGAACGAGGTCTCCTTCGCGGTCGATTCCGCCCGCATCAAGCCCGGCTTCGAACCCACCCTGCAAAAGGTTGGCAAGATTATGTACCGCTACCCCGAGACCCGTATCCGCGTGGTGGGCCACACGGATAGCACCGGCTCCGATGCCTACAACCAGACCCTCTCCCAAAAACGCGCCGACGCCGTGGCCGCCTACCTGCGCGCCGAGGGCGTCTCCTCCCAGCGCCTGAACACCGAGGGCCGGGGAGAGAGCGAACCCAGGTTCAGCAACGACAGTGCCGACGGCAGGGCGGCCAACCGGCGCGTTGAACTGTATATCGTAGGAAATCAGGGGTAGCCTCCCGTCGGCGGCGGAGATGCCGCCATCTCCTTCGTTGCCGCTCACGGATACGTCCTCGACGTAGAAGACTACGCCTCCGGGCGTTCCATTCACGCGCCTCGGATATGGCAGCATCTCCACCGCCTCCCCCGATTGTCATTCCCGCGAAAGCGGGAATCCAGGGGCCATCCGGTGATGCAGCCAATCTTTTTTTGGTGACGCCGTCCAACCCGCTCCGAACGCCTGGATTCCCGCGTACGCGGGAATGACGAGGGGGGGGCGGCGGTGGAGATTGCGGCAGATGCGAGGCGCGTGAAGGGGAAAACCCGGAGCCGTAGTCTGCTACGGTGAGGGTTTTTTCCCGAACGGCAACGAAGCAGGTGCCGTGATATCCGCCGCCGCCGGGAATGACAATCCGGGGCCGGACCGGTATCATGTCCCGTTGCTGCATCTGCGGCATACTTGTTGACCCACCCGGAAAGTTTTGGATACGACCATCCCGTGAGCGCCACCAGCCTGATCAGACGTTATTTTGTCACCGGCCTTCTGGTGACCCTGCCGATCGCCGGTACCTACTTTGTGCTGCGCGCGCTCCTGACCGGGCTGGAAGGGGTGCTGGGCCAACTCATCAAAGACCGGTTCGAGGGCCACTACTATCCGGGTCTGGGCATTTTCGTGCTGGTCCTCGGCATCTTTTTGATCGGCCTGCTCACCGCCAACGTGCTGGGCAACTGGGTGATATCGAAATACGAGTACATCCTGGACCGGGTGCCGCTGGTGCGCACCATCTACTCGGCCATCAAGTCGGTGATCCACACCGTATCGATGCAGGGAAAAGAGAATTTTAAGGGCGTGGTGCTGGTGGAGTTTCCCCGGCGTGACATGTATCTGCTGGCCTTCGTGATCAACGAAACCCGCGGGGAAATCGCCGAAAAGGCCGGTCGCTCCCTCCTGAATCTGTTTGTGCCCACCAGCCCCAACCCTACCTCGGGCTATTTGATATTCGTTCCCACGGAAGACGTGACCTACCTGGACATTACCGTGGAAGAGGCCATGAAGAGCATCATGTCGGGCGGAGTCTATACCGCCGGGTACGACAAGCCGCCGTCGGGCATCCTGAAAAAGAGGACAACATGAGTGAGTTTTGCGCCGTGATTCTGGCGGCAGGGCAGGGCACCCGCATGCGCTCGGCCATGCCCAAGGTGCTGCACACCGTATGCGGCCTGCCCATGGTGCACCATGTGGTAGCGTGCGCCACCCAGGCGGGCGCCACGCGGGTGCTGACAGTCGTGGGCCACGAAGGCAAGGCCGTGTCGGACTACCTGAAGAACATGGACAGCCCGGTGGACATCACCCCCATAGAGCAAAAAGATCAACTGGGCACCGGCCATGCGGTGCTGACCTGCGAAAAGGCGTTGGCCAAATTTGACGGGGTGGTGGTCATTTTAAACGGTGACGTGCCGCTGGTGACCCCGGCCCTGCTGGATGGACTGCTTTCCGCACACGGCGTGGGTGGTGGCGGGGTCACCCTGACGGCGGTGGAACTGGACGACCCCACCGGCTACGGGCGCGTAATCCGGGACGACGACGGGGCCTTAAGCATCGTGGAGGAAAGCGATGCCACCCCGGTGGAAAAGGCGGTGCACGAAGTCAACGCCGGGCTGTATGCGGTGGATGCAAAACTGCTGTTTTCCCTGCTGTCCAACGTGACGGCGGATAACGCCCAGGGGGAGTTCTACCTGACCGACATCGTGGCCGGGGCCGTCACCGAAGGGGCCGGGGTCCGGGTGTTCCGCGCGCCGGACGCGCAAACCATCTTCGGCATCAACTCCCGCGCGGAACTGGCCCGGGTGAACGCCATCATGCGCCCCCAGATCAACGCCCGTCACATGACGAAAGGCGTCACGTTTGTCGACCCGGATAACACCTATATCGACATGGGCGTCACCATCGGCGCCGATACCGTCATCTATCCGGGCGTGACCTTGCAGGGGAAGACGTCCATCGGTGCCGGATGCACCCTGCTGCCGGGCTGCCGCATCGTCGACTCGCAGTTGGGGGAGGGGGTAACCGTCAAGGATCACTCCCTGATTACCGGATCAAAACTGGACGGCGGCAACAGTGTGGGTCCCCACGCGCATCTGCGGCCCGAAACCCATCTGGCGCAAGGGGCCAAAGTGGGGAACTATGTGGAGATCAAGAAGGCCGACATCGGCGAAAACTCCAAGGTGAACCACTTAAGCTATGTGGGCGATGCGAAGGTGGGCACCAACGTGAACATCGGCGCGGGCACCATCACCTGCAACTACGACGGCGAAAACAAGCACCAGACGGTCATCGGCGATGGCGTGTTTATCGGCTCCGACACCCAGCTGGTGGCCCCGGTCAAGGTGGGCAAAGGGGCGGTGATTGCCGCAGGCAGCACCATCACCAGCGATGTGCCGGCGGGGGCGCTGGGGATATCCAGAGTGGAGCAAAAGACCATCAAGGGCTGGGTGGCCAGCCGCAAAACCGACCCGAAAGCCACAAAAAAACCGCCGGCAAAAAAGAAGAAGTAACGTGAGTATCAAACAAAGCGAAGTCCTCAAAATCGGCCATCTGGCACGACTGGAACTGACCCCCGACGAGGCCGCCTCGCTGGAGGGCGATCTGAACGCGATTCTGGCCTATGTGGATCAGTTGAACGAACTGGATACATCGGGCATCGCCACCACGGAACACGCCGCCGAGGCCGGCGACACCTACCGGGAAGACAAACCCGGTACATCGCTGCCCAACGAGCAGGCCCTGGCCGGTGCGCCGGATTCGAAAGACGGCTGCTTCCAGGTCCCCAAAATTATTGAATAGCCCCCAAGGATTTTTTTAAATGGAACCGTATGAATGGACCATCCACGAAGCGCGCAAGCAGCTGGATGGCGGCGAGATTTCCGCAGTTGAACTGACCGAGTCACAGCTTGGCCGCATCGAGCAGATGCAGCCAAAGGTGGAGGCCTATAACACCGTCACCGCAGACCTTGCCCGCGCCCAGGCAGCGGAAGCCGACAAGCGCATCGCCAGTGGCAACGCGGGGCCGCTCACCGGCATTGGCATTGCCCTCAAGGACAACATGATCACCAAAGGGGTGGAGACCACCTGTAGCTCGGCCATCCTGAAAGGCTACATTCCGCCGTTTGACGGGGCCATGGCGCAGATGCTGGCGAACCACGACGGGGTGCTGACCGGCAAGACCAACCTGGATGAGTTTGCCATGGGCTCGTCCACGGAAAATTCCGCCACCCGCACCACCAAAAACCCGTGGGACCTCACCCGCGCACCGGGCGGCTCTTCCGGGGGCGCCGCCGCCGCTGTGGCCGCCGACATGTGCCTGGCCGCCCTGGGGTCCGACACCGGTGGCTCCATCCGCCAGCCCGCTTCCCTGTGCGGCGTGGTGGGCCTGAAACCCACCTACGGGCGGGTGAGCCGGTACGGGCTGGTGGCGTTTGCTTCCAGCCTGGATCAGATTGGCCCGCTCACCAAGGATGTGGAAGATGCAGCCATCATGCTGGAGGCCATTTCCGGAGACGATCCGGCTGATTCCACCAGTAGTGCAAGGCCGGCACCGGATTGCCTGTCCGGGTTGAAGGACGGGGTGGACGGCCTGACCATTGGGGTTCCTAAGGAATACTTTATTGATGGGGCCGATCCGGAGGTGCTGGCGGCGGTGCAGGCGGGGATCGCTGTGCTTAAGGCTAAGGGTGCGAAAGTTAAGGAGATTTCCCTTCCGCATACCGCTTACGCCGTGGCCACCTATTACCTGATTGCCCCCGCCGAGGCGTCTTCCAACCTGTCCCGCTTTGATGGCGTGCGCTACGGCCTTCGGGCCGACGGCGCGGCGGATTTGCTGGGCATGTACATGGCCACCCGCGAGGCCGGGTTTGGCACCGAGGTCAAGCGCCGCATCATGCTCGGCACCTATGCCCTTTCGGCAGGCTATTACGACGCCTACTACAAAAAGGCCCAGCAGGTACGCAGCCTTATTTTGAAGGACTTTACCGACGCGTTCGATGCGGGCGTCGACGTCATCGCCACCCCCACCTCGCCCACCGGGGCGTTTGGCCTGGGCGAGCGCATGGAAGACCCGCTCAAGATGTACCTGTCCGACATCTTCACCATCAACGTCAACCTGGCGGGCATCCCCGGTATCTCGGTCCCGTGCGGGCTGGATGCCAACGCCATGCCCATCGGTTTGCAGTTCATCGGAAGGCCGTGGGACGAGGCCACCATGCTCCAAACCGCATGGGCGTTTGAGGCCGAAACGGAGTTCCACAAGGCTAAAGCATCGCTGTAGTTTTTATGTTTTATCTGTTTGATAGTTATCGGTTTATTTAATGGAATATGAAGTCGTCATCGGGCTGGAGATTCACTGCCAGCTTTCCACCCGCACCAAGATCTTTTGCGGCTGCGAACCCGCCTTTGGCGAGCCGCCCAACACCCGTGTGTGCCCGGTGTGCCTGGGCCACCCCGGCGTGCTGCCGGTGCTCAACCGCGAGGTGGTCGAATCGGCCATCAAGATGGGCCTGGGCACCCACTGTTCCATCACCAGCCCCAACGTGTTTTCGCGCAAGCACTACTTTTACCCCGATCTGCCCAAGGGGTACCAGATCTCCCAGTACGACAAGCCCATCTGCGAGCACGGCCATGTCGAGATCATCATTGACGGCCAGCCCAAGCGCATCGGCCTGACCCGCATCCACATGGAGGAAGACGCGGGCAAGAACATGCACGAAGGGCTGGGAGACGTGTCTCACGTGGATCTGAACCGGGCCGGGGTGCCGCTGCTGGAGGCCGTGTCCGAGCCGGATCTGCGCTCCCCGGACGAGGCCATCGCCTACTTAAAGAAAATGCGCGACATCGTGCTCTACCTGGGCATCTGCGACGCCAACATGGAGCGCGGCAATTTCCGTGCGGACGCCAACATCTCCCTGCGCCCGGTGGGGCAGGAAGAGCTGGGCACCAAGGTCGAGATGAAAAACATGAACTCGTTCCGCTTCATCAAGCAGGCGCTGGAATACGAGATCAAGCGGCAGACCAAGGCCCTGGACGAAGGCACACCCATCATTCAGGAAACCCGCCTGTGGGACACCAAGCGCAACATGACCGCGCCCATGCGCACCAAGGAAGAGGCCCACGACTACCGCTACATGCCCGAGCCCGACCTGCTGCCGGTGATCGTGGAGCAGGACTGGATTGACCGGGTGCAAAAAGAGCTGCCGGAGCTGCCGGATGAAAAGCGCGAGCGGTTCGTAAGCGCCTACGGCCTGTCGGAATACGATGCCGACGTGCTGACCGCAAGCCGGGCACTGGCCGACTATTACGAAAGCGCGGTAAAGGCGTATAGCGACGACCCCAAAACCACCTGCAACTGGCTGATGGGCGATCTTTCCGGCCGCATGAACGAAGACGGCAAGGAGATCACCGACTGCCCCGTATCCCCGGAGCAGTTGGGCGGGCTGGTAAAAGCCATCCACTCCGGCGAGATTTCCGGCAAGATCGGCAAGACGGTATTCGGCGAGATGTACGGCACCGACAAAACCGCCGAAACCATCATCAAGGAAAAGGGGCTCGTGCAGGTCTCCGACACCGGGGCGATTGACGCCATGATCGACGAGGTGATGGCCGCCCATCCGGGCGAGGTGGAGGAGTACCGGGGCGGTAAGGTCAAGCTCATGGGCTTCTTTGTGGGGCAGGTCATGAAGCTTTCAAAGGGGCAGGCCAACCCCGGCATGGTGAACAAGTGCCTCAAGGAAAAGCTGGGCGGGTAACGGTGGGGTAGGGCGGCATTTGTCGCCCAGGGCCGGGGGCAGGCCAATCCGGGGATGGTGAATCAGCGGTTGAAGGAGAAGCTGGGGGGGAGTTGAGTATTGTGTCTCCGGGATTCCCGGAATTCCGCAGCCCCCCAAGAGCCTGCTTGCAAGGGAGATCATGCCTGACCTTGACCTTAATTCGGCAGAATGGTGGTCGATCCTATGCGCTGCGATAGTAACAGCAATCCTTTGGCGCATTATTGGCATGCCTTCAGGGGCGCTTGGCTGGGCGATTTGTCTTGCAATCCCAGTATTGGCAACTGTGGGTGTATTCAAAATTGCGGAGGGCATTGTTGAAGATGTGCCAAGTTCTCTGATGGGGCATGACGCTATTGATATTGCCCTTTTCTCACCTTGGGTGGGGATGCTTGCCGTGCTGCTCATGATTCCGCTGGCCTATATTTTCCCACTATAGGCACAGGCAATGGGTCTCATACCCGCCGGCATATCCCCCCAGTTAGGGCACGGGGTTGGTTGTCAGTTTAATCACGCCCCCCACAACACTACCCTCGCGTATGGCCTCCCCTGAATCGCCCCCCAAAAAATTTTTAGCCTCGCGCGGGGGCGGCTGTATTTTGCTATGCTGTCGCCTCGGTCGCACAGATGAGGGAAGCCGCCATGAACAACCGCATCATCACCGCCCTGTGGGTGGTTCTATCCATAATCCAGTTTCAGGTGCTGGCGTGGGCAGGGTGGGAAGAGGCTACTGCCGCTTACGATAGAGGTGACTATGCTACGGCTCTCCGTGAGCTTGGGCCATTGGTGGAACAGGGGGATGCTAGTGCCCAGTTCAGCCTTGGTGTCATGTACTACAACGGCCAAGGTGTGCCACAGGACTACGTCAAGGCCGCTGAGTTGTTCCGCAAAGTGGGCTTCGGACTGATCAGTGGCGATCCTCTGTACTTGCTCGGTTTCATGTACTACAACGGCCAAGGGGTGCCCCAGGACTTCGTCAAGGCCGCTGATTGGTACCAATCGGCGGCGTACCAACTCGGGCATGCTCAGGCCCAATATGAACTTGGGCTTATGTACTATAAGGGCCTTGGTGTCCTAATGGATCACGATAAGGCTTTTAGGTTGTTCCGCAAGGCAGCTAGACAGGGGCAGACTGATGCCCCATACCACCTCGGTTACATTTACGAAACCGGCAAAGGTGCCCCACAGGACTCCGCTCAAGCATATGCGTGGTACAACATATCTGCGGCACAAGGATACGCGGCTGCAGTGAGCCAGCGGGATTCAGTTGCAGCAAAAATGACCCCCTCCCAGCTTGAGCAAGCCCAGCAACTCTCCCGCGAATACTTCGAGAAGTATGTGGTGCCGTTCCGGCCGGAGGAGTAAAGAATTCCGGGGACACAAGAATTCCGGGGACAGAAAGAATTCCGGGGATGGTGAATCAGCGGTTGAAGGAGAAGCTGAACGGCTGATCCGACCCCCAGCGTTCCTCCGGTTCCCTCGCCCCTGGCGGGAGAGGGTTAGGTAACCCCGACACCAACCAACTTTAACAATCCGCCCTGTTACTGTTGGGCTTCACGTCACTCAACCACCCACGGAGTCACGCACCCCAAAATAGCTGGTCCCGTTTCTCAGAAAATAAAAAGTGAGCTTGATCCCATAACGGGATCAGGATAGAATGCTGGGCATGGGGCAGTGTCGACACTTTTTGATCCGTGTGCAAAAGGAACGCGATGAATTTAATGGGTCGGCACCACCTGAACGACTTCTCCCGGAAGCACCCCCCGGTGAGGCCGTGGGTATCATTATTTGTTCATATGGTTGAAGCTGCAGAGTGGGAGAAACCGACCGACGTGCTTGAGGATTACCCAACAGCCAGCCCTCTACCCAATCACCAGATGGTTTTCAACGTGAAGGGCAACAGCTATCGGGTACTAGTGAGCATCTCTTACCAAAACAAAAAGATGGCAATACTCAAGTGCGGAACTCACGCTGAATACAACCGGTGGAATATTTCGGTGGACAGCCATGCCAGCCATTAAAACAAAAGCCCAGTTCGATGCCGTATCAAAAAAGGTCGTGCGCCTGATTTCTGATGACCCTGCCCCAGGAACCCCAGAGGCGGAAGAACTTGAAGTGCTGTCAGCACTGGTCGAAACATACGAAAAACAGAATTTCTTTTTTGGGGAAGTAACTCCGATCGAGGCCATTCTTATTCGAATGGAGGACCTCGATATGAAACAAAGTGATTTGGCCCCGTTCATTGGGTCGAGAGGGCGCGTCTCAGAAATTCTTTCTGGTAAACGCCAGCTAACACTCCCTATGATTCGTTCATTGCATGAGGGGCTTGGCATTCCCCTGAGTGTTCTGGTTTTACCACAGCGCAATGAGAGTAGCGGAACTGACACAGATGTTTTTTTGGCTGATATTCCTTTTTTAGAGATGAAAAAGAGAGGGTGGTTTTCATCCTTCGATATATTATCCTTCGATGCATCCGAAAATAAGGGAACAACAGAGACTCTCGAAAACTTCTTCAATGCCGCGTGGGGCCCATCGCAGATATCTGCACTACTGAGAACAACCCATCACATACGAGGAAAGAGTGGGCCGAGTAAAGGTGCTATCGACTCATGGGTTTCACGTGTGGCGATCAAATCACTAGAACAGAAACCGAAAGGGGAGTATCGTCGCGGAACGATAACAAGTGATTTTTACAAAAATTTGATCTCCCTATCATGGTCAGACAACGGACCATCAAAGGTTGGAGAGTTCCTGTCTGAACATGGCATCTCCTTAGTTATCGAACCACATTTACCAAAAACGTATCTTGACGGAGCGGCATTTTTCAACCGAAATGGGAACCCGGTCGTTGGAATGACTGTTCGTTATGATCGCCTTGATAATTTCTGGTTTGTTCTATGCCATGAACTTGCTCACATAAATTTACACCTTGATACTACAGATGTTTTTTTTGTTGACAACATGGACGTTAATGATGACATGGAGGATGCGGAATTTGAGGCTGATCTAACAGCAAGAAACGCGTTGGTTCCAAATAAAGGATGGTCTTCTAGTAGGGCGCGTAGAGAAAAGACAAAAGATGCTGTGATAGAATTTGCCAATGAAACGAGAATTCACCCTGCTCTTGTTGCCGGGAGAATCCGCCAGGAAACTGGAAACTTTCGAATACTGAATGACTTGGTCGGAAACGGGTTGGTGAGAAGAAATTTTTCTGACATCGTCTGGAGGACCTAATAGTGCACTCTTGGGACCCGCTACCATATGTACCCATGATGAGGGGGAAAGCATCAGAGTTTAATGCTCTAGGCCACCTCCCAGATGAAGTAAAGAGAGATGTTTATCCGTTTATTTGGGCCGACGTAGGCCTACTTCGAAAAGAAATGGATAAAAAAAAATCCCTTGGTAGGGCAGATATCGCCATCAGCAGTTTTGCAGCAAAACTGCTTGATTGTTGGGGAGGGTCTGGCCCGGTAATGGTTGACTTTAGAATGATTCCATTTGACGAGTTCAAGGTTGGAAAGGAACACCCGCTTGGTTTTTTTGGAAAATGGTGTGCTACTTGGGACGTAGAGTGTGTCCCTGTTATTTCAACAGAGAGTGATGATGAGTATATAAAGGCAGCACTTAATATATGTAATAATAACGGGCATAGGGCGGCTATCCGTATTTCGAGAGAGGAAGTGCTAGCGCCTGCCCTCATAGGGCAACAGATATCCGAAATGCTATCAAGCATTGGAAGCAAAGCATGTGATGTGGACTTTGTAATAGACCTAGGCAGTATAGATGATGCCGACATGGAATCGCTTAATCCTGCTCTCATTCGGTCGATTAAAAAGCTAGTTAATTTTCCTGAATGGAGGTCTTTAGCCGTCGTTGCTGGCAGCTTTCCAATTAACCTTTCATCGGTTGATATTGGCCGGGTAAGTAAAATAGAGCGAAAGGAAATTCTTGTTCGTCGTGCTATTTTGAGAGACAAATCATTGTCGAAACGTGGAATCTCTTTTGGTGATTATGGCGTACAGCATCCAGACCCAGGTGATGTTGGATTTCGCCGACTGTCTACTTACGCAACGATTCGATATGCTGAACTGAACCACTGGCTTGTAGCGAAAGAGAAACGTCTTGGTAAAAAAGGGACAGGATATTTTGGTGCCTGTCGTGATATTGTCAGTTCTATAAAAGATGAAAACAGGGGATTTTTTTGTTTTGGTGATCAGCAGATAGTCGATAAAGCAAACGGGAAAAATTTTGCAGAATCAGCCTCTCATTGGAGGGCAGTAGAGATCAATCGGCATATTTCGATAACCGCACGGTTTGTAGCAAAGCCTATAGCCCTTTCGGATGTAGCCTGATACTACGGCTCCCCCGCCGAATCCCCCCTTACCAGAATCTGGGGCCACAATACCCAATCCAGCCCACCCAACCCACGTACAAACGCCTCCCCCTGTTCATCATGGCCGTCCGCCGCCGCTTCCGCCGTTAGGCGTTCCGCTTCCCTCGCCCCTGATGATAGAAGGGTAGGGTGAGGGGATAATTAAGTATTGTGTCCCCGGAATTTCGCGGTGTCCCCGGAATTTCGCGGGATTTGGCCGCCGTGGGTCAGGCTGGCTTCATCGCTTCGATGGTGGCGGAGGCCACGTAGTCCTCAATGGACCGGCCCGGCTGCCAGTCGGCAATGAACTCGCGGCTCTCACCCTTGATGGTCACGCGGATGCCTGCGAACCCGGCTTCGGTAAGGAACCGGGTGATCTCGTCCACCGTGGCGGCCCCGCCGACGCAGCCGGATACCATGGACAGGTCGTCGGCAAGTTCCGGCGGAACCGGGGCGGTGGCCACAACGTCCGAGATGGACAACCGCCCCCCCGGCTTGAGCACCCGGAACGCATCCCGGTAGACCGCCGCCTTATCCGGAGAAAGGTTGATCACACAGTTGGAGAGGATCACGTCCACGCTGCCGTCCGCCACGGGCAGGTGCTCAATTTCCCCCAGCCGGAATTTCACGTTGGTGGCCCCGGCCTTGTCTGCCGCGGCGCGGGCCTTCTCGATCATCTCCGGGGTCATATCCACGCCGATCACCCGTCCCTCCGGCCCAACCCGCTGGGCGGCGATGAAACAGTCGATACCTCCACCGGAGCCCAGATCCAGCACTGTTTCGCCGGTTTTCAGCCCTGCGATGGCGGTGGGGTTGCCACAACCGAGCCCCATGTCCGCTCCCTCAGGCACCGCCGCCAGATCACCCGGGGCGTACCCCAACCGTTCGGAGACGACAGGGTCCGGCGCCGGTGCGGTAGGGCCGCACGGGGAGTCGGGCGCGCAACACGGCGAGACGGCCGTGGAGCAGGCGGAGCCCTCTTCCGGAATGGCGCGGGCGGTGGCCGCGTAGGTCTCGCGCACCGCCCGGCGAATGGTTTCCTTGTTCTGTTTTTTCATGACAGCCTCCCGGGGCATCGGACGGGCGCGCCCGCACGCCCCTCTGGTTCAAATGTACCGCGAACGGCGACTGTATGCCCGCCTGTTACGGGGCCGGTTCAATGCGTACTGCCACGCACTTGTACTCGGGGATTTTGTAATTCCGGGGACACAATACTTAATTCAGCCCACCCGCCCCACGCCCAAACGCCTCCCCCTGTTCATCAAGACCGTCCGCCGCCGCTTCCGCCGTTAGGCGTTCCGGTTCCCTCGCTCTTGGCGGGAGA
>CBDUXI010000016.1:0-42972 GCA_965371175.1 uncultured bacterium
CCCTCGCCAGACTCTGGATTCCCGCGTCCGCGGGAATGACACTCGGGGGAGGCGGTGGAGATGCTGCCATATCCGAGGCGCGTGTAGGGCAAAAACCGGAGGCGTAGTCTGCTACGGTGAGGATTTTTGACCGAGCAGCAACGAAGGAGATGGCGGCATATCCGCCGCCTCTTAGTCGATGCCGCGCCGGTTTGTCGTGAGTTTTTTCTTCTTCTTTTTAAGCTTCCACAACCCCCGACGGGTCACAGAGAAGGCCATCAGCACCGCCACCGGAATAAACAGCGCCGTGGGCAGGGTGGCCGATTCAATCAGATCTTTCTTTTCCAGCGCCTTGAACACATAGCCCGCAAGGCTGGTGGTGTAGTAGGAAATCACGATCACCGACAGCCCCTCGGCCATCTCCTGCAAACGCAGTTGAATGGCCGAACGGGTATCCAGGTTTTTGAGCAGCTCGGTGTTCTGGGCCTCCATGGTCATCTCTACCCGGGTGCGCAAAATGGCCACCAGATCGGAAATTTCGTTTTCCATGCGGTCCAGCCGGGACAAAAACGCCCGGTACTCCTCCCCCACCGTGCGGGTGCGATCCAGAATGAGACCAGAGAGGGAATCAAAGCCATTTACCGGTTTTTCCTTCCAGCCGGCAAACCCCTCGCGCACCAGTTCGGTATACGGAAAAGTGGCCGACAGGGCGTGGTTGAAGCGGCTGCTTAGGCGGATGATCTGCGCCATATCGACGGTGAGCGCCTTCAACCACTCTTCCATCCGTTCGTGGGTGGCGCTTTCAATCGCTTCGGTAATTTTTTCGGTACGGGCCGCAAGCGCACGCTCCCGCTTGTGCACCTCGGTAATGGCGTCCCGCACTTCCTGGCGGGGCAACATCAGCAGGTGATAGTAATTTTCGATACGACCGATGTTGGCCACGGCAAACGATCCATGATCGACCAGCGCCTGTTTACTGCCTGCGATGACATACCGCTCGCGCCCTTCCATCGGCTCGTAGTTGGTATAGACAGAAAGTTCTCCGTCTAGCACGGCAGCGCCAAAACGGTTGCGGCAGACCATGTAATCGCATACCTCTGCCGCCTTCATGGGCCGGTCGGACACCAGCATATCCAGGCAGGTGAGCAGCGGCGGCAGGCCAAACGCGTGGATGGGCGCGACGACCTGCTCCAGATGCTTTTCATCCGGCAGGCCGCCCTTCTTTTTGGTGATGACGGCGCGGACAAAGTAATACTCGGTGTGCAACTCCCACACCAGTTGCAGGGAAACCCCCTTGGCACCCGGCAGGTCGCCCCAGCCGTGGGCGCGGGTTTCGCCCATGGAGCGGTTGTCGGCCGGGATTTCAAGGGTGTCCATGAGGGCCAAAAAGCGGTCCCGCAGCCCTTGTTCGGTGGCGTTTTCTTCGCGCAGGTACGCCACATGATGCACGCGGGCGGCCCGGTCCACCTTTTCGGTGGGCACCACGCCCAGTCCGCTGTGGACTTCCTCTACCAGGGCAAACACGTTGGTGGGGCAGCTTTCCACGCACACGGTGCAGTCTTCCGGGCAGCGGTCGGTATGGGTCATGACGATGCGCTGACCCTTGATGGCCAACACCTGCTGAGGGCAGGCGGGCACGCAGGCGGGCTGGTTATCGCACAGGTCGCAACGTTCCAGATGCTGGCGGACGATGGGTTCCATACAGGCTTTCAGATTGGGGCGGGTATATCCCCGCCGGGAATGTTAAACAAAAAGAAGGGCGCGGCTCACATGCCGCATGCACCGCCCCCGCAACCGCCGCCCCCTGGAGGCATACCGCAGCCACCGGCAGGAGGACCGGACGATGGAAACCCGGACGGCACTTTCGGCGCAAAGGCGCTCATCTGCTTCACCACCTCGGTGCTGCCGCACTCAGGGCAAATCGTCTCCCCCGGCTTTATATGCACCGATTGCAACAGGGTAAAGTCGTCCTCGCAGGTGGAACATATGTACTCGTAAAGCGGCATTTTAGCTTCCGTTTATCGTTTAAATTCAATGCGTTCAGAAGAATACGCCATTCTATCACGCGCACTTGTCACTACGCAACGAAACCACTTGAAGTCACGCTTGCAACCCGTTGTTTTTACACTGTTTTTCAAATCAATTCCGGATGTGAAATTGACGCAGACGGAACGGCCATAATCCGGTACAATGTGTCGTATGGATGAAATTGTCTCCGTCACGCCCCGCGGGCTGGATCGTGCGTTGCAGGAGGGGCTGGCCCACTTCGACGAAGAACGTTTCGAGGAAGCCTTGGCCGTCTTTGAAGGCGCCATCGGCCGCCTGGGTCCCAACATGGATCTGTACCACTGGAAGGGCGTTACCCTGCGCCAGTTGGGACGGTTGCGGGAAGCCATTGATGCGCTGGAAACCAGTGCCGCAGCGGCTTCACCTGCCGGATCGGTATATGAGCTGGCGGTACTGCTGCTGGAAGAGGACGTCGACTCGGAGCGGGGCGCCGCCTTGCTGGACGGCCTGTCTGCCGCAGGGGATTTGCCCGCGCGCGAATACCTGACCCACCGGGCCTACGAAGAAGGCCGCTTTGCCGACGTGGTCACCCTGGCCCGCGCCCCGAAAGATGCGGAGCAGCAAAAGCAGTGGCCCGATGCGGTGGAATGTCTGGAAACCCTGGAAGGCATCGCCCTGACTGAACTGGGGCGCTTGGACGAAGCCCGTTTTCATTTGAAACGGGCGGCAAAAAACAGCCCCGGCTGTCCCTCCCACATGACCAACCTGGGGCGCATCTACCAGCTCGAAAAGCGCTACGCCCGCGCCCTCAAATGCTATATGCAGGCCTGCGAGGTCGACCCGGACGATCCGGTGCCGCGCGCAAACCTGGCTCACCTGCACGAAGAGATGGGCCGGCTGGAGCAGGCCGAAACCCTCTTTAAAGGGCTGTATCACGGCCATCCGGGCGAGACGATGATGATGGAGGACTACGCCCGTTTTCTGACCCGCCACGGGCGGCTGGACGAAGCCATCCAACTGGTGGAGCGGGCGCTTCAGGACGCTCCGGAAGGCGAGCCGGTGGACGATATGGCCGCTTTTGTGGGCTGGCTGGCCATGGATGCAGGCGACAGGGAGCGCGCCCGCGCCATCTGGGAGGCGCAGGTAAAAACCAAGCCCAAGGCGTTTGCCGCACGCCATTATCTGTCCGGGTTGATGGCCCTGGAAGGCGATAGCGAACGCGCCCTCACCCTGCTGGAATCTGCACAGGAACTCGACCCGGTGGCCGCCCGCAACTGGTGCAACAAACCGGGGGGCGGCATTGAAGACTGCTTTGTATCTTTGGCCGAAAACCCGCGCTTTCAGGAAATCGCGGGCCACACGGAGCCGAACGGCTAACCCGTGATGGATGCACGGGAAAGGCCATGAGCGTCCCGTTTAATGCAGACACCCTGATTGCCGCCTACCGGCGGGGCATCTTTCCCATGGCGGAGCCGGAAGGTTCTATCCACTGGTACGCCCCCGACCCCCGCGCCACGTTCGATCTGGACGCGTTTCACATCCCGAAAAGACTGGCCCGCACGGTCCGCTCCGGCAAGTTTGACATGGCAATCGATCGGGATTTTGAAGCCACCATGCGGGCCTGCGCCGCCTCCGCGCCGGGACGCACCGAAACCTGGATCAGCGAGCCGTTTATCCGGGTTTATTCCGAACTGCACGAAATGGGCCTTGCCCACAGCGTGGAATCGTACCTGGACGGCAAGCTGGTGGGGGGGCTGTACGGCGTGGCCTTAGGCGGCGCGTTTATGGGCGAAAGCATGTTTTCCACCGTCACCGACGCCAGCAAGGTGGCGCTGGTCTATCTGGTGGAACGGCTCAAACAACGCGGCTTCGTGCTGCTCGACACCCAGTTCATGACCCCGCATCTGGAAAAATTTGGCGCGGCGTATATCCCGCTGGATGAATATCTGTTGCGTCTGGAAATGGCGCTGAATCTGCCCCGGAGGTTTGACGACCCGCCGGTTTCGTAACCGGTTTTTTTGCCCGCCGCAGCCTATCCGATGGGCACGGTATCCGTGTCGGAGCGGGCCAGTACCACCCGGTTGCGGCCCTGGTGCTTGGCTTCGTAAAGGGCCTTGTCTGCGGCCTGGATCAGGTCTTCGCACGACGGCAGGTTCAGCGCCTTGGGGTCGGCAACGCCGATGGAAACGGTACACGAAACCGTGCCACCGCTCCATTCCACCACCATATTCGCGATTTTCTCGCGCAGCCGATCGGCCAGTTCCCGCGCCTGTTCGCCGTTGGTCTGGGGCAAAATCAGGGCCAGTTCCTCGCCGCCGTAGCGAGCGGCAAAATCCACCTGCCGGATGGAGCGCAAAAGCAACGCGGAAACGGCCTTTAAAAACGCATCTCCCGCCTGATGCCCGTGGGTGTCGTTCACTTTCTTAAAGTGATCCAGATCGATCAGCAGCAAGCTCATGGGCAGGTCGTAGTAGGTGACCGCGCGCTTGAACTCATCCCATATGCGGGTGTCGAAATGGCGCCGGTTGTACAGCCCGGTCAGGCCGTCGGTGATGGCCAGTTCCTCAAGTTTTTCTTCCAGTTCCTTGCGTTCGGTAATGTCGTACACGGTGCCCATCATGTGCACCGGCTTGCCGGTCTCCGGGTCGCAGTTTACCTCTCCCTGTTCCAGCACGGTGCGGATCTCTCCATCGGGTGCGGTAATGCGGTGTTCCAAATGATACGGGGTGCCGTGTTTCACCGCCTCTTCCACCGCATCCTGCACCGCTTGCCGGTCGTCCGGATGCACGATTGATATGAACAGGTCGTACGACGGCGCAATTTCCCCCGGCTCGTAGCCCATCATGCGAAACACCTCGCTCGACCAGGTCAGTTCGCCGGTTTCGATGTTCCAGTCCCAATGGCCCAGGCTGGCGATGCGCTGGGCCTGCTCGTGCCTGGCTTCGCTGGCAATCAGCGCCTGTTCCATGCGCTTGCGCTCGGTCACGTCGCGGAAAGAAAACACCGCGCCGGTGAGGGTGCCTTCCGCATCCAGCAAGGGGGAAATACTGCCTTCAATGGTGCGGGGTTCCTGATACTTGCAACTGGTGCTAAACGCTTCGATGGGCATCGGCCCACTGGCTTTTTCCAGGCCGTTCATGACCTCCTGACAGTTCACGCGCCCACCGCCGCACGGGCCCAGACACAGGTCGGCAATGTGCCGGGTTTCCTCTTCCGGGTGTTCGGGGCAAAGCAGCCCCTGTGCCGCCCGGTTCATGGTGGTGATGGCGCCTTCCCGATCGATGGCGACAATGGCCTCGCCCACGGCGTGCATGACCACGCTGGTAAGTTGCTGTTCGTTTTCCCGGGCGCGCCGTTGGGCCTGCCGTTTTTCCCGGTCCGTCCGGCTTCTGACCGCTTCGATGCGGAACAGCATCAGCATAGCCAGCAGTCCCAGCAGGGTGGTGCCGATAATCACCCCCACCTGGGTGGTGTGTGCGGCATCAAACTTGCGCTGAAGCAGCCGGTGCAGCCGCAGATCCATGCGATCCACGCTGAGCATATAGGCGTGGAACATGCCCTCGACTTCCTGATACTGTCCAGGGTTCATGCCATCGGTCACAATGCCGCCGATATCCCGTTCCAGCATTTTCTGCAGGGCGTGCAGGCGGGCCGTGACACGCTGCAGGCTGCGGTCCAGTTGCGGGTCGTGCAGGGGCACGTAGGCCAGTTCATCGCCCTTCCCGCTGGTATTGTGGTCGGCGGCCCACACCTCATCGGAGCCCCCTTCCAGTATGGCGTGCAGGTGCCAGTGGGCGCTCTCCAGGTGTTTCCACAATTCCTCGACGGTTTCGTTGTGATGGGTGCCGGCGGCAATTTCGTCCAGGGCCAGGTGGGCCAGGGTGGCCTCCACCCGGGAGACATTGGCGGCATCCACCAGCGGCAGATGCACGTTGTACATGCGCGATCCGGCAAACATCACATACACCATGCCCAGCACCACACAGGCAGTCAGCGCGGCGCCGATCACGGGAATCCGCCAGAATGGCATATGGGTTGGTCGATCAGCCAAAAAAAACGCATCCATCGCGACCGGTCCAAAGGCCTGCCGCTGTAAAGACAGAAACCCCCCACGTCCCGATCTTATCGGTTGCTGAAAGCCCATTATTTAATCTATTTTGCCATATAAACCGCGGGTGAGATGACGGCGGCGAACGTGCCGGACGCTTGAAAGCACCACCCGAAACCGGCCAGTATTACCGGGGGGTGGGGAGATAAACGGAGTATGAACGTCAAATGAGCTGGCAGCTTTCCACCACCGAAGCCCGCGTGCTGGGGTGTTTGATCGAAAAGCAGATCACCACGCCCGACTATTACCCCCTGACCCTGAACGCCCTGACCACGGCGTGCAACCAGAAGCAGAACCGCCACCCGGTGATGGACCTGGCCGAAACCGACGTGGTGCGGGCGCTGGACCAGTTAAAGGATGCGGGCCTGTCGGTGACCACCATTCAGGTGGGCAGCCGCATGCCCAAGTACCGCCACATCGCCCCGGAAAAGCTGAGTCTTTCTCCAGCGGAAACCGCCGTGCTGTGCGAACTGCTGATTCGCGGCCCGCAGACGGTGGGGGAGTTGAAAGGCCACTCTGCCCGCATGCACGCCTTTGCCGATCTGGACTCGGTGCAGCAACGGCTGGACCGGCTGACCGCGGGGGAACTGGTGGTGGAACTACCCAAGGCACCGGGCAGAAAGGAGTGCCGCTATGCGCACCTGCTGTGCGGGGAACCGGAGATTACGGAAGAGGCGGCGCTCGCCCCACGCCCGGAGGCCGCGACCGTGCAGGTACGGGCTGATAATGAGCGGATTGCCGCGTTGGAAGCGGAAATGGCGGAACTGAAAGAGGCGTTTGCGGCGTTCAAGAAGCAGTTTGAGTAGGGGCGGATCCGCCTGTGGGCCTTGATCCGCCCCGCCGTTTGGTTGAGGGGACGCCCCCTGCCGTCAGGAAAAGTGGTTTTCCAGCGCAGCCAGGGCGGCCTGATAAATGGGGTCGCAAAACGGCTGGACCTCGTCGCTGCCTTCCTGCCATTCGGACGACCATTCCACCAGGGCGGCATCGCCCTCGGGAGACACCTTCACCCGGCCCACATACCCCTTTACGCTGTCTTTCGACACCGGCCCCGGCCCGTCGTCGATGCTGTAGGTGAACTCCCGGTTCGCATCGTCCACCGAACGCAGGGTTTCATAAAAGGCGTCGTTGAGCACGCGCCGGGCCCCCGGCTCGGTCGGCCCCGCCTCTCCCACCACGGTCACCTTTTCGATCACCCCGGCGGCCCAGTCCATGTTGTGAAAATTCCGGATCGTGTCCCACACCTGATCCGCCGTGGCGGGAATCACCCGTTTGTTGTAACAGCCCATGCGCGCCTCTCCTTGTGGTTCGGTCAAAAACATTCGTTGATTGCAGGTCAGTATAGTAAACAACCGGCGGGTTTTCCTGATCATTCCCGCCTGGCGGAAAAACCGGCCCGTTGACATTCAACACGGCCAAAATTCTATACTCCCACCGTTCGATTTTTTATACATATCAATGGGGATGGAGGTCGGTCACGGGTAGGTGACGGTCCATCCAAATGGGAGTAATTTGTTATGCGTTTGAAAACGGTTTTGATTTTGGGGTTGGCGCTGCTGATTCCGGCGGCGGCGATGGCGGGGGATAAAAAGCGGATCAAGAATGCAAGGAGCGCGGGACCGGCGTCGATTACGGCGGAAGCCACGGTGCTGGAGTGGGACCTGACCACGGTGCTGGCCGAAGGCTCTAACGACTGGTTCTGCCTGCCGGACAACCCGGACACAAAGGGCAACGCTCCCCTGTGCGGCGATCAGCAGTGGCTCGGATTTTTTAAAGCCTACATGGCCAAAGAAAAACCCAATGTAACTGCGGTGGGCTTTTCCTACATGCTGCAAGGTGACTGGCCGGGAAGCAACACCGACCCATACGCGGCAGGTCCCACAGAGGACAACGACTGGATGGATGGGCTGGGCGCTCATGTGATGATTCTGGCCCCGAACGCCAAAGGGATGGCAGGGCTTCCCACCCATTCGCAAAATGGTGGTCCGTGGGTCATGTGGGCGGATACACCGTATGCCCACATGATGATGCAGATCGACAGCTACCCGAAATGACGTTCAGGTAGATCAAATGCCGCCGGGCACTCCGGCACGGCAAAAGGGCCGGTGGATTTTCCACCGGCCCTTTTTTGGGGGGGAACCAGTTGCCACCCTCCCTTCATACAGTGATGACGACTTTTCCCTGGACGTGTCCTTCTCCAAAATACCGGAGCGCTTCGGCCCCTTCTAATACCACCCGCCCGGCCAGCGCCACCCCCACCCGGCGGGCGGCCCCGCTTCCCCTTCCAGCAGGTCCCGGAGCAGTATGATCAGTTCCGCTTCCGGCGCAGGCAACGGGCGCTGCTCCGGGGGGGCCATCTCCATCAGGCGGCGTACCCGCTCTCCGGTGGCGGGGTGGGAGCGCAACACGGAGGGGTCGCGCCCCTCCCGGCTGGGCAGCAGCAGGCGGCGCAGCCAGCGCGACCGCCCCCAGGTCATCTTTTCCAGGGCCCGCGCCAGCGATAGCGGGTCGCCGGTGAGGGTCACCGCGCCCCGGTCCGCCTCGTACTCGCGGGTGCGCGAAAGGGCCAGCTGCAACAGGCCGGACAATATCGGGGAGGCGATCAGGGCGAAGATCAGCAAAAAAGACACGTGCACCTTCCCCATGATGATCAGGGGCAGGTTGACGAGCAACAGCAACTGACCGAACAGGGCCAGCATGTGGGTGATGCGCGACATCAGGTCGGCCAGACCCAGCACCCACATATCGTTGCAGCGCACGTGGCTCAGTTCGTGGGCCAGCACCCCGGCCAGTTCGCGGAAGGTGAGGCCGCGCAACAGGCCGTCGGTAAGGCCGATGGCGGCGTTGCCCCGGGTGCCCACGGCAAATGCGTTCATCACCGGGCTGGGGACGTAATAAAGGGTCGGCAGGCGGCTCAGACCCGCCCGCCGGGCGAGGGTGGAAAGCAGATCGTGCAGTGCCGGGGCGCGGGCGCTATCCAGTGGCACGGCGCGGAACGTCCGCAGCACCATCCACGGCGACAGGCGCGGCGCAAAAACCGCGGCGGTGACGGTAACGGCAAGCGCCAGCGCCACCCCGCTGGCTCCGGCGAATATCCCCGCCAACAGCGCCAGCAGCCCCCCCATGGCCGTAAGCAGTACGGCGGATTGAAGCAGGTTGCGGCGGCGAAGCTCGCCCAGTGCCCGCGGGTCCATCTCCTGTTCTGGTCGGGTCACTGGCGCCTCCGGGTGGGTGGTTGCAACGCTTCACACAATGATGACGATTTTTCCCCGGACGTGCCCTTCTCCAAAATAGCGGAGCGCTTCGGGAACCTCACTTAACGGGTAACGTCTATCGATCACCGGCACCACTTTTCCGGCTTCGAGAAGGTCTACCATCAAAGTCATGTCCTTGTTGGCTTTGTGCCACAGGAGACCCATTTTCTTGGCTCCGGTCATGGATATCAATGGCCCCAGGAAGATGGCCTGATTCGCCTGCGCGTCGGATCCGCCGGCAAAGACATGCCTTCCCCCCGGGCTTAGTGAGCGCCTGCAATCGAAAATCGAATGGTATCCCGCAATGTCCAGAATCCGGTCGTACTGCTGCCCGTTTTGGGTGAAATTTTCTTTCGTATAATCAACGACATGGTCTGCGCCAAGCAAGCGCACCGTGTCCAGTTTTTCCGTGCTGTCCACGCCCGTCACTTCCGCCCCGAGCGTTTTGGCAATCTGCACCGCAAACGTGCCCGCACCCCCTCCCGCACCCGTAATCAAAACCGTTTGTCCTGGCTGAACCCCGCCCTTGTACCGAAGGCCCTGCAGGGCGATGAGCCCCGCTTGAGGCACGGCTGCGGCTTGCTCAAATGTCATGCCCGCAGGTTTTGGCGTCAATGCATTTTCACGCGCACACACATATTCGGCAAACCCGCCCCAACCACACCCGGACAGGTCTCCGAATACCTCATCGCCCGGCTGAAACCGGGACACGTTTTTGCCCACCGCTTCCACTGTTCCTGCGATGTCACATCCGAGGATGTTTATTTTTTTTGGTTTCAGAATCCCAAAGACCAGGCGGTTCACGAACGGAGTCCCTCTCAGGAGTTCCCAGTCCCATGAATTGACGGATACCGCATGAATTTTGACCCGCACTTCACCGTTACCGGGGGTTGGCTTGGCCACCTCTTCCAGTTTCAGGACATCGGGTGAACCGTATGTATGGAAACCAATGGCTTTCATGGGGCAGCCCTCCTTGCCTACTCCAAAGATACCTGCGGTTGGAAGGGACTGCGAGAGGGTTGGGGGGGGTGAATTAAGTATTGTGTCCCCGGAATTCCCCGTCGCCTTGCTTCCGTCCTGATCGTCTGACATCCTTCCGGTCTTATGAGCGCACGAGCCCAAATGGCGAGGCATGAGATATACGTCTCGGTGGCATTGGTGACCGACGAATCAGAGTTGTTATGAACGTGAAAAACACCATCCAGAACATGGCCCTGTTTTGCGATTTTGAGAACGTCGCCCTTGGCGTTCGCGACGCCAAGTATTCGGCATTCGATATTCAAAAAGTGCTGGAGCGGCTTCTGCTCAAGGGCAACATCGTGGTCAAAAAGGCCTACTGCGATTGGGAGCGCTACAAGGAATTCAAGGGCCCCATGCACGAGGCGGCTTTTGAGTTGATTGAAATTCCGCACGTTCGCATGTCGGGCAAGAACTCCGCCGATATTCGAATGGTTGTGGACGCCCTTGATCTCTGTTACACCAAGTCCCACGTGGATACGTTCGTGATCATCAGCGGTGATTCCGACTTTTCGCCTCTGGTCAGCAAGCTCCGCGAGAACAACAAGATGGTGATCGGCGTCGGCGTGAAAAATTCGACCTCCGACCTGCTGACGTCGAACTGCGACGAATTCATCTATTACGATGATTTGATGCTCGAATCCGAAAAACAGGGCAAGGCCAAACGCAGCCGTCCCGCCGCCGGGCGCCAGAAAAAGGGTGCGGCAAGCAGCGAGGAGGAAAGGCGGCTGGAAGGGCTCAACCTGGTCCTGGAAACCATTGAGGACCTGTTCAAGGAGCGGGGCGATGAAGAAAAGGTCTGGGGCTCGATGGTCAAGCAGACGCTGAAACGTCGCAAACCCGGATTCAACGAATCATTTCACGGTTACGGTACGTTCGCGCAACTTCTGGAAGACGCGAAAGCGCGTGGGATGCTGGACCTGGAGCACGACAAGAAATCCGGGGGTTACATTATCAAGAGCCTGTCACACGACGATTAGTCGGACGTCAATAACCGCAGGCGGATGCGTGATCGGCTGGCCCGCGCCTGCGGGGTGGAACCTGTGGCCTCGCCGGGGTTCAGGGGGGCGGGATATGGGCCGAGGTGTTGGGCTTTATTTCAATCAACCCGGCCTACGAGCCTGAATTAAGTATTGTGTCCCCGGAATTTCAAGAACAAGGAAACGATATGAGTAAATTAACATTGGGAGTCATTGGGACTTCAAAAAAAGAGGATGAGCGACGTGTTCCAATCCATCCAGAGCATTTGCCACGCCTTCCTGAACAAATTCGTCGCCAGCTGATATTTGAGGAGGGCTATGGAGCACCATTCGGTATCGCAGACTCGGAAATTGCTGCTCAGACGGGTGGCATTGCCTCACGCCACGAATTATTAGCTGACATTGGCACGGTTATCATTAACAAGCCAGTGGTAGCTGATTTAGAAGAGCTGCGCGAAGGAGGAACACTTTGGGGCTATGTGCATTGTGTACAGCAACGGGATATCACCCAAACCGCACTCGACCGTAAGCTGACCCTCATTGCCTTTGAGGAAATGTTTGTTTGGACTCCTAACGGTCAGATTGGCCGCCACACGTTCTATAAGAACAACGAAATGGCTGGCTATTGCGCAGTATTGCATGCCTTACAACTCAAAGGCATCGATGGGCACTACGGCAACCAACGCAAAATAGTCATTTTCAGTTTTGGTGCGGTCAGCCGTGGTGCGATATACGCCCTCAAAGCGCATGGGTTTAGAGATATCACAATCTGCATTCAGCGCCCCGACCACGAGGTGCGTGAAGAGGTACTTGATTGTCACTATGTCCGGATTCGGGAAGGCAATGAGGGCGAAGCACGCATGTTGGTCGTGGAACACGATGGCACTGAGCGACCGTTGACTGATATGTTCAGTGAAGCAGACATCATCATAAATGGAACCTTTCAGGAAACGGAGAATCCCATCCACTTTGTGACCGAATCGGAAAGCTCATGCCTCAAGCCAGGCTGCCTGATTATTGATGTAAGTTGCGACGAGGGTATGGGATTCTTTTTTGCCAAACCAACCACCTTCAAGAATCCAATGTTTAAATATAAAACCATAGATTATTACGGCGTGGATCATACTCCAAGCTATCTCTGGGAAAGTGCCTCGCGCTCAATTTCCGCCGCTCTCCTTGTCCATTTACCAACGGTGGTGGAGGGTCGTGATAGTTGGCAGAAAAATGAGACCATTCGACGGGCTGTAAATATTGATGGTGGCGTCATCCAGCACCCCTCTATTCTGGCGTTTCAAAAGCGTGAGCCGCACTACCCACACGCCCACATCGATACGCCTTGAAATGCTGTCTCGAATAATGAGACAGAAATCAGAACGGCCTGACATGGCCCTGGGGGGAATGACCCCGAAACAGAAGGTGGCCCAAGTGGCCTGGTTTCTACTTCTGAGTGCCTCTGAAAATGGGGGGATTACCCCGGAATTAAGTATTGTGTCCCCGGAATTCTGTGGCGGGTGCGGTGCAGCCTTCCGAAACGGGGGATAGAAAAAAGGCCGGGGGCGGAACGGAAAGGGGCGTTCGGGGAGTTTATGACCAGAAAACCGGAATCATCCAGATATGCGTGGTCGCGCCTCAGCAGTCAGCAAAAGGGGGCCTACAACGAATACTTCGTCAAGATGGAGTTCACGATGTACGGGTTCCAGGTGTACACCACGGAGGTGGACGACCGGGGCGTCGACTTTGTGGTCCGATATGGGTCCGACCCGTTCTTTACGGTGCAGGTCAAATCCAGCACACTCGGGGGCTACGTCTTTTTGCGAAAGGACAATTTCCCACTGGCGGACAACCAGTTGCTGGCCCTTGCCGTGATGCAGGAGGGGGAGCCGCCGGAACTGTTTGTCATTCCCGCCACGGTCTGGAAAACCCCGAACCAGTTGTTCGTCAGCCGCGATTACGAGGGGAAAAAGAGCGACCCGGAATGGGGAATCACGACCTCACCAAAAAATATAAAAGCGCTTTCCCCGTTCCGGTTTGACCGGGTGGCGGAAAAGCTGATCAACGGAGAAACATTGGGGCGGTAGCCCCCGCCCGCTCCTTCTCCCCTCGTGGGAGAGGGCCGGGGTGAGGGGGAGTGCCGCCACCGGTAGAAGGCCTTTCAGGGTGTGCGGCCGGGTGCTGAATTAAGTATTGTGTCCCCGGAATTCGATTCTTGCGGTTTGCACGGTCCATCATGGCGTGTAGGTCGTCGGCGAACAAGAGTAGAAAAGGTCGATGGCCTTGCAACCGGCAATTGAAGCGAGCGCTCCTCATGTAGTATCTTTCCTAGTATCTCCTCACCCGAGTTCAGCGCGCACCATGACTCACAAGTTAATACGTTAGGAAAACCCTTGGGCACAATCATTACACTCGTAGTTCCAGCAGGACTAACGTTTGCTGTATTTTACTTGCTTTGGATTATCCAAAGGAAAAAATCGTCCCTCACATATGAGGTAATCGGGTCTCCAAATTTCCCAACAAAAGAAGGCGACAGCAAGTTTTTTAAAATTCGCCTAGATAACAGTGGAAACCAGCCTGTAGAAGACATAACATTAAGCATAATTTTCCGTATATCAACAATTATTAATCACACAATACAAACAACCTCTATACCAAGTAGTGAGGTTCTCAAAAATGACAGTATCGAATTCAAACTTCCGCTCTTAAACCCAAAAGAGTCGTTTGATACAACCATCACCGTAACGAGCAATCTTTACATTTCTGATCCAGAAATTAGCGCTCGAGCGACCGGGGTAACCGCAACACAAAATAAAGACCAACAACACGACTCAAAAATGCCGGCATCGACTTTCGTAATCACTTCTGTGATGGCAGCAGCAGTTGCCATCACCCTCTCTATAATGACGGTAAAAACACAGAATTTTCAGGAAATACTGACTGGAACAAGCACAAGGTTATCCGGCATTGAGGGAAAAATTGATAAGATAGAAGAGCTTCGAAAAAGGCCAACTAGAGAGCAGCGAATATTTTCGATATTAAACCAACATGAACTTGGCCACTTGATTCCAGAAATAATAACAACAGGAGAAGGCACACCTTACTGGAAAATATCACTTTTCTTATTTTACGAATACCTTATAGATAAAAACAACGGTAGAAAATATATCGCCGCGATAGAAAACATAGCAAACTTTTCAATGGCCCCAACCAGTACTTCTTTTAACTTCTACTTGCTCGGAAAGATAGAGCAAGATAATGGAAATTCAGATAAAGCATCTTCTCATTTTATAAAAAGTCGAGATGCCTCTCAGCAAGTGTACGACTTATTAATGTCTCAGGATGAGTCATTTGACCTGAACAGCCTAAGAGAGAGGCTTCGTCAAACTAATAGCGGCCAGTAGCGCCAAACGCAATTCCGGGGACACAATACTTAATTCCCCCCTACCGCGCTTCCGCCGCCACCACCAACTCCCCGTCTTTTACATCAATCGTCAACAGCGCCCCGTCCGGCACATCCCCCGCAATCAGCTTCCTTGCAATGGCCGTCTCCATCCGGTGCTCGATAAAGCGCTTGAGCGGCCTTGCGCCGTAAACCGGGTCGTACCCCTCTTCCGCCACCCAGGCTTTGGCTGCGGGCGTGACGGTCAGCGTCATCTGCCGGTCGGTCAGGCGTTCGGCCACCTCTTCCAGCAGCAGGTCCACAATGTGGACGATCTCCGCACGGGTGAGCGGCTTGAACAGCACCACGTCGTCCAGCCGGTTTAAAAACTCCGGGCGGAAGTGGTGCTTGAGGGCGTCCATCACCTCGGTGCGCGCGCTCTCGGAAATATGCCCCTCCGCGTCGATGCCTTCCAGCAGGTGTGGCGAGCCGATGTTGCTGGTCATGATGACCACGGTGTTTTTAAAACTCACCGTGCGCCCGTGGCTGTCGGTCAACCGGCCGTCGTCCAGCAGTTGCAGCAGGATGTTGAACACGTCCGGGTGGGCCTTTTCCACCTCGTCGAACAGCAGCACCGCATAGGGGCGGCGGCGGATCGCTTCGGTGAGCTGGCCGCCCTCCTCAAACCCCACATAGCCGGGGGGCGCGCCCACCAGCCGGGAGACGGCGTGCCGTTCCATGTATTCGCTCATGTCGATGCGCACCATGGCCTCTTCGCTATCAAACAGCGAGGCCGCCAGCGTGCGCGCAAGCTCCGTCTTGCCCACGCCGGTGGGACCCAAAAACAAAAACGAGCCGATGGGGCGCTTGGGGTCTTTGATGCCCGCCCGCGCCCGGATCACGGCGTCGGCCACGGCCTGCACCGCCTCGTCCTGCCCCACCACCCGCTGGTGCAGCACCTCGTCCAGACGCAGCAGTTTTTCCCGCTCCCCTTCCACCAGCCGGGTGACCGGAATGCCGGTCCAGCGGGCGATCACCTGGGCGATTTCCTCTTCGGTTACCGCCTCCGAAAGCAGCGGCCCCTCCTGTTGCGACTGATCGATCTTCGCCTGTGCTTCGGCCAGATTCTGTTCCAGAAGCGGCAGTTTGCCGTGGGTAAGCTCGGCCACCTTTTCCAGCTCGTACGCCCGCTCGGCGGTTTCGACCTGGTGGCGCACCTGCTCAATTTCGGCTTTTATCGCCTGCACGGTGGCCAGCCCCTCTTTTTCCGCCTGCCAGCGGGCGCGCATGGTGCCGCTCTCGTCGGCCAGGTCGGCCAGTTCTTTCTTTAATACCTGTAGCCGTTCCTTACTTGCGGCATCGGTCTCTTTTTTGAGCGCCGCCTCTTCGATCTTGAGGCGCATTTCCTTGCGGGTGATTTCATCCAGTTCGGCGGGCATGGAGTCGATTTCGGTACGGATGCCCGCGCACGCCTCGTCCACCAGGTCGATAGCCTTGTCCGGTAGATGCCGGTCGGCAATGTAGCGGTCACTCAGCCGCGCCGCCGCCACGATGGCGGCATCGGCGATGCGCACCCCGTGGTGGACCTCAAACCGCTCTTTCAGGCCGCGCAGAATACTCACCGTATCTTCCACGCTGGGGGCGTCCACCAGCACCGGCTGGAAACGGCGCTCCAGGGCGGCGTCCTTTTCAATGTGGCTGCGGTATTCGTTCAGGGTGGTGGCGCCGATGCAGTGCAGTTCGCCCCGGGCCAGCATGGGCTTTAACATGTTGCCCGCGTCGGTGGAGCCTTCGGTGCGGCCCGCGCCCACGATGGTGTGCAACTCGTCGATAAACAGCAGAATGCGCCCCTCGGCGGCTTTCAACTCGCTCAGCACGGCTTTGAGCCGCTCTTCAAACTCGCCCCGAAACTTGGTCCCGGCCATGAGCGAGGTCATGTCCAGCGAGAAGATGGTGCGGTCCTTCAACCCTTCGGGCACGTCGCCGCGCAAAATGCGCTGGGCCAGCCCCTCGACAATGGCGGTTTTACCGACACCGGCTTCGCCAATGAGCACCGGGTTGTTTTTGGTTTTGCGGCTTAAAATGCGGATCACGGAGCGGATTTCGGCATCGCGCCCGATGACCGGATCGAGCTTGCCTTCACGGGCCATATCGACCAGATCGATGCCGTATTTTTCCAGCGCCTCGTAGCCTGCCTCCGGGTTGTCGCTGGTGACCCGCTGGTGGCCGCGCACCTGGGAAAGCACTTCCAGAAGTTTGTCGCGGGTGACGCCCGCACTTTTGAGCGCTTTGCCTGCATCGGTTTTGTTGCCTTCGGCCACAAACGCCAGCAGCAGGTGCTCGACCGAGATGTATTCGTCTTTTAGCTTTTCGGCCTCTTTTTTGGCGGCAAGCAGCAGTTTATTTACCCGCTGGGTGACGTAGATCTTCCCCGCCTCCATGGCCCCGCCCGACACCTGCGGACGTTTGGCCAGTGATGCCTCCAGGTTGGAAATGATGGCCGCCGCGTCGGCGCCGGCCCGTTCCAGCAGCCGCGGCACAAGGCCGTCCTGCTGGGTAGCCAGGGCGTAGAGCAGGTGCTCGCCGTCCACCTCTTGATGACTGGATGCGACGGCCTTGTCCTGGGCCGCCGCCGTGGCCTCGCGGGCCTTTTGGGTTAACCGGTTCAAATCCATTTTTGACTGCTCCCCCGGCGGTTTGTAACGCCGGATAACTCTTTATTTATCAAGACCTTATTATTTATAATGGAGTTCCCTCCGCCCCCTTTGTTTAACCAGCAAACGGCCGTTGTAAAGGGGCAAACAAAACGGCCCCCCGCCGGAGTCGATACTCCAAAGCGGGAGGCCGTGCCTCGTTTACCCCGAAACCTAAGGCCGGGTTACGCGGCCTTGATCTCCACATGGGTGATCTCCCCCTTGGCCGGTTCCGCCCGGGTGAGTTTCACCGTGAGCACGCCGTTCTTGAACGTGGCGTCCACCTTGTCGGTCACCACCTCGAGAGGCAGCGGCACCACCCGGTGGAAGCGCCCGAACGTGCGCTCGGTGCGGAAATAGTTCCCTTCCTTGTGCTCGGTTTCCTCCTTCTTTTCACCCTTGATGGTCAGGAACTCCCTGGCCAGGGTGACCTCAATGTCCTTTTCCGTCATACCGGGCATTTCGGCCTTTACGGTAAAGCCTTTGTCGGTCTCTTCCACCTCTACCTTCGGGGCGTAGCCGCCTTCCGGCCATCCCAGCCGGGTAAAGGCGGGGCCGGTAAAGCCGTGGCCGAAAAGGTCACCAAACATCCGGTGCATTTCATCCTGCAGAGCGTAGAACGGGGTATCCTCGGTCCTGCCGACCGGAACGCCCCGGTTCCAACGCATCAGATCGCGCATGGTCATCACATGGCCCTCCTTTATGTCATGCCACCTTTTTCCCCCACAAGGCGACCGTTTACACGCAGCCCTCCTACTTATTGATTAATACCGCAAACACCGGCTGTCAATGCCGGATGACACAGCGGAATAACAAATTGATTTTTAACGATTTTTAAATTAGACAGACAACCGTTCGGCCAGCATGTCCACCAGTGCCGCCATGTGGTCGGCCCGGTCGTTCAGGGCGGGGATGTAGCGCAGTTTTTTGCCGCCTGCCGCCTCAAACAGTTTGGCGTTGGTGATGGCGATTTCCTCCAGGGTTTCCAGGCAGTCGGCGGCAAATCCGGGGCAGATGATATCGACATTTTTGATACCTTCCCTGCCCCATTTTTTTAAGGTGCCGTCGGTGTACGGGGTGAGCCATTCCTCCCATCCGAAGCGGGACTGGAAACACAGTAGCCACTTGTCGTCCGGCAGGTTCAGCGCCTCCGCCAGCTTGTGGGCGGTGGCTCCGCACTGGCCGAAATAGCGGTCGCCCTTCTGGTTGCGGTAGCGTTTGGGGGTGCCGTGAAACGACATCATCAGCCGGTCTGGCGTGCCCTCTTTTTTCCAGCTTTCCCTGACCGATGCGGCCAGGGCGGCGATGTAGCCCGGATGGTCAAAATAGAACGGAATCACATCGGTTTCCGGCGGGTCGGCCATGGTGTCCTGCGCTTCGATGATAGCGGCTTCCACGCTGCCGGTGGTGCTGATGGAGTGCTGGGGAAACAGGGGCAGAACCACCACCTTTGTGCACCCGGCCCGAACAAGCCCGGACAGGCCGTCTGTTAGATTCGGGGTGCCGTAGCGCATGCCCAGCGCCACCTTCACCGGGCCTCCCGTTTTTTCGGCCAGACCCGCCTCCACCCAGCGGCGCTGGTTCTGGCTGGTAACCAATAACGGTGAGCCCTCTTCGGTCCATACTTTTTGGTACAGGGCCGCCGACCTTTTCGGCCGGAGCCTCAGGACGATGCCGTTCAGGATCAGCCACCACACAGGTCGGGACAGGTCCACCACCCGTGGGTCCCACAAAAATTGTTTGAGATAGCGCCGTACGGCTTTTGGCGTGGGGGCGTCCGGGGTGCCCAGATTGACCAGCAGTACGCCGGTCTGTTCGGTACTGTCGGATGGGGTTGTCATGGCCCCCAAAAAATGGGCGTGACCACCGGGATCAGTCGATCTTGATGGCGTAGTTTTCGATCACCGGGCTGGCGAGCAGCTCTTCGCACATGGCAGTCAGGTCTTTTTCGGCCTTTTTCTTGTCGCCATCTTCCATCTCCACTTCGATCAGCTTGCCCACCCGCACATCGGTGACGCCGTCGTATCCCAGGCTGTGCAGAGAATGCAAAACGGCCTTGCCCTGAGGTTCCAGTACGCCGTTTTTGAAGGTGACGGTTACGGTTGCTTTCATGAAATCTCCGGATTCATTTATTACTGTTCACACACTCGACGGGCCACTTCGGCGTAGGTTTCTTCCAGCTTGCCCAGGTCGCGGCGGAAGCGGTCCTTGTCCAGTTTTTCGTCGGTTTCCATGTCCCACAGACGGCAGGTGTCGGGGCAGATTTCATCTCCCAGCAGCACCTCGCCGTGGTGCAGGCCAAACTCCACTTTAAAGTCCACCAGACGGATGCCCCTGTCGGCAAAAAAGGCCGTCAGGTGGGTATTGATCAGGCGCGTGCTCTCGCGCATGGCGTGCAACTGTTCGGGGGTGGCAAGCTCCATCATGAAAACGTGCTCGTCGCACAGCATGGGGTCGCCCAACTCGTCCGACTTGTAGTAGGTTTCGACGATCGGCACCCTTAATTTGGTGCCCTCTTCCACGCCGATTCGCTTGGCCAGCGACCCCGCCGCAACGTTCCGGCCGATCATCTCTACCATGATGATATCCAGTTTTTTGACCAGCATTTCCCGCTCGGACAGGTGTTCCACCAGATGGGTTTTGAGGCCGTGTTCCTCCAGCATGCGGAACAGCCGCTCGCTGATACGGTTGTTGATCACCCCCTTGTTGGTGATGATGCCCTTTTTTTTGCCGTCGAAAGCCGTGGCTTCATCCTTGAAATACTGGATGACCAGATCCGGATCGTCCGTGGCGTAGATGATCTTGGCCTTGCCTTCGTACAGTTGTTCCCGTTTTTCCATGTTTTGCTACCGTTCGCTCCAGAAAAAAAGACGGCAATCAGGCCGCGCCAAACACCCGCTCATAAATGGCATCGACGTGGCGAAGATAATACGCCGGATCGAAGCAGGCATCCACTGCTTCGGCATCCATATAATTTGCCACGTCGGCATCGTTTTTCAACCGGTCGGCAAACGAGCCGCGCTCCTTCCACGCCGCCATGGCGTTTTTTTGCACTATCACATAGGCGTCGTCCCGGGGCGCACCCGCCTCGGTAAGGGCCAGCAGCACCCGCTGGGAATAGACCAGCCCGCCGGTCAGCTCCAGATTTTTCTGCATGTGTTCCGGGTACAGGGTCAGGTTGTTCACGATGCGGGTCATGCGGGTGAGCATGTAGTCCAGAAGAATGCACGAATCGGGCAGGATGATCCGTTCCACCGACGAATGGGAGATATCGCGCTCGTGCCACAGGGCGACGTTCTCCAAGGCCGCCTGGGCGTTGCCGCGCAGCACGCGGGCCAGGCCCGACAGGTTTTCGGAGCCGATCGGGTTGCGCTTGTGGGGCATGGCGGATGAGCCTTTCTGGCCCTTCCTGAAGCCCTCTTCCGCCTCCAGCACTTCGGTGCGTTGCAGGTGGCGAATCTCTGTGGCGATGCGCTCCACCCCCGCCCCCACCAGGGCGATGGTCTGCAAAAACTCCGCATGCCGGTCCCGGGGCACCACCTGAGTGGAGCACGGCTCCGGCAGCAAGCCGGCGGAGCGGCAGATATCGCCTTCTATAGAAGGGTCCAGATGAGCAAACGTGCCCACGGCGCCGGATACCGCCCCCGCCGCCACCCGCGCGCCTGCGGAAGCCAGCCGTTCCCGGTTGCGGGACAGTTCCGCATACCAGCCGGCAAACTTGAGCCCGAACGAAATCGGCTCGCCGTGAATGCCGTGGGAGCGGCCCACACTCGGAAAATTTTTGGCTTCCATGGCGCGGGTTTTGACCGCTTCCATCAGGCCGTCCAGATCGGTCAGCAGCAGGGTGGCCGCGTCGCGCATCTGCATACCCAGCGCCGTATCGAGCACGTCGGAACTGGTCAGCCCCCAGTGGGTCCACTGCTTGGCTGCGGCGGAAAGGTTTTCGGTGACCGAGGTCACAAAGGCAATCACGTCGTGGCGGGTGACCGCCTCGATCTCGGCGATACGCCCGGTATTGATGGTCGCCTTTTTTCGCACCTCTTTGGGCACGCTGGCAGGCACAATCCCGCGCTGGGCCAGCGCCTCCAGGGCAAATATTTCCACGTCGAGCATGTAGCCAAAGCGGGCCTCGGCGGTCCACAGGCGGCCCATTTCTTCTCTTGTATAGCGTTCAATCATGCAAAAAATCCCTGGGTGGAAAAGACGCTTCAGGAAGCCTTGGTGCCCACGGACGGCGGCTCGATAATACGTTCCGCCGCCTCCCGCACCACCCGGTCCAGCACGCCGTTTACAAACCGGCTGGAATCCTCCCCGCCGAACCGCTTGGCGATTTCGACCGCTTCATCCATGGTGACCCGGGACGGCACATCGTCGATGTGAAACAGCTCGGCCACGGCCAGCCGCAATACGTTGCGATCCACCCGGCCCATGCGGTCCACCGTCCAGTTATCGGCGCAGGAGGCGATGGTTTTGTCGATGTCGGCCTGGTGTTCCTGAGTCAGGGCGGTCAGTTTTTCGGCGTAGGCACGCGCCCCGTCCGGTGCCTCGGCGGCCTCCCAGAAGGAAGCCACGGCTTCCGCTCCCATCGGGCTGCTTTCCCTGGCAAACAGAAGTTGCAGACTGCACTCCCTGGCCTTACGCCGAAGTCCCACGAATTTACCCCAACTGTCCCATCAGATTGACCATTTCGATGGCCCCGCGGGCGGCATCGAAACCTTTATTTCCGGCCTTGGTGCCCGCCCGTTCCACTGCCTGTTCAATGGTATCGGTGGTGACCACGGCGTTGACCACCGGCACGCCGGTTTCCATGGAAACCTGGGCCAGCCCTTTGGTCACCTCGGACGCCACATAATCAAAATGGGGGGTGCCGCCACGGATGACCGCGCCCAGCCCGATCAGGCAGTCGTGCCTGCCGGAAGCCGCCATCTTGCGGGCCACGACCGGCATTTCAAACGCCCCCGGCACCCGCACCACGGTAATGTCGTGATCGGCCACACCGCTACGGCTCAGACCGTCCAGACACCCGGCAAGGAGCGACTCGGTAATCAGACTGTTAAAGCGGGAGACGATCAATCCGTACCGTCCGCCGCCAGCAAGCTGCCCTTCCACATAGGTCGGCATGGAAATCCCCTATACGTTTCTGAGCATGTGGACCAGTTTGGTCTTTTTGGTTTTCAGGTAGCTGCGGTTGGCCTCTTCCGGGTCGATCTCGATAGGGACCCGCTCCACCACTTCCAGGTGATACCCGCCCAGCCCCACGATTTTGCGGGGGTTGTTGGTCATCAGCCGGATTTTTCTCAGGCCCAGATCGGTCAGGATCTGGGCGCCGATGCCGTAGTCCCGCAGATCGGGCTTGAAGCCCAGTTTTTCGTTGGCTTCCACCGTATCCAACCCCTCATCCTGCAAGGCGTAGGCGCGCAGTTTGTTGACCAGACCGATGCCCCGCCCTTCCTGCTGCATGTACAGTACCACCCCGCAGCCGTGCTGCTCGATGGCCTGCATGGCAAAGTGCAGTTGCGCCTGACAATCACAGCGCCGGGAAGAGAATACATCGCCCGTCAGACAGCCGGAGTGGACCCGCACCAGCGGCGTGCCCTGGCTGATATCGCCCTTCACCAGCGCCACATGGTTTTCGTGGTCGATGGCGTTTTCGTAGACGATGGCGGTGAACTCGCCGTAGTCGGTGGGCAGTTTCGCCTCGGCACAGCGGGTGACCAGGCTTTCGTGGCACATGCGATAGGCGATCAGATCCTGAATGGTCACCAAAGGCAGATCGTGGCGTTTTTTGAACTCAACCAGATCGGGCACCCGGGCCATGGTGCCGTCGTCGTTCATGATTTCGCAGATCACCCCGGCGGGGATTTTGCCCGCCAGCCGGGCCAGGTCCACCGACCCTTCGGTCTGCCCCGCCCGGCGCAGTACGCCACCGGCAACGGCTTTTAACGGAAAAATATGCCCCGGCCGCACCAGATCGTGGGGCTGGCACTCGGGATCGCACGCCTTTTTGATGGTGACGGCCCGATCAGCGGCGGAAATGCCGGTGGTGGTGCCTTCTCTGGCCTCAATGGAAACGGTAAATGCGGTCTCAAACGGTGAGGTGTTGACCGTGCTCATGGGCGGTAGGTGCAGCCGCTGGACCTGCTCTTCGGTGAGCGACAGGCAGATCAGGCCGCGCCCCTCTTTGGCCATGAAGTTGACGGCCTCGGGGGTAACATCCTCGGCGGCAATGACCAGGTCGCCTTCGTTTTCGCGCTGCTCGTCATCCACCAGAATAACCATCTGGCCCTGACGAATGGCCTGGATGGCCTCTTCAATCGTATTGAACGGCGATTCGTTCGTCACAGGTATACAATTCTCAAATTAACTGTTTGTGGCCCGGCGGCCTCAATCATGTAGCAAGGAAACGGCTTAGGATATGGGGGAAGTCGCCTGCCTGTCAATGAAAAGGCGGTTCGGACGGGCCGGTTTTACCCCGGACACGGGGTAAAAAAAGGGCCGGAAAAAAGTCCGGACCGGTCCCTTTGGGCACGGGGGCACGTCGCCGCCAGTGACGGCCGGGGCGTTCCCTTAAAGATAAGGTTGTAAAGAGACCGTTTACCAGTCGGAGCCGCTGTCGCCGGAGGAACCTTCATCCGGGGCGTCATCATCCGCAGCCGCGCCAGCCGCTACCGGGACGACGTTGGCGTCCGATTCCAGCATATCGCCGGTGACCGGATCCTTGAAGTCACTGGTGCCCGATGTGGTCAGGATGATGCACGCCTCGCCCGTAAGACCCGACAGGGTGTTGCAGGTTTCAAACAGGCCCATGTTGAGGTTCAGCACCATGTCGGCCACGGTTACCTTGCCGTCTATGACCGCAAGCACCGTCTGCTGGCTTGGGGAAAGGCCGTCCTTTTTGGAGGCGGCGGCGTCGCTCTGGGAGAACACGGAGTTGGCACCCTTTACGATGCGGCGGATGGCGGGCCATTCGTCCACCCGGCGGGCACCCTCCATGAGCACAAACTCGGTGTTGATGGGGGTGATGTAGTTGGTGTCGTAACTGATCGGCACCCGCTCGAACATGTATTCCCCCTCCTGATGGAAAAACAGGTTCAGGGCGGTTTCCTGAATCTGGAAATTGAGGGCGCGGGCGATGTCGTCATGGGAGACGGCGTTCATCTCTTCCAGCACCCGTCCCAGCGGACGTGGGCGGTCTTCCTGCTGCCGGAGCGCCTCGGCCAGCGACTCCCGGTCAAGGTAGCCCTGCCGGACCAGGATTTCACCCAGCCGGGGCATCCCCTTCTCGTCGCTGCTGGCCAGGGCAATCGCGCCTTTTTCGAACCCTATCGTCCAGATCGTCCCTTTATGGTGGACCGTGAGCCGTCCAGTCTTCTTCTGGTAGTGAATCAACTGGATAATGTCGGAAACACTGAATTCCTTGAACGTCCCTCTGATCGCCATGTTTTTGCTGCCTTACGCTAGGGTATTGGAATCGCCCATTCCTCTTATGCGCACTTATCGGTCATCCCCGGCAGGAAGATAAGGCAAACGTCTTCCGCCCGCGTTTCACTTGACACTCGCCCGGCGTCTGGCAAGAATCGCCTACGAGATTTTTTTTACGCCTTGTTGTATTTACCAACCCGTTCGAGCCGGTGTGACCCGGTCGGCTACTTGTGGAGACACCCCATGCCCGTTCCGTCCGATATCGAAATCGCCCAGGCGGCGCGCCAGTTGCCGATTACCGAAATTGCCGGAAAACTGGGACTTTCCGAAGACGAACTGGAGTTGTACGGCCGCCACAAGGCCAAGGTGCATCTGGATGTGCTGGAACGGCTTAAAGACAAGCCCAACGGCAAATACATCGACGTGACCGCCATTACCCCCACCCCACTGGGGGAAGGCAAGACCACCACCACGGTGGGGCTGGGCATGGGCCTGAACGTGATTGGCAAGAACGCCGCCATCACCATCCGCCAGCCGTCTTTGGGGCCGGTGTTCGGCATCAAGGGCGGGGCCGCCGGGGGGGGGTACTCCCAGGTGGTGCCGATGGAGGATTTCAACCTCCACTTCACCGGCGATATTCACGCCATCGGGGCCGCCCACAACCTGCTTTCCGCCTTTATCGACAACCACCTGCACCACGGCAACCGGCTGAACATCCAGCCCCATTCCATCACCTGGAACCGGGTGGTGGATATTTCCGACCGGGCCTTGCGTAACACGGTGATCGGCCTGGGCGGCAAGGTGGACGGCGTGCCCCGGGAAAGCCATTTCGATATTACCGTGGCCAGCGAAGTGATGGCGGTGCTGGCCCTCACCACGTCGCTGACCGACCTGCGGGAACGGCTGGGGCGCATGGTGATCGGCACCGATACCAGCGGCAAGCCAGTCACCGCCGAAGACCTGAAGTGCGCCGGGGCCATGGCGGTGCTGCTGAAAGATGCCATCATGCCCAATCTGGTGCAGACGGTGGAAAACACCCCGGCGTTCGTCCACTGCGGACCGTTCGCCAACATCGCCCACGGCAACAGCAGCGTGCTGGCCGATCAGATCGCCCTCAAGTGCGCCGACTATGTGGTAACCGAATCCGGGTTCGGGGCCGACATGGGGTGCGAAAAATTTATGAACATCAAGTGCCGCTATTCCGGGCTGGTGCCCGATGCGGTGGTGATTGTGGCCACCATCCGGGCGCTCAAGATGCACGGCGGCGTGGGCCGGATTGTGGCCGGAAAGCCGCTCTCGGAAGAGTTGCTGACCGAAAACGTGGCGGCGGTGGAAAAAGGCTGCCAGAACCTGCTCAAGCAGATCGAAAACGTCCGGCACTTCGGCGTGCCGCCGGTGGTGTGCATCAACAGTTTTCCCACCGATACGGCAAACGAGGTGGCCGTTATCCAGAAGCTGTGCCGGGAAGTGGATGTGGAGGCGGTCACCAGCAACCACTGGGCCGAAGGGGGCGAAGGCGCTGCCGATCTGGCCCGCGCCGTGGTGACGGCGGCGGAAAAACCGGGCCAGTTCAAATTCCTGTACGAGTCCACCGATTCCATCGAGGACAAGGTGGGAGCCGTGGCCACCAAAATCTACGGCGCGGACGGGGTGGAATTTTCGCCCAAGGCAAAAAAATCGATCGAGCAATTAAACGCACAGGGGCTGGGCGACTACCCCGTATGCATCGCCAAAACCCACCTGTCGCTGTCGCACGACCCCAAACTGCTGAACCGCCCTTCGGGCTTTACCTTCCCCATCCGCGACATCCGGGTGAGCGCAGGGGCGGGGTTCCTGTATGCCCTGGCCGGCGACATCCGCACCATGCCGGGCCTGCCGTCCCGCCCGGCGGGCGAACGGGTGGATATTGACGGGGACGGAAAAATCGTCGGCCTTTTCTAGCGGGCACGGCCCGCAGCGGTAAACGGGGCGTTGACCGGCGGCGAGTATCCACCGGAGGCTACGCCACGGTGAGGGGGACCGCAAATACCCCAACTGCGTTGTCATGGGGGTTGCCGGGGGGCCGTGTCCACCCCACCGTCAAAACGGAAAACTCAGGCCAAAGGCCGCGTAGTCATTGCGGTCGCCACGGGCGATGGTGAAGTTGTCAGCGTAATCCCGCCGCCCATAAAACGCCCACACACGGCGCACGCGCAGCATGCCGCCCCACTGCACAAAAGACTCGACCCCCAGCCCAAGGCCGCCGTACGTACCAATGGTGAAGGCGCCAAGCACACCGGCGCCGGCATAGGGCGTCAAAAAATACGGCAGCGAAAGCCCCGCCGAAACTTCCAGGCCGAGGGCCGCTTCACCATCGCCGCCCGAAGCGAAAATCGCGGGAGAGAGGTTAACGTAGCGGGACCGGGTGTCGACCCACAGTCCGATGCTGTGCGCCTCCAAATCGGTATCGCGGCCTCTTTCGTGGGACACAAATACGGAGTTTCGTTTTGACTTCTCTACGTCTTCGGCGGCATATGCCGCCGTTGTGGCCAGCAGGCACGCGGCCACGCACCCCGCCATCCACGCACCCCGCCGCCACGCCAAAATCAATTTTTCTCCCCCGGCACACCCATCGGCCAGTTCCTCCGGCGAAAAATGCGGGACACAACATATCAACCCGCCCTCCCATTCGCAACCGCCCGCTGGACCGTACCGCCGCCCGGCGGCGATAATGTCCCCATGAACCAGATGCCCGACGCCCCCAAAGCCTACCCCACCGATCACGAAATTCTGGACGTGGTGGATGCGCACAATAATGTGACCGGTCAGGCCACCCGCAGGGAAATTCACGATCAGGGGCTGATGCACCGCTCGGTGCATATATTTCTGGTGGATCACGGGGGGCGGCTGTATATCCAGAAGCGCGCCGATAATAAAGAGACGTTTCCCGGCGCCCACGACTCGTCCGCCGCAGGGCATGTGAACGCGGGCGAGGGCTACCACGAAAGCGCCGTGCGCGAAATGGAAGAGGAATTAAGCCTGAGTGCCGAACAGCACGAAATGTTCCACGTGGGGGAGCTTTCCGCCACCTTCGACAACGGCTGGGAGCATGTGCGCTTCTACATCTCTCGCACGAACCACGAGCCGGTTCCCAATCCGGACGAGGTGGAAAGCGGCGCGTTTTATACGCTGGATGAGGTGGAAGATCTAATCGCCCGAAGCGATACAAACTTTGCCCCCACCTTCCGCATGTTGTACTACCTGTACACCACCCGCTTTGCCCGGCAGGTGGAAAACGGGAATCTGTTTACAAAACCGTGAGTGGCAGGGCACGCCGGCAGGTGTGTTAGCAGCCGGGCCAGCAGATTTCGACGGTGACGGCAACGACTTCCGGCCTGGGCGCAGGAGGCCCCTTCGGCCGTGCCTGACGTGCGCCCTCTCCTCTTTCCTCTGCGGCTGAAACCCTGCCGCGCTTGTCCGGCGGCCAGACCGAGGGCAGAGCCGCTATTTCCTCACGCGATAGCTTTCTGGGCTGGATGGCGGGTGCCTCCGACCGGTCCGGGGCCACAGCCTTCGGCCTGGCGCGCTTGTCCGGCGGCCACGCCGGGGGCAGGGCCGCAATATCTTCCCGGGACAGCCTGGACGACCGGAGGTCGACCGATTCATCAAGCTCATCACCCCGGCCTCTGGCTTCCCGTTTTGTCGACGGCCAGACCGGTGGCAGGGCCGCGATCATTTCCCGGGTGAGGGGTTCCGGATCCGCCGCAGCCGTCTGCTGCGGACGGGTCTGTTCTTCCGTATCTGGCTCGGCGGTGTAGGTTGCAGGGGGCCAGGCGGGAGGCAGCGCCGCAAGCACCTCCGGGGCAACCGGTTCCGGGTCGTCCTGATATGGATCCACCCGATCGGTGGAAATTTTTTCCTCAAGCTGGCCGAACGACGCCTCCGGCGGCCACACCGGAGGCAGCGCCGCAACGGACTCGCCGTCCAGTTCGGGCACCACGGTGCCAAGCTGTTTCCCCGGTGCGCTCCGGGTTAGCTCCGCAAGTTTGGCCGCAGCCGGACTGGCCGGGTCCGGCGGTAAAGCGGCGAGAGCTTCCACAAGCTCTTCCGGCAATTTTCCCACGAACGCAGCCTCTGCCACCGGCAGGGCGACCATCTCTTCCGGCAAGGCATCCACCGGTTCCGCTACGGGCAGGCTCACCCACTCATCCGGGACATCTTCCACCGGGTCAACGATGATCCAATCGTCCTGTTCGTCTGCCGTGGTTTCCACAAATTCGTCCGCGGGAAACTCCACGGATTCATCTGCGGGGAGTTCCACCAATTCGTCTCCGGGGATGGGTGGGAACATCGGCTCCGACGCCTCTTCGTCCCATTCATCCAGTTCTGTGGGAGGCAGCGCCACGAGTTCCGTGGGCGCATCGTCCACCAGAAAACGCGCGGGGATGGTGGCCAGAATCACCGGCGGCAATGCCCTAAGCACGTGGCGGGGCAACTCCACGAAGATGGTGGGCGGCAACTCTGCAATGATTTCCGGAGGCAGGTCTTCCAGCACCGTGCGAGCCAGTTCCACCCGAATGGTCGGCGGCAGGTCTGCAAGCGAGGCCAGCGGCAGCTCGATCAGAAAACTCAGCGGCATCTCCGCAAGCACCGCGCGGGGCAAGTCCACATGCACGGTGTCGGACAGTTCGGCCTGAATCACCGGTGGCAACTCCGGCAGCATGGCGCGGGGAATGGCCACCAGCACGGTGTCGGGCAGTGCCCCCATCTCCAATACGGCAGTTTTCTCCTGAACGCCCGACGGCGCCTTCACCACTTCCGCCGGCACCGGGGGCGGTGTGCAGATGCGCGCGGCATACGCCACTTCAGCCTGGTGCATCTCCATGGCCGACAGGGAGGAGTAGGCCCGCCCGCACCCGGAGGCCCCGGCGGCAAGCAGCACCGCAAGCGCAAGGGCAAGCCCGCGTGTGCGGGGGCGGGTACGCGGCACCCGTTCTGTGTGGTCGTTTTGCATGCGAAGCCCTCTCCTGCCGGCAGCTCAAGAGCCTTTTCGGATAAAATGGCCGCATCCCCCCGTTTTTTTATATTAGCGCCGAAAATCACATTACGAAATGGCCCGCACGGTCTGCGGTTTATTCCCGCTGCCGGTTCGTTCATAATGGCCGATGCCCGCCCGCCCGATAGGGTATAGACCGTCTTTTCCGTCCCCCTTCAGGCACCGCCCGTTAGGTATCATCGATGTCCCTGGAAGCCAGCGTCGCCAAACTCCTGCCAAACACCGCCCCGCTCAAGCTGGACGCGCTTGCCGGCGATGCCAGTAACCGCCGCTACTTTCGCGTGCACCAGCGCGGCGTCAGCTACATCCTGATGCAGATGGCCGATGCGGAAGGGTTTAAGCAGAGCGAGGAAGCCGTCACCGGCTCCGTACCGGTGGACGAACTGCCGTTTTTAAACATGCAGCGCTATCTGGCACAGGGCGGCGCACCGGTGCCAAAGATCGTGGGGAAAAACCTGGACGACGGCCTGATTCTGCTGGAAGACCTGGGCGATACCAGTCTGATGGCCGCCATTTCCGGCAAGTCGGAAGAGGAGATCACCGCCCTGTACTGGGAAGCGGTGGACCATCTGGCCGCCCTGCAAAAGGACACCCTGCTGGATGACGGCTGCGTGGCCCTGCACCGCCAGTACACCCCCGAGTTGTTTTTGTGGGAGTTCGATCACTATGTGGAGTACGGCATCGAGGCGCTTTATGACGTCAAGATATCTGCTGCCGAGCGCAAAGTGCTGACCGAACAGTTTAAGCGGATCACCGATGAAATCTGCGCCCAGCCCACAGTGCTGGTGCACCGGGATTACCACAGCCGCAACCTGATGGTGAAAGCCGACGGGCGATTGGCGATGATCGATTTTCAGGACGCCCTGATGGGGCCTGCCACCTACGATCTGGCCTCGCTTTTATGGGATCCGTACGTTACCCTGCCCGAAGAGGTGCCGTCCGACCTGACCGCTCGCTACTGGGCCCAGGCGCCGGTCAGTCTGGGCATGGACTTTCCCCGGGCGCTTGCCCTCACCGCCTTTCAACGGCTGCTCAAGGCCGCCGGGCGGTTTGTTTATATCGACCGGGTCAAGGGCAACCCGGCCTTTCTGGACGATGTGCCCACCTGTATTGCCCGCGCCCGCTGGCTGCTATACGCTTATGACGACCTGTCCCCGCTGGCCGAAGTGCTCAGCCGGTACGAGAAAGGGTTTTCCCCCTGATGACACAGATTACCCAGGCCATGCTACTTGCAGCGGGAAAGGGCTTACGCCTGCGCCCGGTTACCGCAAAAATCCCCAAGCCGCTGGTGCCCGTGGGGGGCCGCCCCATGGTGGAGCGGGTGCTGGATTTGATGTCTGAGGCCGGCATCCGCCACGTGCACATGAACAGCCACCATCTGGGCCATCTGCTGCCCGAAAATCTGGGTGACGGCAGCCGCTGGGGCTTTGCCCTCGACTACCACCCGGAAGAGACCATCCTCGGCACCGGTGGCGGCCTGCTGGGCGTCAAAAATGAGTGCCCGCAGTTGGTGGCAGACGGGCCGTTTTTGATGATCAACAGCGATATTCTCATGGACCTGGATCTGGAGGCGCTCCTGCGCGACCATTTGCAGCATGAGCCGCTGGCCACGCTGGTGTTGCGGCCCGACCCAAGGGCCAGGGACTACGGTGTAATCGCCCCGGACGATCACGGGCGCATCCGCCGCTTTCTGACGGTCAATACCGGCGGCGCCACCCAGGAGATGATGTTCACCGGCGTGCAGGTGCTGTCGCCCAGAATTTTTGAGTATATGCCCGACCATGGGGGCGAGTTCCCCATTACCGACACCTATATGAAGGCGCTTGCCGCCGGGGAAACCTTGCGTGCCTTTGTGCACCACGGCTACTGGAACGATCTGGGCACACCGGCCCGGCTGATGGAGGCCGAGGCCGACATTGCCGCAGGCCGGGTCATCACCGAAAGGCATCCGGCAACGTGACCCCGGCCCTCACCGGGCTCACCTTCGGAATGCTGGCTGCCCTGTGCTGGGGCATTGCCGACTTTATCGCCCGGGACGCCACCCGCAAGGTGGGCGACAGCTACACCCTGTTCATGGTGCTGGCCATCGGCGGCGTGGGGGTGGCGGTCTATGCGCTGCCGCAAGGGATTTCTCTACCCGCCAAAGATTCCGCTGGCCTGCTGATCACCACCGCGCTGCTGGCGCTGGGGGGCTATATGGCCCTGTACCGGGCGTTGCAGGTGGGCATGCTGTCGGTGGTCTCCCCCATTGTCGCAGGCAACTCGGTCATTCCCATCACCCTGGCCCTCATCGTGCTGGGAGAGCGGCCGCTGCCGTGGCAGTACGGCGGCATTGTCATGGTGCTGTTTGGCGTGATCCTGTTGTCCATCCGGGGCAACGTCCCGCTGCCGGACCATACCCACCGGCTGGGGGTACTTCCGGCGGTGATCTGCATGGTGCTGTTCGGCCTGTCGCTGTTTGGCATGAAGCTGTCGGTGGAACAGGTTGCGCCGGAAACCGTGGCCCTTACCGTGCGGGTGATTGGCGCGCTGGTGCTGGGGGCAGGGCTGCTGGCCGTGGGCAAGCTGCGGATGCCGCCAAAGGAAGTGCGGCTGACGCTGCTGGCTGCGGGGCTGCTGGATGCCGCCGCGTTTATCTTTTTTTGCGAGGCCCTCACCCGTACCCTGTTGTCGCTGGTGGCCCCGGTGTCCAGCACCATCCCGCTGATTACCGTCACCCTGGCGTGGATCTACCTGCACGAACGGCTGGGGCGCTGGCAGTGGGCCGGGCTGGCCCTCGCCGTGGGGGGACTTACGCTGGTGGCCATCACCTGACGGGAACAAACTTCGGCTGTGCTATGTTGGACTGCCTGTAAGGCGCGCCCATGAATCACGATCCCCACACCATCCTAGTTGCCGAGGACGACCCCAACATCGCCGCACTGGTGGCCCGCTACCTGAAACGGGAGGGATTCCAGCCGGTGCTGACAAAAGACGGCAGCCGGGCGCTGGACCTGATTGCCCAACACCAGCCGGTCATGGTCATTCTGGATTTGATGCTGCCCGGCATGGACGGCTGGGAAATCTGCCGCCGGATTCGCAAAACCTCCGACCTGCCCATCCTGATGCTCACCGCCAGAGAGGAAGAGATCGATCGGGTGGCGGGCCTGTCCATGGGCGCGGACGACTATGTGGTCAAGCCGTTCAGTCCGCGGGAGTTGGTCGAACGGGTGAAAGCCATCCTGCGCCGGGCGGAAAAACAGGCGGGCCGGGAAGCCGCAGGAGATGGCGAAACCCTCACCCATGCGGGGCTGAAACTGGTTCCGGAAAAACACCGGGTCACCCGAAACGGCAAGGAAATTTCCCTCACCCACTCGGAATACACCCTGCTGTATGTGCTGATGCGTGCGCCGGGCCAGGTGTTTACCCGAGCACAACTGCTCGACCATCTGCACGAACACGATGAGGTGGTGATCGACCGGGTGGTGGACGTGCACATCGGCCGGCTGCGGCGCAAGATCGAGCCGGAACCCGCGATCCCCCGCCTGGTGCTGACCGTGCGCGGCACCGGCTACCGGTTTGCTGATCGGCAGGCGGACCCGTGAAGTCCCGCCTGATTTTCAAGCTGCTGGCCATCAACATCCCGCTGATCGTGGGGGTGATTGCGGTGATCTGGCTGGCCATCGACTATCTGGCCGCCGACTATTTTATGGTGCTGATGGACCGCTATCACGTGAACCCGGCGGAAACCCACAGCATGTTTGTGGAGTCGGTGCACCGGTACATTTTGTGGGCCAGCGCCGGGGGGCTGACGCTGGCGGTGGGCGTGAGCTACCTGCTCACCCGCCGGGTGCTTGCACCGCTTGCGGACATGTCGGCGGTAACCGAGCGCATCGCCACTGGCGATTACGCCTCCCGCGTCCACACCAACTCCCGCGACGAGGTGGGCGCTCTGGCCCGCTCCTTTAACCGTATGGCCGACGATCTGGAGCGCATCGAACAGTTGCGCAAAACCATGGTGTCGGACGTGGCCCACGAACTGCGCACCCCGCTCACCAACGTGCGCGGCTATCTGGAAGGCATGAAGGACGGCGTGGTGCAGCCCACCCCGGAAATATTCGACATGTTGCAGGAGGAGGTGCTGCGGCTGGTGAATCTGGTGGCCGATTTAAGCCAGTTGACCCGTGCCGACGCCGCCCACAAATACCTGACGCGCGAACCGGTTGATCTGCCAAACCTTACCGCCGAAGTGCTGGAGCTGTTCCAACCCCGGTTTGACGCCAAGGGCATCACGGTGCAAATGCGCGGCGAACCAGGCCAAAAGAGCCTTGCCGCTGACCGCGACCAGTTGTTGCAGGTGGTCCGCAACCTGATCCAGAACGCCTGGCAATATACCCCCGCAGGCGGCGCCGTCACTATTGCGTACGAACCGGACGCGCACGGCATGCGCTTTGTGGTCAGCAACTCCGGCGACGGCATCCCCAAAGACGACCTGCCGTTGATATTCGAGCGTTTTTACCGGGTGGATAAATCCCGCTCCAGAGAAAGCGGCGGCGCAGGTATTGGCCTTGCCATCGTCAAACAACTGGTGGAGGCCCACGGCGGGCAGGTGGGGGCCGAAAGCGATGCCGAATCCACCCGCATCTGGTTTACCGTGCCCGTCTGAGCCGTTTACCCAATCTTTACATAGCTGTTATTTGGCCGTTACCGGCATCCTTCAGGCTATCTCCCAATATTCACAAAACGACCCCGGCGGAGATGCTTTTCGCCGGGCCGTTTCAATTTGGGAGAGTAAACAATGAAATCATCCATCGCACTGTTTCTGGCAGCCATCGGCATGCTGGCGTTTGTGGGCGCAACCAACGCCCACGCCGGGGCCACCCGCGTGGCCGACGTGATCTGGGCCGACGGCGACCTGTACAGCACCATCATCACCCCGGCCACCTTTACCGCCCCCCCTGAGCGCACCACCGACGCCCTGTACGCGTTCGACATGAGCGGGTTGAACGGCCAGCGTCCGGTCTCGGCGGCAAAGCCCGGCGACACCGACTACAACGGCGGCCGCTGGGCAGTGAAGGCGGTGATGTTTACCGCCGCCGGAGTGGAAGCACTGGGAGACGGCTTTGGCAATATCGCCATGGAGCTTGCCAGTGAGGCGGAAATCCTGGCCCACGAGGCCGATGGCCACCTGACGGTGATGGACACCACCCTCTACTTTGAGTGTCCGCTGTTGCCGTAACGGGGTTTTCACCATGGGCGGACCGGGGCGCGGTGCGGGGCCGCACCCGGTCCGCCCGACGGATTTTGCAGACGCTCATCCATTTTTTGCCCGTATACTCTGGTTCAGGGGAGGTCTTCGGAATAAACAGGGGGGGCGCGCATGACCGATCGGCTGATCAACGAACTGGTCGTCTTTTTTCTGGTGCTGGACCCACTGGGCATGGCCCCCATCTTCTGGGCCATTACCCATAAGGGCAACCGCGCCTATCAAAAGCGTATGGCCCTGCTGGGGGTGGGGTTCGCCAGCGTGATCCTGCTGATTTTTTCGTTCATCGGCCACGGCTTTCTGCAGGCGTTCGGCATTGGCGTGCCGGCGTTTCGCATCGCCGGCGGCATCCTGCTGTTTATGCTTTCCATCGACATGATCTACGCCCGCCAGACCGGCCTGCGCTCCACCACCCGTGCGGAGCGGGCCGAGGCGGAAGCCCACACCGATATTTCCGTGTTTCCCCTGGCGTTCCCGCTGATTGCAGGACCCGGAGCCATGACCACCGTGCTGCTGTTTGCCGACCGGCCCGAAGGCACGCTGGTATTCGCCTCCACCATCGGGGTGATGCTGCTGGTACTCGGGCTGGTGCTGCTGGCCCTGCTGTCTGCCGATACGATTATGCGCCGCCTGGGAGAGACCGGCGCCAACGCGGTCAGCCGCATCCTCGGGCTGGTGCTGGCGGCCCTTTCTGTGCAGTACGTGGTGGACGGTATTCGCGAGAGTTTCTGGTAACCGGCACGAAAAAAGCGGATGCGCCGCGCCACGGGAGTCTGTCTGAAAGCATGCTACATTGGATGTATGGGAACGGCTCAAAGAGGGTGGAACCGTGCCCAACGGGTGATCAAATTTATTTGAAAAGGGGGAGGGACCATGGCCAATGATTGTCTGCCCAGACTGCAGGTGACTGTCTATTCCGACTATGTATGTCCGTTCTGCTACATAGGCGAGCGGCGCATCGCAAGGCTGGAAGAGCAGTTTGACGTGCAGGTGACGTGGCGCGGGGTGGAGATTCACCCGGAAACCCCGCCGCAAGGCATGGCGCTATCCGAACTGGGCTACCCGCCGGATGTGTGGGACAAGATGATGATGCATCTGGGCAACATGGCCGCAGAAGAGGGGCTGGTACTGGCCGAGCGCACCCACACGTTTAACTCCCACAAGGCACTGCTGGTGGCGGAAGCGGCCAAACAGGTGGATGCAGAGGTGTTCCGCGAATTGCACGAAGGGCTGTTCCACGCTTTTTTCAGTCAGGGCAAGAATTTCTCCGACCCGGACGTGCTGCGCCAGATTGCGTTGAACGCGGGCATGGAAGAAGCTGATTTCGAGCGCGCGCTGATCGAACCGGAGTTTGAGGATGCCTTACGCGAAAACTACGCCGCCGCCCGCAAACACGGCGTCACCGGCGTGCCCACGTTTGTCATTGGCGAACAGGTCATTTCCGGCGCGGTGCCCACGTCCAGCCTGATTTTGCTGGCGCGGGAGGCGATGGAGCAACTGGCGGACTGACCCGCGTACGGGTGTATATTTACAGTATGGAACACCTGCACCCAAGCCTGATCGTCCAGCGGGTCCTCGAGGGGAACGAAAGCCTGATGTGGGCCGACCGTCCCAAACAGGGGTTGCTGGTGCACGGCGCGGACGGGATTGCCGCCCTTTCCGGGCTGATGTGGGTGGTGCTTTCGGTGGCGTGGGCCTGGAACGCCTATAAGGCGGGAGCCGCCCCCCAGCAGCTGGTGCTTTCCATCCCGTTTGCCGTGTACGGCCTGTACCTGCTGACGGGCCGTTTTCTGGCGGAGGTGCTGCGCCGCCGCCATATCCTGTACGGCCTGACCGACCGCCGGGCACTGATCCTCTCCGGCTGGCGCACACAGCGGGTAACGTCCTTCGATCTCAAGCAGATTGAACGCATCTCCCTGACACAGCATCGCGACGACACCGGCACCATCCTCTTCGGCACCGAAGAGGAGGTGCAGATCCGCCTCCCCGGGCGGGGGACGAAGGCCGAGATGCGCATCGTTGGCGCCCGCTTCGAGTCCATCGCCCGCCCCCGCTACGTACACGACATGTTCCGCGAGGCCCGGGATCTGGCACTGAAAACCCCCACCGAAACCAGCGCCTGGGGGGAGATGCCGGCCAGCGTCTGAACCGTGCCCCTTGTCTTTACAACTGGCCCCCGCCCCGCACCCGGTTGACCGCCGCCGCCAGTTCAAACAGCCGGGGCAGCGCCAGATCCCCCGTGATCCACGGGGTCAGGCCGTCCAGGCCGTCCTCCTGTACCTCGGCCAGCGCCTGCCGCAGCCCTTCCACCAGATTTTTCGACCCGCTTTCGTACTTTTTTGCATACCGGTGGATCAGCCAGCCGATGGCGCGGGTCTGGGCGCTATCTGCAATCTGCGCCACTAAAGACAGGTCGACGGTGTGCACGCCGTACTGCAATGTGCCCCGCCCCCGCACATCGATTTTTGTCTCCCGCTTCCCCTTTCTTGCCGAGATGGGGTCCGGCTTGCGGGTCGACAAACCCAGAGAAAACGGCGTGCCCGCGGTCCGGAGCGCTTCGGGGTCGGCCAACTCCCGCGCTTTTTGGGTCACGTCGGCGGGGGCGTAGCGGTCCATCATGATCACCGTGTCGGCCACGGCAAAATAGTCGCCGGAGCCACCCATCACGATTACGCTGGAAACTCCTTGTTTTTCATACAGTTCGCGCACCCGAAACAGGAGCGGCGTAATCGGTTCCTTGGCGTCTTCCACCAGCTGTTGCATGCGTTGGTCACGAATCATGAAATTGGTGGCGCTGGTGTCTTCGTCAATCAACAGCAGGCGGCTTTCGCACTCCAGCGCCTCGATAATGCCTGCCGCCTGACTGGTGCTGCCGGAGGCGTTTTCGGTGGAAAATTCAGATGTGTCCTTGCCGAACGGCAGGTTGTCGATAAACGGCGAAATATTCACACGGGTCACCGCCCGGCCATCTTCCGCCCGCACCTTCACCGCCGTGGGGTCGGCTGCCACCTGTTCGCGGCCGTCGTGGGGGATGTGGTTGTACACACCGAACTCCAGCGCGTTCAGCAGGGTGCTCTTGCCGTGAAAACCGCCGCCGACGATCAGGGTGACCCCTTTCGGGATGCCCATGCCGTGGACCTGCCCCCGGTTGGGCAGATCCACCGTCACCCGCAAGCTGTCGGGGGCGGCAAACGGCACGCCGCCTTTTAACGGGCGCTCGTCCACCCCGCTTTTTCGGGGCAACATGGCGCCATCGGCCACAAACGCCACGCAGTCGTTTTCATCCAGCCAACCTCTCAGATGGTGCTGGTCTTCCACGGTTTCCACGTGGGTTTTAACGGCTTTTTTGTCCAGTTTCCCAAACAGGAGCGACTTTTCCACAATTTGGGGAAGTTCATCCAGCAGCATGGCCGCCGCCTCCCGCCCCAGCACGGTGCGGCCCCGGGCGGGCAGGCCCACGGTCAGACGCGCCTCCACATGGAATTCGGTTACCACCACGTTGCTGCGTTCCAGCACCTGCTGGGTGACGGGGCAAATGGCGATCTCCCCACTTTTGCCCATGCCGCGCTGCCCTCGGGCGGTACCTCTGATGGCGCGCACGACGGCGCGGGCCAGATAGTCGCACAGGGCCACCCGGCGCACCTTGCCGTCAGATAGTTCAGGTGGAAAGCCTGCTGTTTCGTGGGGCACCTGCACGCGAATGCGCGACGGGGCGGCAAACGGGTCGCCCTGCACGTGGTCGATCACCAGCCGGAAGCGGTCGAAAGCATAATCGCCCCGAATGTCCTTGTAGGCCCCGTACCCCTTGCCGTCGATTCGGTGCAGGCGCTCTCGTAACTGTTCCATGCCGCTTCCTATTACCCCGAAAGAGGGATTTTCCCGCAAAAACACGCGGATACCCACCTGTTTGGCGCGTGTTTTGCTCTATTTTCTGCCGGTTGGGGTCTTTTCTCTCTTTTTACGGTGATTAGACCCGTTTTGGCCGTGCCGTGTCACCCTCCGCTAACGGAAAACCGGCAGGCCGTTGTGACGTGTTGATTACGTAGAGGTGTTGTGCGGTACCGGTTCCTTTTACTGTTTGTAACCTTGCTTGTTGCCGGCTGCGGCGATGTCACCGGCACCCGCCTGTGCGGGGGCGGAGAGCAGCCGCTGGAAACCCCGCCCGCCCCTGTGTTTGGCAGTTTTCCCACCACCACCAACCTGACCACACTGCCCATTTCGGGCGAGCGCTACCCGGATACGGCCATCACCATCGACGGGGTGGAAGTCATCCCTGTCGGCTGCGACCGGTTCTGGACTACCAGCCTCGATTTGCCCACCGAGGGCGACCACACGTTTACCTTCCGGGCCATCAGCTCCACCGCCAACCGCTCGGCCAGCGTGGACCTGGAGCTCATCCGCGACAGCACGCCCCCCGCCGCCCCCACCGTGGCCGACCCCGCAGACACGGCAAATGGCAGCGTGGACATGACCGGCACCAAAGAGGCCGGCAGCGGCGTGCGCCTGAACGGAAAATTGCTGGTGCCGGCAGATGCCACCACCGGCTTTGCCGCAAACGTACCGCTTGGCAACGGAGCCAATGCCCTGTCGTTTACCCTGTTTGATGCCGCAGGCAACGTATCTGCTGCCACCGTGGTGAACGTCACCCGCCTCAGCACGCCCACCCTGACATCCCGGCCCATATTCCCTTTAAACCGGCAACGGCTGGAAGGTCCGGACGTGCAGATGGTATGGACCCGACCTGCGGACGTGAACATCAACGACTATCTGCTGCAGGTGTCTACCGACCCGTCCTTTGACGGCGCACCGGAATTTGACGCCACCCCCACCCTGCTGGTGCCGTGGGCCACCTATACAAGCATCCCGGCGGGTACCCACTACTGGCGGGTCGCCACCCGCAAAGTCGGGGGCGAAACCAGCTTTGGCCCCACCTGGTCGTTTGTGATCGGCACCGTGCCCACCGATGTGGACGGAGACGGCCTGTCCGAAATGATCGCGGGGGTGCCAGGGGACGACGGCGGGCAGGACACCGTCACCCAGGACAACCGGGGACGCATCGACCTGGTATTTGGCGGCATCACCGTGGGAGATGCCGTCAAGGAGCCGGTGGGCTTAAGCATTACCGGGCCGGAAGCCGGGGGGGAATTCGGTATTTCCACCGCCACGGGCGACGTAAACGGCGACGGCTTTGCCGACATTCTGGTGGGCGCGCACCGGGTGAATGCCACCGAAAGAGACACCGGAGCCGCCTACCTTTACTTTGGTTCCGTCACCCCGGACAGCACCCCGGACCTGATTTTGAAAGGGCAAAACACCGGCGACGGCTTTGGCGTGGTGGTGCGTTCGGGCTTTGATCTGAACGCCGACGGCTACGACGATATGGCCATTGGCGCATGGCTGTACGATGCGAACAGCGATACGGATGAACTGACCGACGCAGGAAGGCTATATGTCTTCTTTGGCGGCGACGTCCCCGATACCGTGCCCGACCTGATTCTGACCGGAGAAGAAGCGCTGGAAAACTTTGGTTCCGCGATCGACGGCGGCTTTGACATAAACGGCGACGGTTACGACGATCTGGCCGTGGGCGGCCCCCTGGCCGATAAGCCCGGTCTGCCGCCAACCGTCGATGCGGGACGCGCGGTCATCTATTACGGCGGCCCCGCCGTAGATGCGGTGGCCGACCTGATCGTCTACGGCGAGCGGGCCGATGCCCACTTCGGGGCCAGCGTTTCCGGCGCGGGCGACATGGATGGAGACGGGTTCGACGAATTTGCCGCGGGCAGCCCCGCATGGGACATTGCCATCCCCAGCCAGGGGCAGGTGGGTATCTTTGCCGGCGGTCTGGTGCCGGCCGTAACAGTCAGCCTGACATTGAGCGGCGCCACCGCCAACGAGGCGTTTGGCACCGCCCTGTCCGGCGGCGCCGACCTGGACACGGACGGCTATGCCGATCTGGCTGTGGGGGTGCCGTTCTCCGATCAGGGCGGGGCGGATACCAGCGGCACCGGTACTGAGGGCGATCTGGGCATGGTGGAAATCCACCGGGGCGCAGCCACCTTAAACGCGGTCTGGGACGCGCGCATCTTTGGCCAGAATTTCAACGACTGGATGGGCATCGGCCTGCACATGACAAGCGACGTCAACGGCGACGGCGGGTCCGACCTGATCTTCGGCGCACCCAACAACGATCTGGGCAGTTCCCTGTTCGGCGATGTGGGCCGCGCCTACGTGCTGTTTGGCGACTGGAGCGGTGCCGCCTGGTGGGATACCGACTTCCCCGTCACCGAAATCGGCCTTGGAAACGGCGGCACCATCCCCGGCGCCATCATCGCCAACGATAACGGCAAGGACAGCCTCGGCGCTTCGGTCTGGTAGCGGCGGGGCGAAACCTCCCGTACAATACCTGCCCTGTAAATGGGCGCGTCTTTCACATCCCTGGCAAAAAAAATCGAGCAGGGACAGGTGCGCCGTGTGACCGCCGCCTCCTCCGCCCGCGCACTGTTAATCTCGCGCCTGGTTGCGATCGCCCCCACGCCCACCCTGATCCTGACCGCCAGCGCCGCAGAGGCCGCACAGGTCACTGCCGATCTGACCCTGTTTTCACGGCTTCTGGACATTCCTCCACCGCTGCCGTTTCCCGCCTGGGAAACCCTGCCCCACGAATTTGCCTCGCCGCTCCCGGAAATCGCCGGGCAGCGTATGGCGGCCCTCATGCTGGCTGCATCCGATCCCGCACCCATACTGGTGGCGGAGGTGGCCGCCGTACTGCACCGACTGCCGCCAAAAAAGACGCTGGCAGGCTTTTGCCTGCGCCTGAAAAAAGGCGTCGTGCTGGACCCGTCCGGACTTTCTGAACGGCTTTCCGCCATCGGCTACCGGGCGGCGTCCGAGGTGCAGCAGCCGGGGCAGTTCGCCATCCGGGGCGATATTCTGGATGTGTACCCCGCTCATTTGAGCGACCCGGTCCGCATCGAGTGGTTCGGCGACGAGGTGGATACCGTGCGCGGGTTCGATCCGGTCACCCAGCGCTCTACGGTTCCGCTTGCAGCCGTGCTGATCGCACCGGTAACGGAACTGCCGGACGATCCAGACATGATCTACTGGGCCAAAGAGCAGGTGACGGAGATTGCCCGGGCGCGCAATCTGGACGAGGCGGCCATCACCCTGGAAACCGGGCGTCTCACCCGTACGCCCCGCACCCACGGCATTGAAACCTGGGCACCGTTCTTTTTTGCCGACCCCATGGACACAGTCACCGATTATCTGCCGGACGATATCCGCATTGTGCTGATCGACGAGGAAACCGTCCATGCCGCCGCCCGCGGCATGCTGCGTAAGGCCACCGAGGCCATGGCCGACGAGGCAGACCGGGGCACCATCGTGCCCGAGGTGGACACCCTGTTTGTCACCCTGGAGCAGTTGATCGGAAAGCGCCTCACCCTGGCGCTGGACCCACAGGCCGCGGACGCAAAAGACGAAGAGTCTCCGTGGCGCACGGCGGCAAATCTTGGCTTTGGCCGCATTGAAAGTGGCGGGGAACACACGGGGGAGGGGTTTGCCGACCGCTTTACCCGCCTGCGCGATCTGGCGCACAGTGCAGAGGTCACCATCGCCTGCCCGGATACCGCCCGCGCCGAGGCGTTTGTCGGCATCCTTGCCGAACACGATATCCGTGAAAAAATGGAAACGCCCGTGCCGGAAGGCTGCATACACGTGGTCACCGGCGATCTGTCGGCAGGGCTCATGGCCGATGGCCAGGCCTATCTGACCGAGGCCGAAATATTTGGCCGTGGCCCGGCCCCGCCCAGCCCCCCCCGCTCCCGCATCGCCCCGTTTTTAAGCGGCTTCACCGATCTGAA
>CBDUXI010000017.1:0-39379 GCA_965371175.1 uncultured bacterium
CACCTCGGGTCCCTTTAAGCCCTGTTGCTCCCGCACATCTTTTTCCACCTTCGGGCAGTTGACAATGACACCGTGCCACAGGTATTTACAGGTCAGGTAACGCTCCGTGTCGTAAAGCCGCCGATGGGGGCCGTGGGGCCTCAGGTTGTGGGCGGTCCATACCAGTTTGCAACCCAGCAACCGGGCACACGACAGCCAGACGATAAATCGGGTCAGGGCCACGGCGCGTACAAGCCCCGACCGGATCGGCCCCCAGCGACCGGTTTCGTAATGGATGGACGGCCAGTGAAAGTGCAGCACCTGTCCTCGATGGCGTAGTAGCCAGAGCAGGGACATGCGGGCCGACGGGTCGACCTGACAGCCGTCTGCGGCAAGCGCTTCACCAAGCTGCACCAGATACGGATCGTCTGTAGAAGCCGGAAAATGGGCTGCCGTGCGGGTGCTCATGATGGCCCCTTCGGTTGACGGTGAATCCACTCACGGGTAATCCCGAAACGAGGATTTTTTGTAAGCACCGCCCAGATCCCCTGGCCAATGCCGGACAGGTGCCTGAGCGCGGTGCGCCGCTGGCCCGGTTTGCCCAGCGCCACCGCCCCGGCAAGCAACCAGACCCACCTGAGCGTGCGCCCGGCAAGAATTTTGAGCGCCACCGTATCCCCTCGACCGACCACCTCACGGGTGAGGTAAACGGCGGAGCCGATGGCGTAGTTCCACGCCAGTTTCAGTGTTTCTTCGGACCCGCGCCACGACTCGTGCTGGACGGTTGGGGCCGGGTCGTAGACCATGTACGCGCCGGCGTGCATAAACCGGTAGAGCAGTTCGCTGTCATCTGCCGACGGCACCGGCGTGCCCGCACCCAGTCGTTCGTCGTACCCCCCCACGGCCTCCAGGGCATCTCTTTTAAAGACAAGGTTGTTGCCCGAGCCAAATTTTGACGGATCGGCACTCCGGGGCAGCACGGCAAACGTTGCACTGGTACGGACGGAAACCGGAAACATCCCCGGCGGAGCCTCTCCCATGGGCATCACGCGCCCGCACAAAACGGTCAGGTCCGGCGATTTTTTAAAGGCCGCGGCAATCGCCGCCACCCAGTCCGGCTCCACCACGCAGTCGTCGTCGGTCGCCGCCACCAGTTCGCCACAGCTTGCGGCAATGCCGATGTTGCGGGAACGGGATAACCCCACGGTGTCGGTGGCGATGTGGGTAAAGCCAAACGTGCGGGCGGATTTTGGCCCCACCACCTTTTCCAGATCGGCCCTGGGTCCGGTGCTCTGGTCCACCACGATCAACTCTGTCAGGTCTTTTGTGGCCGCCGCCACAATGGACCGGACACAGCGGATGACCATCTCCGGCCGGTTACGGGTGCTGACAACAACTGAAATCACCGCTTCCCCTCAGACACAGACGACCTGCGTGCGCTTCATCATGGCGCGCCCTATCCTCTGAGCATGCCCATGCACGCGCCAACATACCATGCCAGCGATTCCCGGTTGCGGGGAACGCCCCGGTCCAGCATCCGGCGGAACAGGGAGACGAACAACCGCCAGCGGGGCATGAAGGCCACATACGCCACATACTCCCGGTACGAACGGATGTAGCGATCGCGGATCATATCCATGGTCCCGGCGGTGAAATGTTCATGAATCACCGCAAGTTCAGGATCGCACACGACGATGTGACCGGCCTTCTGGAAGTGGTACGCCCACTCCTTGTCTTCGGTGCCGGTCAGTGCTTCATCGAACGGGCGCTCCTGCCACAGGGCGGCCCGAAATGCGCCGTTGGCGTTGTCGTACCCTTCGAACGGGCGGGCTTCGAACGCCTTTCGATCCTGATACAGCAGTCGGGTGCCGAGGCAGGTGGCGGCCACCTGTTTATTAGCAAAGTGGCGCACGTGGCGGGCCAGCCACTGGCGGCTGCACGGATACACATGGGCGCTCAGGGACAGCAGTATTTCGCCTTTTGCCGCCTGGCATCCGGTGTTCAGCGCACCGCCAAAGGAGAACGATTCGGGCGCAATGTGGATCACCCGCACCGGAAATTTTTTCAGGATGTCGAGGGTGCCGTCGGTGGAGCCGGAATCCACGGCGATGACCTCAAACGCAAAATCGACCTGTTGTGAAAACAGCCCGCACAACACGCCGCCGATATCGGTGGCCTCGTTCTTACACCGGATGATGACGCTAACCTTGGGAGTCACACTCACAACACGGGTCCATCCGTTTGCCCGGCATCAATTGCGGGGTGCTAATTTTTCCAGTTTCACCGATGCCTGTGGCGGCGGTGTGCGCTTACGGCACTCTTTTGCAGGGGCGGCAGGCAGGCTCATTTACATGTACCCCAGTTCGCGCAACTTGTCCTGCAACGCCTCCACGTCCTCCTGGGTCGGCTCGGCAAATTTATGTTCCACGGTTCCGCTTCCGGCGCTGCTTTTTCTGCCCTGTGCTTCCGGGGTTAAAAACGCCTCCATCACCGTACCGTCCACATCGTCCGGCACCGGTACGCCCAGCAAGTGCAACAAGGTGGGCATGATGCAGTCCAGCCCGTATTCCGGCTTTTTTCCCGGCGAAATATCGGGCCCTGATGCCATGCAAATCCCTTCGGGACGGTGATTGCCCCGCCCGGTTGGATAGATGGTCTCCGGGTCGATGCGGTAGTTGCTAAAGCCGAAACCGCTCTCGTAATCGGCCTCGAAATCCGGGTCCAGTTCCACCAGCAGGTGGGGGAACGACGTCGTGTGCGGCCCGTCATACGCCTCTTCCCGGCGGGTGACACGGTGCACCACCGCTCTGCCGCTTTCCGGGTCGGTCAGCGATTTCAGTCCGTCGGCAATACGGTTGATCAACGCGTCGGTTTCCGGCCCCGGCTCCACGCAGCCGTTGCCGTCGTCGGTACGCACGTTGATGCAGATGGCGCCCAGGTTGTTGTTCACCCCGAACGACCAGGCCCGGGTGGCTTGCCAGTCCACCTCCTGCGGGGTGGGCACATACCCCATGCGGGCATAAACTTTGTCGCGCAGGCTGGGGGGCACCAGCCGTTTCCACAACTGCTTGCCCACCGACTTCAGGGGGCTGTTTCCGCCCCTTTTGGGGGCGGGCGATGCACTCTCTTCCGGCTGTTTTTCCGCCCCTTTCTCCGGTTGTTTGCCGGTGGTCACCAGCCAGCCGTTTTCCACCATCCAGTGCGACAGGTTATAGCGGCGGGTGGGCGGTGCATCAAAGCCGTGGTCGGACATGATGATGGTGTTTACGCCGTCGCCAGCGGTCTCCATCAAGCGACCGACCTGTACATCCAGGTCGCGGTAAAACTGGCGGAACCGCTCCCGTTCATGGGCCACCTTTTTCGAATTGTATTCCGGATGCTTCGGGTTGATCGCCCGCCACAGGTAATGGTGCAGCCGATCCGTTTCGGTAAAGCAGATCATGCAAACGTCCCACGGCTTTTCCACCATGAACTGGCAAGCGGCGTCGGCCCGTTTTTGCAGGATGTCGGCCAGGTCGTCCATCAAAAAGTCGCTGTCCAGCTCTTTTCCCGTGGGGGTCAGCGCATACATGCCCTCGCCGAAATTCTGATCCACCCGGTAGTCGGGAATCTCGTCGGCAAGCGACCGGGGCCAGGTGAACTCCGTGGAGCCGGGGGGAGACAGCCAGCAGCTGATCAGGCAGCCGTCCACCTCCGGTGTGGGATAGGTGAGCGGGATATTGATGGAGATGACCTTCTTACCGCCCTCCCGCAGGCAGTCGTATATCGTGGCCGACTGGATACTGGCGTGATTGACCACCCGGGAAGAGCGAAAATCGTGGCTGGTGCGGTACCCCTCTTCGGACAGGTCAAAAAAGTTGAACAGCCCGTGTTTGCCCGGCTGCTTGCCGGTCTGGAACGTGGCCCAGGCCGGGGCCGAAATCGGCGGCACGGTGGAGCGCAAAATACCGCTGGCGCCGTCGTCCATCAAGCGGGCAAGGTTGGGGATCAGCCCCTCTTTCGCGAACGGCTCCAGTATCTTGTACGTGCCGCCGTCCAGGCCAATCAGGAGTACCTTTGCGGGCATGGTCATGCCGGGCCTTGCGGATGCGCGGCCAGCGGGGAGAGCCGCTTGCGGACAAACGGCATGGCCTCGTTATGAAGGGCCAAAGAAACCACGCGGAGCGTGAAATAATGGGTCAAAACAAACATAGATAATCTGCCTATTATAACAGACGTTTCGCCCTCCACGGGCCGCAGGAAAAAAACCGGGGCCGCCACCGTGGGGACACTACAGGGTGCAGGGTGCAGGGTGCAACTTTCAAATCAGCGGGAAAGTTGCGTAGAATAATTGAGGTATTTGCCCCTTTTTCAACAGTGAGCAGGGCCTTACCAAGGAAAAATGCCACATAATACCCCCTGCCGGAGATCGGTGACAGGGATGTACGCCGTAAGAGGCAGGACCCAGCTGGATTACCCGGCTGGATTCCCTCTCTCACAGATAAGCGAAATGGAGCGTCACGCCACCAAGTGCTGGACCTGATCCTTGTGAGCCTGTTCTGGTTGGCCTTTCTGGTTCCGGGGCATGCCATCTATCACCGCTTTTTCTTCGAAGCGGACTCAACGGATCGGGACGGGTGTTCGGCCTGGTCATTCGCCTTCGTACTCAGCGGGGCCGTGTTCCTTCCCGCCATTCTTTCCGCATACCTGTTCCGCCTGACAGTGCCAATGATGACCGCCTTGTTCTGGATCTGGACCGGGGCGTTCATCGTCATCCAGGTGCTCCGCACGGTAAAGACCGGGTCATGGCGGCGGGGCTCCCCGTCAAAGCACCACAAGCACGGGCTCGATACTTACTTTCACCTGGCTTTCTATATGGCGCTGGGCGGGTTTGCACTCATTGCAGCGACTATCGGCGGGTCCGGGGAGGGCGATGCCTGGGTGCACCTGGCAAAAATCACCATGAACATGTCCAACTGGATTGGCTATGGTGACCCGTTTTTCGGGCTGGATATCCCGGAATCCCGCTACCACCTCACGCTGACTCACCCACTGATGGCCATCGGAGCCTATTCAACGGGCCTCCCGGCAAGCGTCTTCTGGTCCGCATCCGCCCTGAGCCTGAATGTGCTGACAGCCCTCGCGGTGTTCACGCTGGCGAGGATGTTGTCCGGTTCATTCCAGTTTGCCTCTGTGGCGGCGATCCTGTGGATGGTACTGCAGGGAGATAGTACAAAGCTGACAGTTCAGCCTAATAACATCGCCTGGAAGATCGTGATCCCGCTCACAATTGCCGCCATATGCCGGTACGTGCAAACAGACGGGAAAAGGTGGTTCTGGATCGTTACGGCCTGCATGGCAATCATGGGCACCACCCATGTGCTCTTTTCCGTCTATGCGATTCTGTTCCTGCTTTTGGCCGTTACCGTATCCGTGGCATTTTCAACCGGGACACAAAAACCGGATCTGGCGCATTACAAACTGCTGATTCCCGCCAGCATCCCCCTGCCGTTTATCCTGTACACTCACTTTTTGCCCGACAACCTCAAGGTCGACATGCAGGACTTCAGTGAGTTCACCATGGTGCATGCGGGCTCTTTTTTTGCGCTGGAAATATCGGGCACGGCCATGATGCAGGTTGTCGGGATTTCTTTCGGAATCTGGTGCCTGTGGCGGTTCGCCAAATCCGGGCGGACTGTCACCATTCTCCTGGCGGCGTGGTTCGGGCTCATCTATTCCATCGTATACAACCCCCTGTTGTTTCCGGTGGCAAACAAGGTGCTTCCCGCATGGGCAATCTGGCGGGGAATGCGCACCACCGAGGCCGTCGGGATGATCGTCATCGCCTACGGGGCATATGCGGTATTTTTCCATATCATGCAGCGCTCCAGAACCCGCGTTGTGGCCGCTTTTCTGGCACTGGTTATCCTGACTCCGATTCTGCGTCAAAAGGCAAACCGGGCGTGGTGGGAGTTTAACCACAACGACTTGTTTTCAAAGTTTGAATATCTGGTTGAGTTGCTCCCGCTTGTGACTCCGGGGGCGGTTATTCTCGCCTCTCCAGAGGAGAGTTTTCGGATTCCCGCTCTGTTAAATAACCGGGTGGTGTCTATTCACAATCCGTATCATGCAAACCGGGTCATTGCCGATCTTGCACAGCGGGTGGAGAACACGGCCACCATGCTCCATCCTGGCACACCGGCCACCGAGCGTGAGAGGCTGTACCGGAAATACAATGTTGAGTTTGTGCTACCGCCCCCGGGAAGCCGCATGTGCGCCATGTCGGGTGACCGGCTGGTGGAGACCATTACGCCGGTTACACCCGACCGGTGCCTGATCCGGCTAAAGCGCATTTCCGGGGAGACCCACTCGGGTTGAGTCCCTCCCCACCCGGTTTGGTTACCAGTTGTCCGGACCGTAGAAGGGCGGATCCAGCGCCAGGTAGGTGTCACGGATTTCGGCCAGATTGGCTTCATCCACATCCCGCCGCCAGCTCTCGATCATCTTCCGGCTGTCGCGGGCAGTGCCGTAGGTATCGCTCCGGTCGTGGGAGTTGGAGCTGGAGCGCGACAGCACCATCCGTTCCACCTCGTCGCTCCACGGCAGCTCCGCGTATTCGTACATGGCGCGAAACTGCTCGACCGGCGACTCGCACACGGTTTCGTAACACACCGGGAGAAAATCACCGTAAGCTTCCAGCGCCTCCATGGTCTTGATCATGACCATCGCCTGAAAGGCGCCGTGGCGGGTCCAGAACGAACGCGTGAACTCGGGGCGGTCGAGGTTCCATTTTTCCATCGTCTCCGGCCGGAAGCGGCGTCGAAGTTCCAGACCGGTCCACCCCTGGCGGTGGACGGAGTGGGCTACCGCCGCCGGGTGCCGCCTGAGAAATATGATGCGCGGACGGAAATTCTCCGCCAGCCAGGCGGTGGCGAGGGGGTTGACCTCCTTGACCACGGGGCGCCGTTGCGCGCGGCTGGAAAGACGCCACTGATCCGTGCGGTGAACCACTCCCCGCGGAAAGGCGGGCATGCCGCCCAACGCGTCGGCGGCGGTGGTCCGGTAGGTGGCACTGACGGTTTCCTTCGTCACCTCATGCACGGTGGGGATGTCGGGGTGCCGGGCCGTATGCACCTGGTTGATGGGCTCTCTCAGGTAGAGGGCCCCCGGCGATGCCCCGAGGGTATCGCCCACCCAACTGGACCCGCTACGCGGCAGGGACATGATCAGCACCGGTGGAGAAAGAGGCTGCCGGGCGTTGGCGAGAGACCTGCCCAGGCCACCCAGCCACATCCACCACACAGGCGACAGATTCGAAATCAGACGGGAAAGCATGTAATCAGGTTACCGGATGGGGCCGACGGATTTCCACTTCGCAGGGGAGGAAAAAGGCTCCGTTGCCGGGGGGACGACGGGAACGCCCCAGTTTGACGGGGCAACAAAGGTGCCGGAACGGACGCACCCGTGCGCCCACACCCGGTCACTCCCGCAAGTGGAAAAGGCTGTACCCGAAGCGGCGCACACGTGCCTCGAACCGGACACCGGTCAGCCTCCGTCGCACCCCTCCCCACAGTGACCGGGGTTGTTCCCACTGCTCGAAGTACTTGTCGTTAACGTCGGACCGCACACGCTCCGACGTCCCCCGGCGCTCCAGGCCGACGAAGTCGTAGACCCGTCCCAGAACCCCCTCCGGGTCGGCGACAAAGTCTTCGTAGCGCACCTCCAGATGGTGTTTCAGCGCGGGCGCGTCTGCCCGGTACCGCTCATGGCAACGCAGCCAGTGGCGAAGCAGGGAGACATCACCGGTTCGCGACCATTTCTGCGTGGCCAGCGACACCGCCACCGGGTGCCGGGTCATGGTCACAAACCAGCTCTCCGGAAACAGGGCTTGAAGGAAGCGGGCGCGCACCAGATTGGGAGGTGACTTTTCCAGCAGCACCGGACGCGACAGATCCCAGTGGGCAGCCCATTCCGCGAATAGCCGATCGCGGTTTTCAGCAGTCACCAGAGGGGAGGTCTCATCCAGATAGCTGGCGGGATCGAACCCGAAGCGCCCCGGGCCACCAAACGCCTCCCCTGCGGGATATACGGATTGCAGATGTTGCCCCTCGTCCTCCGGTACGCCGGTGTCCGAGAAGCCGCTGATGTCAGGGTGTTCCTTGAGGCACTTGAACAGCAGCGACGTGCCGCTACGGTGCAGGCCACATATAAACAGGAAGCGGTGATTGGCAACGGCGGCACACATGACTCATACCGCCCTGGTTCCGACGGTTAACCTCCCTAAGCATCGGCACTTGCGAAAAGGACGGAGGTCCCACATCGGTACCCGGGGCCGGATTATATCACCCTCCCGACAACGACGAACGGACAAGCCCCACCACCTCCCGGCGCGCCTCCGGCATCAGCAGGCTTGCGCCTCCCAGATAGACAACCGAGAACACCAGCAATTCCACCCCGAAGGCCCACCACAAAGCGCTTTCGGGCAATATCCCACCCACGAACCCGGCCACCCCCAGCGCCAGCACCGCAGTGCCCGCCGCCACGGCCATCGGCCACGCCACTGCGGCCACGCGAGAGCCCAGCACCCGCACCGCGATCCACATATTCACCGGGAAAAAACAGAGCGTCAGGAGCAGTTTGGCCCAGACCAGATCCATGAGCCCCTGCTGGGCCGCCAGCCAATAGACCGGCACCGACACGGCCACACGCACCATGAAAAACCGGGGCATGATGGTCACCCGCCCGATGGCCCGGTAGAGGGGCGGCGCCACGTTGGCCAGAGCGGCCAGCGCACCTGCGGGAGCCAGTATCTGCACCACCCCCACCACCGGATGCCACTTTTCCCCCAGCAGCAGCGGTACGATCAGGTCCGCATACGCCACGCCGACGGCGGCCACCGGCACCATCAACAGCGCCACCAGCCGAAACGAGCGCTCGAACCCGTCCCGCACCTGCTGCATATCCGACTGTACCCGGCTGAAGGCGGAAAACAGTACGCGCCCCATGCTCAGACCAACGGTTCGAGCCGGAAGCAGCACCAGGCTGACCCCCATGCGGTAATAGCCCACCTGAACGGCCCCCAGGTAGCGACCGGCGAACAAAAAATCCGCATAGGCAATCGACCATCCGAGGATCGACTCCACCGACACCCAGCCGCCAAAACGCAACAACCCCGGCCATTCGCGAAGATGGGCGCCGCCACCCGGACGCCACGCCACCGCCCGCCACAGACCGATCACCCGCACGCCCGCACCGGCCAGGGTGCCCCATACCAGCGCCCATACCCCCTGCCCCGCCAGGGCCAGGGTGATGGCCACCACGCCGGGGACGATGGCCGGGATCAGCTCGATCCAGAACAGGCGGCGGAAGTCCAGTTCCCGCGCCAACAGCGCCCCGTGCACCGTTCCCAACGGGGTGATCAGAAACAGTACGGCAAGCACCCGGAGTACCGGCACCACTTCCGGCGAACGGTACATCTGCCCGACTGCCGGAGCCAGTGTGTACAGGGCCAGGAAAAACACCACGCCAAACAGGGCGGTACCCCAGAACACGGCGTTTTTCAGCTCCTCGCCCACCTCCTGACGCTGCACCAGCGCGGGGCGGAAGCCCATGTCCTGAAACATGGTGACAAAGGCGATCACCACCATCGCCATGGCCACCAGGCCAAACTCTTCGGGCGCCAGCAGACGCGCCAGCATAATGGTGAACACAGGCGGCGCCAGCCGCGACACCACGGCAGACAAAAGCGACCACTTGATGGCTTTGACTACCTTCCCGGCCATCGGCACCTCACGAATGACACACAGCCCGGTAGTGATAATTTGCAGAAAATGGCTTGCACGCGGGCGAGTATATCCCACCGGAGGCGGGAAAAGCGGGGCGCACCGGAACGTGCGCGGCCCGAATCCCCCCGAACAAAAAAAGCGGGCCCGGAAAGCTTCCGGGCCCGCGCATATCTACCCTGTGGGAGTGGAGAGTTCCCCGATTAATGCCACCCCGTAACCTCTCCGGTTTTACGGGGTGGCGTTCTCATCGACAAGTCCATTGAAGTTATTGTCCAATCCGTTCAGCACGTCGTCCGCGCGGTTCTGGTGGCTTGAACGGCTGTGGTCAGCCCGGTCGCCGCTACGGGCGTTGCGGTAATCGTGATCGTGATCGAGGTCGTCCGGATCGGCCCAGTTGGGCACGTGATCGTTGTCCACGTCGTCATCGTTCAGGATCAGGTTGCCGAACTCGTCGTACTCGAAGTCGGCCTGACCGTCGCCATCAATGTCCGCATCGCACGCGTCAGGCACGCCATCGCCATCCCAGTCCTGGGCGGCGGCCCCGAAGGTCTGCCCGCTCGGGTTCGGCACCACGATGCAGCGATCACAGTAATCGCCGATCTGGTCACCGTCCCAATCGTGCTGCCACGGATTGTTGATGTTGGGGCAGTTGTCCCTGTCGTTCGGGTGGCCGTCGCCGTCGTCGTCGTCATTCTGACAGACATTCCCCACGCCATCGCTATTATTGTCCGCCTGATCCTCGTTGTCCTTTTGGTCACAGTTATCGCAGATATCGCCCCACGAGTCGGTATCCGAGTTGAGCTGGCCCCCGTTGGCCGCGCCGACACAGTTGTCACACGCATCGCCCACGCCGTCGCCATCCTGGTCGTACTGATCGACGTTGGCGGTGCCGATGCAGTTGTCACACGCATCGTCCACGCCATCGCTATCGGTATCGACACCCGTGTTCGCATCGAGCGGACAGGAATCGGGACCATCGCCCACACCATCGTCATCGAAGTCGCAGAGGGGGTCGTCGATGCTGTCGATGCAGCTGTCGCACGCATCGCCAATGCCGTCCAGATCGTGATCGCCCTGATGCGGGTCGGATGTGGTCGGGCACAGGTCGCAGGCGTCGCCCACCGCGTCCATGTCGCCGTCTTCCTGACCGGGGTTGGGCACCAGGATGCAGTTGTCGTACGGATCGTTCACGCCGTCGCCGTCGGAGTCATCGTTCTCGCACGCATACGGATCCGGGAGGCCAAAGTCGCCCTGCGGCGGGTTGTATGCGCCAGGGCACAGGTCACAGGCGTCGCCCATGCCGTCGGCATCGGCGTCCAGCTGAACGTCACCCGCATAGATGGAGCCCGCGGTGCCGTTGGCCACCGAAATGCAGTTGTCGTAGCAGACTGCATTCGGATCAGTGGGGTCCAGCCCCGGATCGCAGAATTCACCCACGCAGCAGGCCGGCATCGACACCCCCGTGTCCGCATCCGGCGGTCCGCACACGCCATCGTGATCGGACAGGTCGTTCTCGTCCGTGTACGGGCATACGTCGCACACGTCGCCGAAGCCGTCTTCGTCCGTATCCAACTGATCGTTGGGGCCGCCCAGCGGGCCGTTCGGGGTATTCAGGCAGTTGTCCCAGTCATCCGGTACGCCGTCGCTGTCGGCATCAGGTTCACAGGCGTCGCCGATGCCATTGAGGTTGAGGTCGGCCTGGTTTGTGTTGGCGACGAACTGACAGTTGTCGTCCCCATCCAGAACGGTGTCGTTATCGTCGTCCGGGTCACACACGTCGCCCAGGCCGTCGTTATCGTTATCGTCCTGATTTTCGTTGGCATCGGTCGGGCAGTTGTCGTCGCCGTCGTCCACGTTGTCGTTGTCGTCATCGGTGTCGCAGGCGTCGCCCAGCCCGTCGCCATCGTTATCCGCCTGACCGCCATTGGGCACGGTGGGACAGTTGTCGTCCCCGTCCAGTACGCCATCGCTGTCGTCATCGGCCTGACAGGCATCGCCAACGCCGTCGTTGTCGGAATCGGTCTGGTTGCCCACGCCCGGAACGGCCGCCTGAGCCGCGCCGTTCAGGGTGACCGGACAGTTGTCGTCCACGTCGTCCACGCCGTCGTTGTCATCGTCATCGTCACATACGTTGCCCATTACCGGATTGTCGGTCGGGGCGTCACAGCCGTTCGGGTAACTGTCGCACCAGATGCTGGGGGGCGGCATATGGGCGTCGGTGTCCTCCTGACCCGGGTTGGCGATGGCCGGGCAGTTGTCGTCCCCGTCCAGTACGCCGTCACCGTCCTGGTCCCCGGCCCCTTCGCAGGCATCGCCAATACCGTTGTTGTTGCTGTCGGTCTGGTTCGGGTTTGCGAGGTTACAATTGTCGCACGCGTCGCCCACGCCGTCGCCATCGGTATCCCACTGGTTGTCACCCGGGGTGTCGGCCAGATCCGGGCCGTTCGGAACGTCCGGGCAGTTATCCACCACATCCGATACGCCGTCCTGATCGCTATCGGGCGATGCCGGTACCGGAATCATCACCAGCGGGTCGTTGGCCAGCGCCAGCGGGTCGTTATTGAAGAACGCGCGCAGGCCGAACGGGTTGACCAGCCCCACCGGATCGATGATCGCCTCCCACAGGCCGTTCTCCCAGGCTGAGGTTCCATTCGTGTCGTAACAGATGGGATCCGACGTGTTCGATACGCAGGTGCGGCCGTCCTTGCCGCTTACCGGGAAGGTGCCCGCCGAGCCGCTTTGCCGTTGCCCCTGGTTCACGCTGGTCCAGAAATAGCTGCCGCCGTAGTACTGGTCGCCACTCTCGAAGGTGGTGCCGTCACCGAAAGGGGTGTTGAGCAGCGTGGTGCCGGGGGGGAGGATCGAGATGGAGGCGTTCGGAACGTCTGCCGGACCGATGGTATCCTGATCCATGTCAAGCGTCTGAACATCCAGTTCGTGCAGCGATCCGGTGCTTTCGGGAACCCACAGGAAGGTCTGGGTGTAGACCGGAATCTGCGAACTGGGCCGCCCGGCAAAGGCCAGCTCGTAGGCAAACGGAATCACGCAATCAGCCACGGTGGTGCCGAAGCAGTCACCCACGTTGGGATACGGTACCCCTGATATTTTCGGGCTGGTGGAAACGTCGAACTGGAAGCGGTTGAAGTCCTGGGCCTGACCCACTGCCACCTCGATACCCACATCGCGTCCGTCCATGACGAACTTGTAGAGGGTCACCGGCTTGCCAAACAGGGCGAACAGCCTGGGAGCGCTCGCCAGGGTCACATCGAAGCCCGGGTCGGTGTCCATGTCGATGCCGATGACCGTCCAGTCCCGGTCCTTGAGCTGCCAGTCCGCTGGCCCCACGTCGTCCCGGGTATTGAGCGTCATCCGCGAGTCAATCAGGTTCGGATTGATGTCGATCAGGGTACCGTCAAAGTCGTCCGTACCAATGAGGTTCGGCGTCGGGTCCGCAGCGCTAGTGCGGTCCAGGACGTTCCCACCCCCATAAATATCGTCGTTATTGATCGCCAGATTGCCGCCGTACAGCGAATATTCGAAGAACGAGTCGGCTTGGGGGAGCGGACCGGCGCCCCAATCGTCAATTCCGCTACTGGGGTTCACGTCGATGTCGCCATCCAGCAGGTAGATGAAAATGTCATCCGTTCCGGCTCCCTGTTTGAGCGACGGATCGGCGACGACCCAGAAGATGGCGGTGTCGTCGTCGTCGCCACCGTAAGCCGGGTTCAGATCGCGGCTGCGGACCATGCCGGAGTAGTTGACGTCCGGCAGGCGGATCGGCGACTCCCAGTAGGTTGCGGCGCTGGAAGCGGTAAGCGGAATATCACGGACCGCCAGGGCCTCGCCGTATTCGACGGTGCCGACCTTGATGCCCTTGGTGAGGGTCAGCGAGTCGTACAGTTCCACATCGAACGACACCCCTTCCGGGAAAGTGGTGGGCGTGCAACCGGTACCGTAATCAACAATGACCCGGATGTCGTCCGCGCCGCCACTGGTGGCCAGGGAGAATTCCAGTTCCTTGCCGCCGGGCAGGAAATTCAGTGCATCCTGGGGAGCGCCCGCCCTTTCCAGCCGGCGCCAGGTGGCTGCCTGCAGCACCTCGTCCATACCGGTGGATACCCCCGGAACACCCACATTCTGGAAGTGGCTGTCCGAGGCGATCAGGTACGGCGAATCGTAGGCATCCACACTCGGGTCCACGTCGCTGATCACGCCAATGATGCGTACGTCGGTGCCGGGGCCGTCGTTGATGGTGATCTTGCCCTGGCTCTGCCGGAAAACGGTGGCGCTCGCAGCGTCATAGAAGCGGATCAGAATCGACTGGTAGCAATCCGTATCGGCCACCAGGTTCGGGCGGTTAAGCGACAACTGGTTCAGCAGGGTGTTGTTGTATATGCTCAGGTCGTTGGGTCCTGCGTGATAGCGCTCGCGCAGCACCAGAAGGTCCAGATCGCCGAAGTTGGCCCGGTAGTCAATTCCGGTGGAATCGTACTGGGCGATGAAAGACGAAACGTCATCCACAATGGGGTGGCCCGGAAGATCGTCAGCGGTTGCAGGGCCTGCGCTCAGGACCAGTGCGGCCAGTGCGGCCGTAAACAACCCGGTCCGTTTCAAACTCTTGCTGCCAGTGTTCGCTAAGAACCCCATTGCATAACGCCTTTCGTTCGGCTTTTAAACCAGAAATTCTACAAATCGGGACGGTTGCACGACTGCCAATATCATTGGATATCCGCCGTCCCGGCATCATTCGGGTCGCCACCAGGCGCTACCCGAATGAACTGTTCCGTAAGCTTTGCAATGCTTGCGGGTCCCATCGTGTCCGAGTCCCCCGGGTTCAGGTCCCGGTCATCCGCCTGTTCGTCCGGGTTTTCAAAATTCAGATCGCCACCACCGCCGCCGCCACCGGTGCCAACCGGCCCGCCACCACCACCGCTACAGGCGGCAAGGCTGAGGGGCAATCCCACAAACAGGCACAGGGCAACGGCCCGTAACAACACGCGCAAGCTGAGTTGGCTGGAAGTTGGTATTTTGGTGTGCTTCATCAACTGGTTTCCCGGACACGGACGATTAGGAAAGATAAATTTGTCGCTTACCCGCAGAGCAGGTGATGTAGCTGAATGCAAACCCTGTACCGTTTACAGAGAGCTACACGCAGGCGCAAACCCGCCGTTTTGAATGATGCACAACCAATTGAGGTTGTTGGGAAAGCCCGGCCCGGTTTGCTTTCGATCCGGAAGCGGAAACGGGTTGCAGCATCACGTGGACAAAGGGAATCGTTCGTTCCCTTATAGGAAAATTTTTTCACACATCTGGAGGCAACCACCCGTACATCTACGTAAACGGGCACGCCTTGTTTTTTTTGTTACGGCTTGTAAATAAAGGGGATGGAAACGTTTTTCCATCCGCGCAGGGAAGAGTTTTTCCCTTACCTGCCGTCGCACAGGGGCGACAGCGCCTCCATCAAGGCCTCCCCGATGGGCGCGGTATCGCACCGGTCGGTGAAGGTCTTGCGGCCCGCCTGTGCCAACGCCTCCCGCCGTTTGGCATTTTTTGCCAGAGTGGCGATGGCATCGGCCAGGGCCTTGCCGTCTGCCTGTGGCACCAGCACGGCATCGTTGCCATCCGTCAGCAGTTCACGGGCGGCGGGGGTATCGGCGGTAATGACCGGACGGGCCATGGCCAGCGCGTCAAACACCTTGCACGGAATCACCCGGCCCGCCTTGCCGCCGCGACCGAATACCCCCAGACAGATGTGGGAATCGGCGATGGCGGCAAGCAGTTCGCTACGACCCACCCAGCGATCGTCAAAGCGCACGTTGGCAAGGCCGTGCGCGCGGGTTTTTGCCGCCTCCAGTTCCTGGCCCCGGCCCAGCATGACAAAGCGGATGTCGTCCCGACCGGAAAGCCGCTCGGCTGCATCCAGAATTGTGGGCACCCCGTGCAGGGCGATATAGGTGCCAAAATACAGCACGGTAACCGGCCCCCCGTCCGGTGCAGCGGGAGGTGATTCCGGCAGACCCGTGGGATCGGCCCCCACCAGCACCCGGATGCGCTTTGCCGCAGGCACGCCGTATGCCTTGCCCAGATGCTCGCCGTGGGTATGGGTATCGATCAGCACCCGGTCGGCCAGGGCAAAGGCGGTGCGGTCTATCCAGGCCAAAAGGCGCGCGGTCATGCTCCGGGGCGGCACCAGGCGCCGATCCACCACCACGGTGTCGTACAGGGAAATCAGCGCGTTCAGCACCACCGGACGGCGCCGGAATACAGACAGGGCGCGGGCCAGAAAGATATCCAGATGGCCCACATAACCCACCACCAGCACATCGTAATCGGGCATGCGAAAAAAGCGGATGCTCAATCGCACCCAGGCGACAAACAGCCGCAAGGCCCGTCCGATGCCAACGCCCCCCCCTACCCCGGCCATCTTGTCGGCGGCATCGGCCCAGACGCGCACGTGGCACGGAATCACCGTGACCCCGGCTTTTTCAAGGCCGGCGGTCAGCACGCGGTTCATGGGATACCCTTCCTGATCGGAATAGGTGCCGAAGTAACAAACACGCATGGTCAGTCAGGAAGGGGATATACGGGCAGGTGGACGGAGTCTGCGGGTGAGCGGGCGGGATATGGTTAGATGGCGCGTCAAATCATCCTCAATCCGTGGGGCCGCGCCCGTGTTGGGCAAGCCGCGTCAGCCGTAGCGGGGTACGGCGGGGTCTACGGTCAATGACCACTGGTCGATGCCGCCCGCGAGATTGTACACCTCTTCAAACCCGTTGGCTTTCAGGTAATGGGCCACCTGAAAGCTACGCACGCCGTGGTGGCAAAGCACCACGATGGGCGCGTCCGGGTTCAGTTCGGAAAGCCGCGTGGGCACATCACCCATGGGAATGTGCACACTGCCGTCGATAGCGCAAAAGCTGCGTTCGGGCACCTCGCGCACGTCGAGCAGCACCATTTTATCGCCCTCATCCAGGCTTTTTTTGACCTCCTGGCAGGTCCGTTGAATATTCATAAATCCCCCCGAACTCATCCGGTTACTGTGGCCCCATTCTCAAAACCCGGTTATTTCACCAGCCAGGCCATGTGGCGCAGTTCCGGCAGGATCAGCGCTTCCATGGCCAGCCGCACCGCCGCGCGGGAGCCGGGCACCGAAACGATCACGCACTTGCCAGACACCCCCGCCACCGCGCGGCTCATCATCGCCGCCGAGCCGATCTCCTGAAAGCTCAACTGGCGGAACAATTCGCCAAAGCCGTCGATGCGCTTGTCCAGCAACGCCGTCACCACCTCGTAGGTGGAGTCCCGGGCCGAGATGCCGGTGCCGCCGTTGGTGATCACCACCCGGGTCGTCTCGTTTTGCATGGCGTCCGTGATCGCCTCCCGAATACGCTCCGGATCATCGGGCACAATCTGGTGCCCCGCGATCCGGTGCCCGTCCTTTTCCAGCAACTCCCGGATGAGGGCGCCGCTGGTGTCGGTCTCTTCGGTGCGGGAGTCCGAACAGGTAATCACCCAGACCGCCACGTTTTCCGTGGCCTGGGCCTTGTGATGAGCATGAGCCATGCGTCACTCCGCTTTTCAATATTGCCGGAAAATAAATCCGCTGTCAGTGGCTGGAACTGGCAGTATAGTGGCCCAGGGTCTGTTCGCACAAACGGCAGCAACATCGCCGTTGCCGTTTGTGCGAACAGACCCTCATCAAATAATGAGCAACCCCGCCTGAAGTAAGGGACAACCCATGCCGAAGACCGATTCGCCCGCCGCCGGAATCACCTGGAACCTGACCGACCTGTACGACCGTCCGGACGATCCCCGGATCGGGCAGGACCTGGCACAGTTAACGTCTCGCGCCGAGACGTTTGAGTCCACCTGGCGCGGCGCCGTGGCAGGCGGTATTTCCGCCGAAAAGCTGGCGACCGCACTGACGGAAGTGGAAGCGATATCCGAGGGGCTGGGCATCCTTTCCACCTTTGCCTTCCTGACTTTCGCGGGCGATACGCGGGCGGATACCCACAAGGCGCTGTATACCCGGATACAGGAGGCCAGCACCGACATTCGCGCCCGGATGCTGTTTCTGGACCTGGAGTGGGCCGCCCTGCCGGACGAACTGGCCGACCCCTTAACCCGGTCAGATGAACTGGCCCGCTTCCGCCACCACCTGATCAAGGCGCGCGACTTCAAGCCGTACCTGCGTCCCGAGGGGGAAGAGATCATTCTGGATTTGAAGGCCAATACCGGCGCTCGGGCGCTGTCCCGGCTGTTTGACGAAACCATGGCGCGAATACGCTTTGACGTTGAAGTAAACGGCAAATCCCGCAACCTGTCCGAAGAGGAAACCCTGTCCCTTTTGAGTGACCCTGTCCGCGATACCCGCAAAGCCGCCGCCGACGCGCTCACAGAAGGGCTGAGCGAACAGGAACCGCTGCTCACCTTCATCTTCAACACCCTGGTGGCCGACCATGCGTCGGATGACCGTATCCGTTCCCTGCCGGGGCCGATGACGGCCCGGAACCTGTCGAACGAAATTTCCCAGGAATCGGTGGATGCCCTGCTCACCTCCTGCGACAAGGCATCTCCGATGGTGCACGACTACTACCGGGTCAAGCGCACGCTCATGCAGGTGGACGATCTGTACGACTATGACCGGTACGCCCCGCTGGAGGCACCGGGGCAAATTTCGTTCGACGAGGCCCGCGATATCGTGCTGGAGAGTTTTGGCGCCTTTTCGCCACGCATGGCCGAAATCGCCGAACTGTTCTTCACCCGGCGCTGGATCGACGCCGAAGTGCGGGAAGGCAAACAGGGCGGCGCATTTTCCCACCCGGTGGTGCCGTCCCGCCATCCGTACGTCATGCTCAACTATCTGGGCCGCCCCCGGGACGTGATGGTGCTGGCCCACGAACTGGGACACGGTATTCACCAGTATCTGGCCCGGGACAAAGGCTATTTTGGCGCCGACACCCCGCTCACCACGGCGGAAACCGCCAGCGTGTTTGGGGAGATGCTGGTGTTTTCCGCCCTCAAGGCGCGGCAGAGCGATCCGGCCGCCGCCCTGGGGCTGCTGTGCGGAAAGCTGGAAGACACGTTTTCCACCGTGTTCCGGCAGGTGGTCATGACCCGCTTTGAACAGGCCGCGCACACGGCCCGGCGGGAGGAGGGGGAGCTTACCGCCGCACGGATCGGCACGTTATGGATGGATGTGAACCGACCCATGTTTGGCGATGCGCTTTGTCTGCGGGACGACTATGCCCGCTGGTGGAGCTATATCCCGCACTTCATCCACACGCCGTTTTACTGCTACGCCTATGCCTATGGAGAGCTGCTGGTGCTGTCGCTCTACGCCCGCTATCTGGAAGAAGGCGACGCCTTTGTGCCCCGCTATCTGGAACTGCTTGCCGCAGGTGGCACCGGCCGCCCGGAGCAGTTGCTTAGCCCCTTGGGGGTGGATATCACCGCGCCGGACTTCTGGGACGGCGGGCTTGCGGTTATTCGTGGGTGGGTGCGGGAGGCGGAAACTTGCGTGGCGGAACGGACGGCAAAAACAGGGTGAACTCGGCTCCGCCTGCGGGCGGATTATGGGCCAGCAGCGTGCCGCCGTGGGCGCGCACGACCCGGTAGGCGATCGAAAGCGACAGCCCCCGCCCGCCCTCGTGAGTGGAAAAACACGGGGTAAACAGGTGCGCCAGCGCCGCATCGGCAATGCCGGGACCGGAGTCTTTTATGGATACCCTTAAGCCGTCCACCCGGTCATCGTCCACCGCGTACGACGCGGTTTCCGACGAAATGGCAATCACACCGCCCGTGGGCAGCGCGTCCACCGCATTATCTAAAATCAGCCCCAGCGCCTTGATCAACTGTTCCGGGTCCAGCAGGATCGTGGTGCCGGCGTCCAGGTGCACATCCAGGGTAATACGGCTGCCCACAATCCGGTGCCGCAAGGTTTCCACTGCGGCCCGCACGATGTCATCCAGCCGGTGCCGCTCCAGCCGCACCTGATCGCTGCGGGCCAGATCCATCAGTTCGGCAACAAAAGCGTTCATCCGCTCGGTTTCCATGAGGATGGAGGCCAGCACGGCCTTCTGCTCCTCTGGGGACGGGTTGTCATCAGACAGCAGCCGCTTGACCAGCCCCTGCACCGGAATCAGCGGTGCCTGCACCTCGCGGGCCACCCCTTCGGCCATACGCCCCACCGCCGCCAGGGTTTCAGTCTGCACCAGCATGTCGCGGGTCTGCCGGAGATCCTGCACCGTATGGGTCAGTTCATCGCACACTTGGGCGTTTTTGATGGCGACCGCCACCTGATTGGCCAGCGACTTCAGCAAACCCACGTCGTTTGCCGTAATGCTGGCGGGCGAGTTGTCGGCGGCCAGCCGGTCGTACACCGAAATGGTGCCGATGGCGCGCCCCTGATAGACCACGGGTACGCACAGGTAGTTGTGCACCACCCCGGCAGGCAGGGGGCGGGCGTCCATCTCGATGTCGTTAATGAGGTACGGCTCCTGCTTGAGGGCCGTAATGCCCGGTGCGCCTTCCCCCAGATACAGGGGGCGCAGTTCCTCTTCCGGCAACGACTCGCCGGTGGTTACCCGCGTCACCAGTTGTTGCTCTTCTTCATCCCACAGCCGGAGCAGCCCACCCCGGGTGTGGGTCACCTCCCGGCTTTTCTCCATCACCATTTCCAGTAGCGGGTCCAGGTGCAGGGTGGACACCAGCGCCTGACCGATGCCGTTGATGATGCGTAGCTGTTTAAGCTGGGTCTTCGTATCTTCGTACAGTTGCGCGGTGCGGATAATGCCGCCCAGGTGCATGCCGATGGTTTCCAGCAGGCGCACCCGGTGGGGCGGGTACTCACTCGCCTTGCGGGACTGGACGTTAATCACGCCGATCAGCCGCTGATCCAGTCGGATGGGCGCGGCAAGGATGGAGCGGAACCCTTCTTCGCCAATGTCGTCAATCTTTTTGTAGCGCGGGTCCGTGGCGGTATCGCCGATGGGCAGCGCCACGCGTTCGCGCCCCACCCAGCCGGTCACGCCCTCCCCTGTCGCCAGCGAAACGCTCCCCACCGCGTCCGGGTTCAGGCCGTGGGTGGCGGCCAGCACCAGGCGGTCACGACCCTCCTTGTCTTCCAGATAAATGGAGGAGGCGTCGCTTTTTAAATGAAACGCCACCACCTTTACAATGGCCGTCAACCGCTCGCTCAGACTGAGCCCCATGCTGTCGGAAATGCGGTGGATGGTGTTGAGCACCTCCAGATCGTGCAGCGGCTCTATGGCGTCGGGAATCGCAGGGCGCAACTCGACTTTCTCCGGGGCGGGAGCCGCACCGGACATAAACACACGCTGCTCGCTTTTCTTCGACCGGTCGCTCATGTAGATAGCGCCTTATCGGAATGAACCAAAATTAACCAAGATCGGCTATTTTGACAAGCTCGGAAGGTTCTGTAAAAGAAAATCGGGAACCGCTGCACAAATAAAAATGGGGCCGCACCGGCTCCATAACCGGTGCGGCCCGACCTGTCTGACCGAAACAGCTTACCAGCTGTTTTTATGGGCACCGTCACAAAACGGCATTCCCGCCGATTTTGCACAACCGCACACGGCCACGGTCTTGTCCTCGGCCACCTCCACGATGTGGGGAGAGATGCCGGTGCCTTTGTGGCCACCGTCTACGGCATGTTCTGCGACTTGTCGCAGGCGCAGTACGCCTTGGTGCCTGCGGTTTCCTTTACGATATACGGCTCGTTCTGCATATTTTTTATCCTCTTCCGGACGGTTTGTTTCCCCTCTAAAAACCGTTGTGAGCGGTTCGAATGCAAGGCGGACAGCGCGCAGAACCCGAGACATATCTTGTCGATAGGCGAGGGGAAGGGCACTGCCCAACGCGGCAATCGGGCCGCTCACGACGGTTTCGCTATTTTTCGGCGGTCTGTTTCATCGCTTCGATGTCCAGGGTGATCGTCACCTCCTCGCCAATCAACAGGCCGCCGGTATCCAGCACCTTGTTGAAATCCATGCCGAAATCCTTGCGGTTGATCACCGCCGTGGCAAAAAAACCGGCCCGTACGTTGCCCCACGGGTCGCTCCCCGCGCCCAGAAATTTCGCCTTGAACGTCACCGGTTTGGTGACGCCCAGCAGGGTCAGATCGCCGGTGATTTTGATCTTTTCGCCAGACCCTTTGAACGTCACGCCTGTGAAGCTCATGGTCGGGAACTTGGCCGTATTGAAAAAGTCTTCATCGCGCAAGTGTTTGTCGCGCTTTTCGTGGCGGGTATCCACCGAGGCGGTGTTGATCACCAACTTGGCTGCGGTAACTTTTCCCGCCTGGGTATTGACCCCGATAAAACCCGAAAACCCGTTAAAGCGGCCGGTCACGTTGGAAAACATGTGGCGCACCGAAAAGCCCACGTTCGAGTGGTCGGTATCAACGATATAGGTTTCCGTTTCCGCAGCCGCCACGGACGCCATGAGCATGACTGCCAGCGCCGATAGTACAAAAGTCCGAATCCGTTTCATGAGTTCCTCTCCCATTGATTATGTGTCTGTTGTGGCCGCCCGCCGTTCCGCCAGCTGTCCCCGCAGGCGGCCAAGCAACCGGATCAAGAGTTGTTTTTCGGCTGGCTCCAGGCAGCCGCTTATCATTTCCCTGGCCAGCTTCAGGTGGTCGGGAAGCACCTGCGCAAGCTTGTCGCGCCCGTCTTTGGTCAGCGATATACGCACGGCCCGGGCGTCGGTTTTATCGTCCCGCCTTTTCACCCACCTTTTGGCCACCATGCCCCGAATCACCCCACTCATCCCGGCGCGGGAGACCAGCATGCGCCGCGCAATATCGGCCATGGGCAGCCCCTCTGTTTCGTCTTCCAGCGCCACCAGTATGGCAAACTGGGCCTCGCTCAGCCCGTGACGGCGGAAATTGGCGGCAAAGTGGTGCAGCAAAAAATTGCCCGCGCGGATGATATTCAGCGCCGTCTCGGAATCCGGCCCCGCCACGGGGATCAGTTCCCGAAAAAAACGTGCTTCCTGTTCGACTGCCTGGGACGTACCGCACCCCCGGTCCATGTAACCAATCTGTAATCATTGGCCGGTTGTCTGACCTGCCCGTCCGACCTGTCTCTCCCCGACCCTGCCCGCAGTAACGTTAATGACTTAACATTATTAAACGGTAGCCTACGTTGCCCCATCCGATGCGTCAACCCATTTTTGTTGCCCAGCCCGCCAGAGGGCCGTACTTTACTACTGTGTTGCAAATTCCCGGAGGTCGTTTAAGCTTTATTCAACGACTACTTGACTCTGTACTTGTGTACGTAGTCTACCGTGTTCCCCTTGTTTCGGGGAGAGGCATGCAGAGAGGACCACTCAGAATCGGTCAGGTTGCCCGTGAGGCCAGTGTGGGCATCGAGACCATCCGTTTTTACGAACGGCGCGGGTTAATCCCGGAGCCGCCGCGTACTGCGTCCGGGTACCGCCAGTATCCGATCAGTGTGGTGGGACGGTTGCGCTTTATCAACCATGCCAAGGGGTTGGGCTTCTCCCTGAAGGAGATTGTCCAGTTGCTCACCCTGGGAGAATCCCCCGATACCACCTGCGAAGATGTGAAAAGCGTGGCCGAAGCCAAACTGCAGGAGATTGAGGGAAAGCTCTCGGATCTGGCCCACATTCAGGTTTCTCTGAAAAGCCTGGTCGCCGCGTGTCAGGACGGCGATCCGAAAAGCTGCTTTATTCTGGAAGCGATCCGCAACGGCACGATCGACGCCCCCTCCGAAAATCAGGCCTGACCCAGACGTCCATCTGTCATGGAAAGCGTTCGGTGGCAGCGGGCAGAAAGTCGCTCGTTGTGGGTGACCATCAGGATGGCGGTGCCGTTTTCCTTGCTTAATTCCAGCAGCATATCGAACACGCCTTCGCCGGTATGACTGTCCAGGTTGCCGGTGGGCTCGTCCGCCAGGATCAGGCGCGGGTTGCCCACCATGGCGCGGGCGACGGCCACCCGTTGCTGTTCGCCGCCGGAAAGCTCTGCCGGACGGTGACGCAGACGGTGGCCCAGCCCCACCTTTTCGAGCATGGTCTCGGCCTGCTGGAGCGCCGCCGGGTCGCGCCGCATGAGCAGCGGCATGGCCACGTTTTCCACGGCGGTAAATTCGGGCAACAGTTGCCCGAACTGAAACACAAAACCCAACTCCCGGTTGCGAAAGGCCGCCAGATTCCGGTCGTCCTGTTTCAGGATGTCGTCCCCGTCAAAGTGGACCGTGCCCGTGGTGGCCGTATCCAGCGCCCCCAGAATGTTGAGCAGGGTGCTCTTGCCGGTGCCGGACGCCCCCACCACGGCCACCAGTTCCCCGGCACTCACGTCGATATCCACCCCTTTGAGGACTTCAATCGGACGCTGTTCCAGGGTATAGGTTTTGCTGATGCCGCGAGCGGAGAGCAGTGGCTTACTCATAGCGCAAGCCCTCCGCCGGAATAATGCGCGCCGCCTGCCACGCCGGGTAGATGGCTGCCGCCAGCGAAATCAGCATGGCGGCGGCGCACACGGCCACGGCGTCGGTCCATACCAGATTGGCGGGAATATGGCTGATGTAATACACGTCGCCCGGCAGTTCGTAGGTGTGTTCGATCACCCAGCAGATGCCCAGCCCCAAAGGAAAGCCCAGCGCCGTGCCCGCGCCGCCAATCAACAGGCCGATGATAGTGAACACCGCCAGCACGTCGCGGCGGGTGCCGCCCATGGCCTTCAATACGCTGATCTCGCGCCCCTTTTCCATCACCATCATAATCAGGGTACCGATGATATTGAACGCCGCCACCACGATAATGAGGGTGAGAATGACGAACATGACCGCCTTTTCCAGCTCCAGCGCCTGAAAGAAATTGCGGTTCAGGTCGCGCCAGTCGCGCACGGAAAAATCGGACCCCAGACTGGCGGCCAGCGAGGCGGATACCGCCCCCGCCGCGTCAAAATCGGTCACCCGCACCTCGATACCGGTGACCTTTTCGTTCAGGTCCAGAAAGTCCTGGGCGGCCAGGATCGACATGTAGGCCATGGACGAGTCGTACTCGTACATGCCCGAATCGAAAATGCCCACCACGGTAAACGGGCGGATTTTGGGGATGAACCCCATGGGCCCCATTTCGCCTGCGGGAGAAATCACGTTCAGGGTGCTGCCCACCAGCGCCCCCAGCTTCAGAGCCAGTTCCTGACCTAAAATGATGCCGGGCTGCACCGGCCCCGCGTCGGCAATGTCCATGACGTCCGGGTCGAACCCGGCGGGGGCGCCGGAGACCAGTTGCGAAAGCTTGCCGATCACCAGATTGCGGCCGATTTCGGTCACCGTGGTCTCCCGCGCAGGATCGATGCCGCGCAGCACCACCCCCTGCACGCCGAACTCGCTGGTGAGCATGGCCTGCCCGAAGATGAACGGCGTGGCCGCCACCACCTCCGGGTGCGCGGCCACCTGGTCCGCCAGGGCATCGTAGTCGCCGAACGCGCCGCCGTACTGGGTGACCACCACGTGGGAGTTTGTCCCCAGAATCTTGTCGCGAATCTCCTCCATGGCGCCGTTCATGACCCCCAGGGTGGCGATCAGGGCGGCCACCCCGAACATGACCCCGATGACGGAGACCACCGTATTGACCGAAAGCGCCCGATGCCGCTTTTTGGCCTTCAGGTAGCGGATGGCGATAAACAGGGAAAACGGCATTTTCAGTCGCCCTTTTTGAGCGGCTTCATCTGCGGGAACAGCAGCACGTCGCGGATGGAGGTCAGGCCGGAAAGCACCATCACCAGCCGGTCGATGCCGATTCCGGCCCCGCCGGTGGGCGGCATGCCGTGCTCCAGCGCACGCAGGAAGTCTTCATCCACCCCGTGGGCCTCGTCGTCCCCTGCGGCCTTTTGCGCGGCCTGATCCTCAAACCGTTCGCGCTGGTCCAGCGGATCGTTCAACTCGGCAAAGCCGTTGGCGATCTCCCAGCCGGCGATAAACAGCTCGAAGCGGTCGGTCAGGCGCGGGTCGTCGGTCTTTCTTTTGGCCAGGGGCGACAGCTCCACCGGGTAGTCGATCACAAAGGTGGGCTGGGTCAGCCCCTCTTCGGCAATGCCGAACAGCATGTCCCACACCTTGGACAAAGGCGGCGTGGACTTGGGAATGTCCAGCCCCTTGTCCCCGGCAATTTCAAGGAGTGCCTTATGGTCGTACAGGGCCTCTTCCGGCACCCCCACCCGCTCGGTGAGCAGGGTAAAAAACGGGATCTGCGGCCACGGCCCGGAAAACGAAATGTCGTGGGATTCAAACATCACGTGCTCGCTGCCGTTCACTTTTTTTGCCACTTCCCGCAACATTTTTTCGATCAGCGGCATCAGGTCGGTCTGGTCGGCGAACGCCTGATAAAACTCGAGCATGGTGAACTCGGGATTGTGGGTCAGGTCCATGCCTTCATTGCGGAAGTTGCGGTTGATCTCGAACACCTTGTCGAAGCCGCCCACGATCAGTCTTTTTAAATACAGCTCCGGGGCGATGCGTAAAAACAGGTCGGTGCCCAGTGCATTGTGGTGGGTGACGAACGGTTTTGCCGTGGCGCCGCCGGGCTTGTCCTGGAGCATGGGGGTTTCCACCTCCAGGTAACCCCGCTCGGTCAGAAAGGTGCGGATGCCGCTGATGATGGCCGAGCGCCGGACAAACGTATTTTTGACCTCCGGGCTGACGATCAGGTCCAGATAGCGCTGGCGGTACCGGGTTTCCTTGTCGGTCAGGCCGTGAAACTTTTCCGGCAGGGGGCGCAACGCCTTGGACAGGTGGGTATAGGCCGTGACGTTGACCGAAAGCTCGTCGGTGCGGGTGCGAAACAGGGTACCGGTTACCCCGGCGATATCGCCCAGATCGCAGGCCTTGTACAGCTCGTAGTTGTCCTCCCCCACCGTATCTTTTTTGATGTAGAACTGAAGCTTGCCAGAGGCGTCCTGCAAGTGGCCGAACCCGGCCTTGCCCATGCGCCGCTTGCCGACGATGCGCCCGGCAATGGAGACGGTTACCGGGGCGGCTTCCAGCGCCTGCGCCGTCACCGGTGATTTTTCACTGTCGTACTCGGCGGAAATATCGGCGGCCTTGTGGCTGGCCTCGAACCGTCCGCCGTACGGGGCGACTTCCCGTGACTTGAGGTCGGCCAGCTTTTTGATGCGCTGGACCACCTGGTCGTTCATATCGGGGAGCTTGGGGCTGGACATCTTCTTTTCCTTGAGAGCCTTGAGGTCGGTACGGACGATCAGGCCCGCATGTGCGCTGGATGGTAGGGGTTCCGGCCCCCCTCGCGCAAGGGGCGGCGGTCAGGACGGTTTTGCTGCCCTGTCAAACCCGGCCATATCGTCCGGCAGGGGGGAAACAAAGTGCAACGGCGCGCAGGTGACAGGATGGATAAACTCAAGTTCCGAGGCGTGCAGGGCATGGCGCGGAAAGATCAGGGCGGCTGCCATGTTTTTGTCCCACCCGGTTTCCCGGTAGCGCAGGTGCCAGCGCTCATCCGGCCCGTACAGCTTGTCGCCCAGAAGCGGGTGGCCCAGAGCGGCCAGGTGAACGCGAATCTGGTGCTGGCGACCGGTTTCGGGCGTCACCTGCAAGTGGGTGAAATCGCCGATTGTTTCCAGCACTTCAAAGCGGGTGCGGCACGGCTTTGCGTCCGGGCCGTTTATCTGGCGTTTCTTTTTGACCTGGGACCCCACGGCACGGCCAATGGGCGCATCCATTTCCCTGGCTTCCACCCGACCGTGCACGATGGCCCGGTATGCCTTCTTAACTTGCCGCGCATGGAACAGGCCGGAGAGCTCCCTTGCCGCCTGTTTGGTACGGGCCAGCACCACCAGCCCGGAGGTTTCCCGGTCCAGCCGGTGGACGACTTCGATGCGGTCTGCGTCGGCTCCCGGCACATCCCACATCTCGCGCCGGACCATCTCCAGCAGGCTGATCTGGGGGCGCGGGTGGGTGCGGTGCATGAGCACGCCGGATGGCTTGTCCACCACCAGCAGGTGTTCATCCAGATGGTGAACCGTCAGCCCGAACAATGGGGTACTCAGGGGGGTGAGCACCAGAGCCTGTGCGGCCTGCACGCTCATCCGGATTTCCCGTACACCCGGTAGTCGATCTCCTGAAAGATGGAATCCAGCCACTCGCACTCGGCCACAAAACCTTCGTCGATGCGGCCACCGGTAATCTCTTCATACAGGCGGGTAAAGCGGTTCAGGTGATCCCGGGTGCGCTTGATGGCGTACTCCACCGTGGTGTCGGTACGCATGATGAAGGCCCAGTCCGAAGATTGCGCCAGCAGCAGCTCGCGGGCGGCCTGATTCAGGGCGCGGCGCTGCAACCCGTCGGTATCGGGAAAGCGCTCGGCCAGCTCGCTCATGCGCTCGGCGGCCTTGTGCAGATGGCGGTAGACCCAGGCGTTGGAGCCGTCCAGCCAGAATTCGTTGTAGCCGCCCGAGCCCCAGCTCGACATGGCCGGGGTGGCCATCTGGTTGACCGGATTTTCGTCCAGATAGGTCATCGGCGTGACCATGCGAATCTCGTCCTGATCGTAGGCGATCTTGCGGATCAGAAACTCCAGAAACTCCGGCCCCTCAAACCACCAGTGGCCGAACAGTTCCGCATCGTACGGGGCCACCACCACCGGTTTTCTGCCGTCCAGCACATCATACAGATGGGAAACCTGCTGCTGGCGGCAGTGCAAAAAGTGGCCCGCGTGCCGTGCCGCCTTTTCCATGGCCCAGTCTCTGCGGTACGGCTCCTTGTGGTCCGACCCCTTGCCGGTGATGCGGTGGTATTTGATGCCGGTATGGATGCGAATGCCGTCCGGGTGGATGTACGGGCGCATGTACTCCTCGTCCAGATCGAAGCCGATGTCCCGGTAGAAATCCCGGTAGTCCGGATCACCCGGATACCCTTCCTCGGCGCTCCACACCTGCCGGGACGATTCAATATCGCGCCCGAACGCGGCCACGCCGGTGGGGGTAACCATTGGGGCAAATACGCCGTATTTGGGCCGGGTGCTGGCGTGCAGAATACCGTGGGACTCCACCAGAAAAAACTGGATGCCGGCCTCGCTCAAATGCCGATCGAGACCCGGATAATACCCGCATTCCGGCAGCCAGATACCGCGCGGGGGGCGGCCGAAATGTTTTTCGTAGTTGGTTTTCGCCACCTGAATCTGCGCCCGCACCGCACGCTCCCCCACCTGCATGAGCGGCAAAAAACCGTGGGTGGCGCCGCAGGTGATGATCTCCAGCACCCCCCGCTCCTGAAAACCCCGGAATGCGGCCAGCAGGTTGCGGTTGCAGATATCTTCAAAGACCCGCAGTTCTTCCTTGAAGCGGTCGTGATAAAAATGGGCCAGCCGGTTGAAGTCGTCGTGGCCTTTGGTGCGCTGAATCTCTTTTTCGGAAAGCTCGATCAGCTTTCTCAAGCGCTGGTCGTAGCGCTCCTGAAGCAGGGGGTCGGCAAGCATTTCGCACAAAGGCGGCGTCATGCTCATGGTGAAGGCAAACGGCACCTGCTCCCGGCACAGGCGGTCCATCATGGAAATCAGCGGGATGTAGGTTTCGCCGATGGCCTCGAACAGCCAGTCTTCTTCCATGAAGTCCGGATATTCCGGGTGCCGCACAAACGGCAGGTGGGCATGCAGGACCAGGGAAAGATAGCCCTTTTCCACTTACTAAAACCTCCGGGTGACTATAAACATCTGAAAAAAAAGCAGTTTACCATGAATTCCCCCACGCGGCGCACGCCGGGAGTGCGGCCTGCACATGATCGGTCGGGAAAGAGGGGTTACGGGTGTGCTTCCTGCGGGGGCTGGTTTCCGGCGGGGCGGGTGCGCTGCACCGACCCGGAACTGCTGCCGATTTCGTTGCCGCCGGAAAGCCGGTAGATGGTCTTGAATTCCGCGTCCCGGATTGCCCACTCAGGGTCCACCCGGGACGATGGACCTGGGCTGGGGGAAATCACCTCATTGCTGGTGGCAAGGGACAGAAAGCGACCGTCCGGCGCCCTCAGTCCAATCTCGACGTAAACAGCCTGATCCGACCACTGAATCTGAAAAAACCAGTCGCCCACCGGGCAGTGGATTTCGATATCGAAAAAGTCACCGCTGGTCGCCTCGCACGCCCGCAAAATCATTTTGGCGTCCGGGGCGGCAAGCCGCTGCCTGCCCCCCGACAGATCGTCGTCGCGGACTTCCCAGTAGGTGTACAGATGGCCGGGTTTCTGGGTGAGCAGGGTGATGCGGGTTTCGCCGTAGCTGGCGGGCAGTTCGCCCAGATCGCTCAACCGGGGCGCGGCAGACGTGGCCGGACCGGATGTGGCCGACGGCGTGGTACCTTCCGGCTGCGTCGCAAGGCCCGGTTCGGGGCGCTCGGCCACAACGTTTTTTGCTTCATCCGGCTGCTGCGCGAGAATGGCCGTTACCAGTTCGGCCTTGCGCTTTTTTGCCACGGCCGGAATCGACAGCGCCCGCCCCAGTTCCCTGAGGGCCACCACGCTCATCTTCTCCAGTTCTTTACGGTTCATTCATCCCCTCCTGCCAAGCGGGCCAGAGGCGTCCCACGCAACCCCAATCACTACCCGTTATTATCGCCCACATCCGTATTGTAGCGCGCCAGAAACCCGTCTGCTGCTTTTTCCGCATCGAGCCCGATCGATTCGGCATATTGTTTGACGTATGAACGCAGGTAGATGGGCGGGGGGAGCTGGGAGAAACGCTCGTTTTCGATACATTGCAGATAGAATTCGTTGATCTTGCTCTGCGCCGAAATGTCTTCCAGGGACAGCCCCTCCTGTTCCCGCACCGCCCGCATGCTGGCCCCGTCAAAGCTGGCAAGGTCCAGCGGCTCGCCCGCTCTGGGCTTCGTACGCGGCTCCCGGACGGGCTCCTGTTTCCCCTTGTTGTCCGTATTCTTGGAGCGGGTACCGGTTTCACCCTGCGCGCTGACATCCTGTTCCGCTTTTTTCCCGGCGGACTTTCTGGCCACTTCGCGGGGCAGGTCCGGCAGGGTGTCATATTCTTCGTCGGCTGCGTCCGTCGCCTCGGCCGCCTCCTGCCCTCGCCGGGCGGAAGCGGGGGAAACAAACGACTGGTTGAACTCGGCCAGATCGTACACCCGTCGCCGGGCCGGCTGGCTGAGCACCTGGTGGGCGTCTTCCACGCGGCTCCTGGCCTCTTCCAGGTCTTCTCCCACAAACAGGCCGTAGGTGGCCAGGGATTCACCGTTCAGCATTTCCATCTGCCGCCGGTACGCCTCGTTAATCTCCGGCTGGCTGGCGCGCAGCCCCACCTCCAGCAGGTCGTAATGGGTACCTTTGGTGTAGTAACTCACCGGGCGCTCGCCGCCTCCAGAGCCATTTGCTCGTTCTTTAACAAATTCTGAACAATCCGGTCCACGCAGCGGGTGGGGCCGGAATACGGATGTTCCCGCACCGCCGGTTTGCGCGCCCGGACCGACTTCCACACCACGTCATCGTACTCCACGTATCCCACGTAATCCATGCGGATACCGAAGTACTTTTCCACTGAACTACGCATGGAAAATCCCAGGGTCAAATCATCCACGCTACGCACCTGATTCACCACCAGACGGGGGCGCATGTTGTTGATCGCCTTCCTGAGCGACTCCCCGGCTTCCGGGTGAAGCTCACTGATCTTCTCGACCAGATCGTGGGCGGAACGCATTCCGGCCTCGTTTTTCAGGTCCATGCTGTCTTCCACCAGACGGCGCATGTCCAACTCTTTCACCATCATCTTGAAATAGCGGAAGTAGGCGCTCTTGATGAAGCGGTATGCGTTTTCGATCGCGGTGGGCTCGGGCAGCACCATCAGCATCGCTTTGTCTGCGGCCAGAAAAAAATCAAGAGTGTTGAAGGCCGTTCCCGCCCCCAGATCGAGCAGGATATAGTCAAAATCCAGTCCCCTGAGCGCGGAGATCAACGCCTGTTTGCGGCTGTGGACCGGGTTGGCAATTTCCAGCACGTCGTGGGCGCCGCTAATCAGCTTGAGATTGGCGTACGGCGTGTCCACCACCACATCGGCCAGGTTGGTCACGCGCCCGGAAATGAAGTCGGAAAGCGACTCCTTGACCATGTTCATGCCCAGGCAGGTATGCAGATTGGCGCAGCCCAGATCGGCATCGACCAGGATGACTTTTTTGCCCATCTTGGCCAGGCTCAGGGCCAGGCTGCTACTCAAAAACGATTTACCGGTGCCACCCTTGCCACTACCGATGGCCCAGACTTCCCGGTGGTTTTCCCCGTCATTTAATTGCGCGGACAGATCCAGTGGATACATAACCCCTCTTTTATCTCATCTTGGGGAATCATACAAGATCGGGCGGTGGTTTTTCGCCACAATTTGCATCTCGCTGTTACGATTATCCCCGCCATGCCTGCCCCTGTCTCCCTTCCCGGTCCGTTTGCACTGATCACCAACCCGGTTGCGGGCCCCGCCCACCGTAGAGCCCGGACCGCCCGTTTTATTGCCGAAATCCGTAAGCGGGTACCCGACCTTGCCGTCCATCCCACCCGCGGCCCCGGCGATGCAAAACGGATCGCCAGCGATGCCGCCAACGCAGGGGTGGGCACCCTGTTCGTGGCCGGGGGAGACGGCACCATCAACGAAGCCGTGCAGGGGTTGGCCGGTACCGAAACGGCCCTTGCGCCCCTGCCCGCAGGGACCGCCAACGTGTTGTGCCGGGAACTGAAAATCCCGGGCGGCCCGGAAGCCGCCGCCACGGCGATGTTGTCCGGCACTCCCGAAAAAGTCACCCTGGGCCGGGCCGAAGGGGAAGGAGGGAAGGAAAATGCGCGCTGGTTCCTGCTCATGGCCGGAGCCGGGCTGGATGCCGCCGTGGTGGATAATGTGAATTCCGCCGTCAAGGCCCGGCTGGGGGTGACCGCCTATTTTATCGAGGCGCTCCTCACCGGCATCCGCTACCGCTACCCCGTCATTACCGCGCAAGTAGACGGCAAACCGGTGCACGGCACCAGCATGGTGGTGGCCAACGCCATCAATTATGCCGCCGGATTCGTGATCGCGCCGGAGGCCCGGTTGACCCGTCCCGACCTGTGTCTGGTCAGCTTTAACGGCGCCGGCCCCGCCGCTTATCTGTGGTTTGGCCTGGCCATGTTGACAGGAAGGCACGGACGGCTGCCCGGCGTCTCCATCACCCACGGCAAGTCGTTCCGGCTGGACGCCAAAGGCCATGTACTGGTGCAGGCGGACGGAGAACTCATCGGCTCTTTGCCCATGACCCTCTCCGCCCATCCTGAGGCCCTGACGCTGGTATTTTTGGACAGTCGGTAGAACGATCCTGTAACCCGTTGAAATTTGGCTGCAAACCCGTCATGATGCGCCGATTATGAGGCCAATAAAAACATCCGTGGAAGACCTCAAAATTCCAGATATTCCAATGCCGGATATCTCGATGCCCGACATTTCCATGCCGGATATCGTCATGCCGGTCTTTCAGATGATCGACCTGCTGATTATCGCCGCGCTGGTATTCGGCTTTGCCGTGGGCACGCACCGGGGGATGGTGCGGGAAGTCGTCGGTCTGTGCCTTGTTACCGGTGCCTATCTGGTCACCAACATCTCCTACGAGGCGCTGATCACCGGCTTTGGATCCCTGACCGAGAATGTGGACCTGGCCCGGACTTTTGCCTACGCCACCGCCTTTATAGGCTATGCCGTCAGCCTTTCCGTGGCTTTTCATATGGTGACCAAGGTGGTGGAAGTCAAGGAGGCTACCAACCTTTTTGACCGGGGCGGCGGTGCCATTTTTGGCACGGTCAAACTGGCGCTGCTTGTCTCCATCGGCCTGTTTATCATCCACGCAGACCCGGACGGCAGGAAAGACTATGCCGACGCCTGGTTCATGGTGAAACTGGCCCCCCTATGGGAACCCCTGAGCGTCCCGCTCATGAGCAAACTGCCCCCACCGACCGCCCCTCTGGCGCCCGAAGCCAACAAGTAACCCGGCAGCCAGGGCAGTACGCCGGAGCGGATTTCAAGTAGAATGGGCGGCATGATTCCCTCCGCCCTTCCCGATGCCTCCATCACCGTCTCCGAAGCCACGCAACTGGTGGGCATTATTGGCGACCCGATTGGGCACACCCGCTCGCCCCGGATGCACAACGCCGCCTTCCGCGCACTGGACATCGACTGGGCCTACCTGGCGTTTCACGTAAAACCCGACCAGTTGAAAAGCGCCGTGTACGGCCTTGCCGATATGGGCCTGAAAGGGTTTAACGTCACCATCCCCCACAAGGAGACCATCCTCCCGTACCTGGACAGTTTGACCCCGGCTGCCGAGGTGATTGGCGCGGTCAATACGGTCACCATCAAAAACGGCAAACTGACCGGCCACAATACCGACGGCGAAGGGTTTTCCCTGGCCCTGCACGAGGCCCACCGGTTCAAGGCGGAGCGCAGCCGGGCGCTGATTCTGGGGGCCGGGGGTTCCGCCCGCGCCGTGTGCGACCAACTGGCAAGGGAAGGGCTAAAGCAGTTACGCATCTGCGCCAGAAAGCCGGAAAAGGCAAAGGAACTGGCCGCGCACATTCACGCGCACCATCCCCGTTGCGAGGCCAAAACCCTGGCCTGGAGCCCGCTGGATCACCGGGCGGGCATCAACTGGGCCGAACTGATCGTCAACACCACCCCCGTGGGCATGAAAAAAGGGGACGGCTCCCCCATCGACACCAACGTCCTTTCCCCCGGCCACATTGTGGTGGACCTGATCTACGCCCCCCCCCTCACCCCGCTGCTTTCCGCATGTGAAAAACTCCGGGCACGCTGCCTGAACGGTATGGGCATGCTGCTGCATCAAGGGGCCGCTGCATTCCGGTTGTGGACCGGCAAAGAACCCCCTGTGGACATCATGCGTCAGACATTGACCGAACCACAACCAGGGGCCGGTTCATACAATCCTTGACGCTCCTCCCGCACCGTCCCTATCATTCTTCTTTTATGCGTATTTCCGAGATTTTCACCAGCATTCAGGGAGAGTCCACCCACGCCGGGCGGCCGTGTACCTTTATCCGCACCACCGGCTGCGACCAGCGTTGCACCTGGTGCGACACCACCTACGCCTTTGAAGGGGGCGCGGAGTACACCCTGAACGACCTGTTTGCCCGAGCCCGGGCTCACGGCACGAAGCTGGTGGAAGTGACCGGCGGCGAGCCGCTCATACAGCCCGAATGCCTGGACCTGCTTGCCGGGCTGTGCGACCGGGGGTTTGAGGTGCTGCTGGAAACCGGCGGCAGCCAGCCGATTGCAGATGTCGATCCGCGCGTACGCCGCATCATCGATTTAAAGCCACCCGCAAGCGGCATGACCGGGCACATCCTGTGGGAAAACCTGGATCACCTGAAAGCAGGCGACGAGATCAAGTTTGTCATTGCAGACCGGGCCGATTACGAGTGGTCCCGACAGGTGACCGCCGATCACAATCTATCCGGGCAGGTACCGGTGCTGTTCGCCCCCGTGTTCGGGCAGCAGGAACCACGGGAACTGGCGGAATGGATTATCGAAGACGGCCTGAACGTCCGCATGCAGCTACAAATGCACAAGCTGGTGTGGGCCCCCGAAGCACGGGGGGTATAATCGTGCAACACAACGTCAATTGGGGTTGGGAGTAAACGGAAAGCATGGATATTCGAGTGGAACAGGGGCAGGCGACCACGTTTGCGACCGATTTTCTGGCCGTGCCGGTCGTCCAGGGTGATGCGCCGTCAGGCACCGCCGCCGCTGTGGATGCCGCCCTGGGCGGGCATCTGGCAGACGCCATGGGCCGGAAAGAGTTTACCGGCAAGGCCGGGCAAACCATCGCCTTTCCGGGGCCGGAAGGCGGCGCGGGCCGGGTCTGCTTTATCGGCGTGGGCAAGGCCGATGCCATCACCACAGAATCGTTGCGCCGCTTTGCCGGCAAAGCCGTGCGCGCCGCCAATCAGGGTCGTTTTGCCAGCGTGGCCCTGACGTCCATCTCCGACGCTGCGCCGTACGGCGATCTGTCTCCCGTTGCCGCCGGAGAGGAACTGGCGGTGGGACTGGTACTGGGTAGCTACCGCTTCAGCGAATACAAAACCGAGGGCGACGCCACCACACCGGACAGCGTGCAGAGCGCCACCGTGCTCACCCCGGACGGCACCAACCGGGGCGCTGTGGCCGAGGGGGTGGACGCCGGGCAGATTATTGCGGGCGGCACCCGTCTGGCCATGGATATGGCCAACCACCCATCGGCGGTGGTCACCCCCACCCGTCTGGCGGAAGAGGCGATACGTCTGGGACAGGTCCACAACTTCCCCGTGGAAGTGCTGGAAAAAGAGCAGATGGAAGAGCTCGGCATGGGCGGCATGGTCGGCGTGGGTCAGGGGTCCGATGAGGCCCCCAAATTCATCATCATGGAATACAAGGGCGGCAAGGGCGCGCCGGTGGTGCTGGTGGGCAAGTCCATCACCTTCGACTCCGGCGGCATCTCTATCAAGCCGTCCGCGGGCATGGAAGAAATGAAGGGCGATATGTCCGGCGGCGCTGCGGTGCTGGGCACCATGCAGGCGGTGGCGGAACTGGCGCTGCCGATCAACGTGACCGCCATCCTCACCGCCGCCGAAAACATGCCGAGCGGCACCGCCATCAATCCGGGCGACGTACTGCACATGCACTCCGGGCTGACGGTGGAGGTCATCAATACCGATGCCGAGGGACGTCTGGTGCTCGCTGACGGCCTGAGTTACGGGCAAAAATTCAAGCCCCGCTGCATGGTGGACATCGCCACCCTGACCGGTGCCTGCGTGGTGGCGCTGGGGCATCACGCCATCGGCCTGTTGGGCACCGACGACGGCTTTAAAAAAACCTTTTCCGAAGTAGGCGAAACCACCGGGGAGCGGGTGTGGGAACTGCCGTTGTGGGAGGTGTATGCCGACGACCTGAAAAGCGATATCGCCGATATCAAAAACACCGGCGGGCGCGCGGGCGGCACCATCGCTGCTGCGTGCTTTTTGCAAAAGTTTGTCGGCGATATCCCGTGGATACACCTGGATATCGCCAGCACCGCCTGGTCGGACAAGGCATCCGACTACCTGCCCAAAGGCTCCCACGGCACCGGAGTGCGGTTAATGACAGGCTTCCTCCGCAAGTTGGTGGGGTAGCGGCGGCGGAGATTACGACACCTGCTTCGTTGCGCATGGAGGAAAAATCCTCACCGTAGCAGACTACGCCTCCGGTTTTTCCCCCACACGCGCCTCGCATCTGCCGCAATCTCCACCGCCTCTCTCATTGGTGGTGGCAGATAGGCGGGCACGGAACATGACTGTTCCCCTGCGTGGCCTCTGATTTACAAAAATCCGCCGCCTCCCGTTGATTAGGTGCCCGCCTTCCCAATTCGTTCAATTCTGAACGGTTCCACGCTCGAATCGAACACGCTTTCGCCCGGACAGGGCCGGTGGCGCAGTCGTTCTGAACAATAAAATCCATTTAAATTCAATCAAATACGCTCCACCACAAAGCGTGATCCGTGATTGGCACACCACTTGCCTAATAAATAGTCAATATGGTGTCTCGTCCGGGGTCTGATTCCACCCCGGCCTGCCGGGAGCAACGGATAACCTTGATCGTCCGCCGAAAACTCAAATCACTGATACTGGCACTGGCCATACTGCCCGTGCTGATGCTGGTTTCCACCGCTGCCTACGGGGCCGACGAGGCCATCACCGACTACACCCGGCAGTTGATCATCAAATACCGGGATGACTCCGGGGTGCCGCCCGGTCAGGCCATTGCCGCCGACCACCTTTCCACCCTGGAAGTGGCAGCCGGGGCGTCGGTCACCTATTCCCGACCCGCCTCGGGCGGCACGCACGTGCTGATACTTCCCGAGTACGCCCACGTCAATCAGGTCCGCGCCATGGCCCGGCGCATGGCCGCATCCGACCCGGATATTGAGTACGTCCAGCCGGACTACGTCATGGTTCCCACGCTGGTCCCGACCGACCCCCAGTACGTCAATCAGTGGCACCTGGACGACTCCGGCACAGAAGAGGCCGCGGCCAACCTGCCGGGGGCGTGGGACGTTACCACCGGTAGCGCTACCGTCTTTGTGGCGGTGCTCGACACCGGCATTCTTCCCCATGCGGATCTGGCCGGGCGCACCACCACCGGGTTTGATTTTATTACCGATGCGGATATAGCCAACGACGGGGGTGGCCGCGACACCAATCCCACCGATCCCGGCGACTGGGTCACCTCAGCAGAGAACCTGGCTGTGGGCGGGCCGTTTGAAGGGTGCGGCGTCAGTAACAGCAGTTGGCACGGCACCCATGTGGCTGGCACCATCGGAGCCGGCATCAGCAACGGTACCGGCATCGCGGGCATCAACACCGCCTCCAAAATCATTCCGGTGCGGGTGCTGGGCAAGTGCGGCGGCCTCACTTCAGACATCGCCGACGCCATCCGCTGGTCGGCGGGACTGGCAGTGACGGGTGTGGCCGACAACCCCGATCCCGCCTGGATCATCAACATGAGCCTGGGTGGCGCTGGGAAGTGCGTGGACTCCCCCGCTTTCCAGACCGCCATCGACGATGCCGTCGCGGAAGGCACCGTCGTCGTGGTTGCGGCGGGCAACAGCAACATGGACGCCGCCGACTATACCCCCGCCAGTTGCGATGGCGTGATCACGGTGGCGGCACTGACTACGAACGGCGCGCGCGCCTCGTTCAGTAACTTCGGCACCGTGGTGGAGATCGCGGCACCGGGCGTCGGCGTTCTGTCCACCCTCGATTCCGGCACCACCAACGCCAACAACGATGACATATACGCATATTATTCGGGCACCAGCATGGCGGCGCCGCATGTAGCGGGGGTGGTCTCTCTCATGCTTTCGGACGACCCCACCCTGACCCCCGCAGAGGTACTGATCGCGCTCCAGGATTCGGCGCGTACCTTCCTCAGCGGAACCGGCAACAACTGCACCACAACCACCTGCGGCGCGGGCATGCTCGACGCCGCCAACGCGCTTACCGGTGTTGGTGGCGGTGGCGGAGGCGGTGGCGGAGGCGGTGGCGGTGGTGGTCTTCCGGGCCTGCCCACAGGCAACGCCCCGTCGGCCAAAGGCAGCGGTGGCGGTTGCGTAACGGGCGCGGGCAGCGTGGATGCCATGCTGCTGTTGCTTCTGCTTGCGGCGCTTGCCCGCGTGGGAATCGCCCGCCAACACCGGGTCCCGGCATATACTTCCCGGAAAAAACCGCACCCGCGTACTATCAAACGCCGTTAACGCAAACGCAGGTAACTGCACTGCCATGAGGGTCAGTTCACTGCCATGCCCTCACCCCCTTCCGTCATTCTCCCCTCTCTTCGCCATCCCCCGCCTCTCTGAATTCCCGCGTACGCGGGAATGACAATCAGGGGAGGCGGTGGAGATTGCGGCAGATGCAAGGCGCGTGAAGCGGGAAAACCGGAGGCGTAGTCTTCTACGTCGAGGATTTTTCCGTGAGCGGCAACGAAGGAGATGACGGCATCTCCCCTCTGGATTCTAAGCGTATGCGGGAATGACAATCGGGGGAGGCGGTGGAGATTGCGGCAGATGCAAGGCGCGTGAAGGGCAAAAACCGGAGCCG
>CBDUXI010000018.1:0-39025 GCA_965371175.1 uncultured bacterium
GCAAAAAAATAACCGCCATTCTCCCCACTGGCGAACACGCGCCCGTTGCTCTCTGAGCGCCGCCGGGTCGCCCCGCAGATGCCCCATAAACGCCGCTCCCTGGGTGCGCCCCACCAGTTCCCGTCCGGCCGCTTCCGGATCCGCGATGCCCATCTGCCGGAACTGTTCGGCGGTCCAGGAGATCTGCTCCTTGAGGATGCGATCGGCTCTGGACGACAGCCGCGAGCGCTCCTTGTCCAGTTCCTGACACAGGCTGCCTAGCGGGCAACCGTAGGTGGATACGCCGTCTGCCGTGCTGATCATCATGTCGATTGCCGCAAGCAGCCGGGCTTTCGGGTCGGGCTGTTCATCCCACGTTCGGTACTGGGCAGTCAGCCCTTCCGCCCGGTTGTCGAGCACTGCTTCGGCCATGTCGTCCTTGGTTTTAAAATAGTAATAGACGTTCCCCAGCGGTACCCCGGAGCGGCTGGCCACGTCGGCCAGGGTGGTGCGATGATACCCCTTTTCGTGGATGAGGGCGTGGGCCGCCTGAATCAACCGTTCCCGTTTATCTGTTTTGACTGGCATAATAAAAAACTAAGTTAGTTAACTAAGTATTAACGATGCAGGCCTTCATGTCAATCCGGGGCCCCCTGGCGTTGCCCGCGCCACATCAGGGCGGCTCCCACGGCACACAGCAACAGGGCCGTGTACTGGGCGATGGTCAGGCCCATGTAGTGCGGGTCGCCGGTGCGTAAAAAATCGAGCAGAAAGCGCCCCGGCCCGTAGATGCAGAAAATGGTGGCTACGTTAAAGCCGGCAAAGCGCTGCCCGTGCCGGTTGCCGATCCACAGGGCGGCCAGTACCACAAGCTGCAAAAATACCTCGTACAGCCCCAGATCGTGACGGCCGGGGAGTCCGGCCAGATTCAGCACCTGATCCGGGTGCGCCAAGGGCCAGCGCACCGAAAACCAGAAATCGGTAAACCGGCCCGGATGGTCGTGGGCAAAGGCGCAGCCAACCCGCGCCACCACCCAGGCGTGGGCCGCGCCCCACATGAGGGTATCGGCGCAGGTCAGGTAGGAAAGCTTTGCCTTTCTGGCATACAGCCAGGCACCCAGAAAAAAGCCGATGAACCCGCCAAACGACGACATGCCGTTCCACGGATTTAAAATCACCCGCAGGCTGCCGCCATCGCTCCACGAGTAGTAAAAAACCAGGTAGAACAGGTGCGAGCAGATAAAAGCGGAAAGCAGCGACCACAGCATCAGGCTGTAGGCATGGTCCGCCCCCGGCCCGCACTGCTGTGCCCGGCGGCCGATGACAACGCTGCCGACAATGATCGACAGGAACGCCATGAACCCGAACATATAAATCGTGAACGGCCCCACCTGCCACGGCCCCGCCGAAAGGTACGGGAAGATGGGGATGGCCGATGCGATGATATCTGTTTCCATTTCCTTGTATACGGGCACGGTACCGGGGGTGAGTGGGTTGACTGCGGCCACTTACGCGAAGGACGGTCAGCGGCGGTGCCGATTACCTTACTGTGGGCCGGATTGCGGCATGAAGGTAACGGGATCGGACGACCGATGCAAGCGCTTGCGCGGGTGCGGTCAGCGGACGCAGTCGAGGAGGGTGCCCAATTGGCTACTGCGGGCCATGGCCACCCTGGAGCGGGTGACCACACGGGCCGAAGGGTGACGGGCCGAGCGTTTAAGCGGGTTGGGCAGGATCGCCGCCAGCAGCGCCGCCTCGCGTTGGGTGAGCGCTTTGGCCGACTTGTTAAAGTGATAGCGGGCAGCGGCTTCCACCCCGTAAATGCCCGGCCCCCATTCAACGACGTTCAGGTACACCTCCATAATCCGGCGTTTGCCCCAGACGCTTTCCATGCCTTTGGCAAACGGCATCTCAAACGCTTTTCTGGTCATGGTGCGCCCGGGCCATAAAAACACGTTTTTTGCTGCTTGCTGGGTGATGGTGCTGCCGCCACGCAGTTTGTCGCTGCCCCGGGCGCGGTCTGCGGCGGCATCGAAAATGGCCGCCCAGTCAAAGCCGTTGTGGGTGCAGAAGGTATTGTCTTCCAGAGCGATTACTGCCGCAGGCACGTGGTACGAAACGTGATCCAGTGGCACCCATTCCTTTTTGATGCCGTGGCCGTCCAGCAGCCGCACCAGCATCAGCAGGGTAATCGGGGGAGAGGCGCTGCGGTAGACAAACACCATCGTTGGGGGCACCACCACAGCCAGCACCAGCAGTACGATGGCGGCAATCCTGACCTTTCGCCACAGACCGCCCCGCTTTTTGCCACGGCGCTTGCCGCCACGGGCAAACGGATTCCACCGGCCTTTTTTCTTTCCGGCCCGGGTTTTCTTTTGTTGTGTCCGGACCAAACTACTCCTTCCCTTGACCATACAAAGAAGCCCGGCTACCCCGAATTTGCGCGTCCCGCCGGGAACATTTCCCCGAACGAATCTGCACCGCTGGAAAGCATACTGCCAGAAAATGTGATAAATATCATATAGAACGCGAAAAGACATTGGCGCAACATACCCAAACAGGGGGGGAAGCCATGCTGATCGTCAAAGACGTCCTTCGGCGTCATGTAATTTCAACGCCGCCGGAGACAACGTGCCGGGAAGTGGCCGAAATCATGCGCCGGGAAAATACCGGCAACATCCTGGTCATGAACGGCAAGGAGGGGTTCGCCGGAATCATCACCGAATCAGATTTCGTGCGTAAAGTGGTGGCGGCAGACCGTATGCCGTACGTGGTCAAGGCGTCCGAGATGATGTCGTCGCCGGTCATCAGCATTGATATTAATGCGAATATCTACGAAGCCGAAGACCTCATGGACAAGAACAGCATCCTGCATCTGGGGGTAACGGAACACGGCGAGACCGTGGGGGTGGTGACGATTCGTGACCTGATTCATCCTTATGAACATTTCGATCCGGGGAGCACGTGGATATGACGGAGCACACGCGCCGGAGACGCAAGTCACACACCTCAGGTGACACGCGCCGCAAGCGTCGTTCTCCCGGTTTGTTTGGTTTGTTTGGTTCGTTTGGTTCGCGTAGCACCGGCGGCTTGCGGGTGTGGTGGCTGGTCGCGGCGGCTTTTCTCATCCTGTTGGGTGGGGTTGCGGCGACCTACGCGGAAGAGGACGACCCGGTGAAACTGGGGCGCAATCTGGTGCAGCATCTGGGCTGCCTGTTCTGCCACGGGCTGGGCGGGCGCGAGGGCATCGTCAATCCCAATGCCGAGCGCCAGTACGTGCCCGCGTGGGACGAGGCGGAGTTCATCGAAAAATATCCCGACCCGGAAGAGGTGAAAAAAACCATTCAGGAAGGCCGTTTTCCCGACAAGGCGGAGAACGCCACCGGCAACCCGATACCCATGCCGCCGTGGGGCAATCGGCTGACGGAGGTGGAGATGGATGCCATCATCGCCTATATCTGGAGTATGCGGGACACCCCGGTGGCCGACCACGAACAGGGCGGCTGGGGGGCGCAGGCTGCCAAGGAGGCATATCAGCCGCCGCTTCCTGTAGCGGCTCGTCCCGCGCAAAAGGCGGGAGCGGAACACGATCATCATACCGCCCGCATGCAAGAAGGCGAGAGCGCTCAGGTGCAGAAGGGGAAGGCGCTGGTGGGCTACCTGGGCTGTCTGCACTGCCACGGGCAGGGGGACGAAAAGGGCATGGAAAACCCCAACGCCGAGCGCAAGAACGTGCCCAACTGGGACGATGAAGAGTTCGCCCGCAGGTATGCGGTGGCCGACGGCGTGCGCTATGTGATCGAAAAGGGGCGGGTACCCAAAAAAGACCCGCAGGCTGCCGGCAACCCGGTGCCCATGCCGCCGTTTGGCGGGCAGGTTTCAGAAGACGAGATGGATGCCATTATCGCCTATATCTGGAGCCTCAGAGCGCCCGACATGGCCCGCAGTACCAGTCATACCCATCATGAGCGATAGACTTGATTTCACCCGTAGCGGGTGATAGAAAGGAAGAGTAAACGTCACGAAGGTCGCATTCGGTTTGCGGCCATTGTCCGGGGGGGCCGGTCGTGGGCGGTTTCGGGCCTGGGAGATCCGACTCCGCATAAATCACGTAACTGCCAACACACGCTCAGGGACTCGGTTTGCCATGCGCCCCCTCGCCTTCAATTGTTGAAAGGGAGGTGGAGTATGGCTGAAATCAGCACACTGAATCTGATCATTAGCGGCCTTGTCGTACTTGGCACGTACACGCTGTTCGCATGGGGCCTGTGGTTAGGCTACAAAGGTATGACGGCCGATGCGCCGCCGTTTAAGGCAGGCGGCCATGCCATCGGCGGCCCCGGCACCTATGACGACCGGTGCGTGATCGGCGGCTCCAAAGGCGCCGATGTACGCAGGATGCAAGCCGCCGCGCACGAACTGGAGCTGGCCGCGTAAACACATAAGGCGCTTCCCGCAGGGGATAGAAAAAGGGGCCGGAGAAGTCATTCTCCGGCCCCTTTTTCTGTGATATTTCCACACGCTCCGCCCGCCCCTACCAACCCGTCCACACTAATACAAAATTGTCGCAAACACAACGGATATGGTGTGTGGCGTGACCACCGCCGTTCCGCCACGAACGTCTTTGTCGGCCTTTAAACAAGAGGGATTGCGGGGGTCTCTGTTTTTTTTTCGGGTCTGGCACGGGCTTTGCGCTAGTGCTCCGGCAAGCAGTCAGTGTGGAGTGCCTGTGCAGGCACAGACCGAAACGGTTTTCTTTTGGATCCGGCAAACACAGCGGGATCTTTTATTTGAAGTGAGTGAGCTATGAAAAAAATCGAGGCAATTATCAAGCCGTTCAAGCTCGATGAGGTCAAGGAGGCGCTCAATGAAGTGGGCGTATCCGGCATGACCGTCACCGAGGTAAAAGGGTACGGCAGGCAGAAGGGCCACAAGGAAATGTACCGTGGAGCGGAATACTTCATGGACTTCGTTTCCAAGGTCAAGGTGACCGTGGTGGTAGGCAAGGATGATGCGGACAAGGTGGTGGATACCATCGTCAAGACCGCAGGTACCGGCAACATCGGCGACGGCAAAGTGTTCGTGTCCGACGTAACCAAAGTAATTCGCATTCGTACCGGTGAGTCCGGCGCGGACGCTCTGTAGGCGGGCGTAACGAAAAGGAAGCAATGAAAATGTTTAAACTCAAAAAAATTCTCATGGGTCTTACGGCCCTGTTGGTGGGGCTGCCTGCCACCGCGTTTGCGGAAGACACCCTAAGTTCCGGCGATACCGCCTGGATGCTGACGGCCACCGCGCTGGTGCTGTTTATGACCATCCCCGGCCTGTCGCTGTTTTATGCGGGCATGGTGCGTTCCAAAAACGTACTGAGCGTGCTGATGCAGTGCTTTGCCATTACCAGTCTGATGACCATCCTGTGGGTGGTGTTCGGCTACAGCATTGCTTTCGGCGGTGACGGAGCGTTCTGGGGCGGCCTGTCCAAGATGTTCCTGGCGGGCGTGACCGTAGACTCCATGGCGGGGACCATCCCCGAGACGGTGTTCATGACCTTCCAGATGACGTTTGCCATCATCACCCCGGCGCTGATCGTCGGGGCGTTCGCAGAGCGCATGAAGTTCTCCTCGATGCTGATCTTCATGAGCATCTGGCTGGCCGTGGTGTACGCCCCGATCTGCCACTGGGTGTGGGGCGGCGGTGGCTGGTTGGGCAGCATGGGTATCCTCGACTTCGCGGGCGGTACGGTGGTGCACATCAACGCCGGTATCGCAGGGTTGGTGGCCGCACTGGTGTTGGGTAAGCGCAAAGGCTACCCGATGACCGCAATGCCGCCGCACAATCTGGCGCTGACTGTGATTGGCGCCTCCATGCTGTGGGTGGGCTGGTTCGGCTTTAACGCCGGATCGGAGTTGGCCGCAGACAACGTGGCCGGCATGGCCATGGCCGTCACCCAGGTTGCCGCCGCAACCGCGGCGCTGTCGTGGATGTTCTGTGAATGGATATCCAACGGCAAGCCGAGTGTGCTGGGCATCGTGTCCGGTGCCGTGTCAGGCCTGGTGGCCATTACCCCGGCTTCCGGCGCAGTGGGCCCCATGGGCGCACTGGCAATCGGTCTCGCTGCGGGTGTGGGCTGCTACTTTGCCGCAACCAAGATCAAGCGTGCCCTCGGGTACGATGATTCTCTGGATGCGTTCGGTGTGCACGCCATTGGCGGCATCATCGGCGCCTTGCTGACCGGCGTGTTCTGCGCCGAGAAGTTCGGCGGCGCAGGCTTCGGCGTCGAGGGCGGCGGCATTGCCGCCCAGGTGGGCGTTCAGGCCATCGGCATCGGTGCCACAGTGGCTTACACCGCCGTGGTCACCTTCATCATTCTGAAAGTGGTGGATGTGGTCATGGGCCTGCGGGTCACCGACGAGCAGGAAGTCGAAGGTCTCGACATCACCCTGCACGACGAGCGCGGCTACAACCTGTAACAAACTCTCCTAAGGAGGGCAGGGAAACCACAGCGCCGCCCGGGCAACCGGGCGGCGCTTTTTTTTGTTTTTGCCTGTGCAAGACAAAGTACCGGCCCGATATGGGCTTCAAGGCGCTACGGATGGGCATGGTAAACTCTGTCTAATCTACCAGTTTGGAGTGTGTATAAATGGGCAAGGGCAAAGGCAAGGGCAAGTACATCAAGTCGGTTCGCGAGCAGTACGAGCAGTATCCGTATCCGAACCGGAACCCGGAAGACGAGTCCAAACGGTTGATGCAGACCACGATGGATGGGCTGGGGCAGATCAACCATTTCGGTTTTGGCGGCAGGCAAACTTTTAACGGATTTCGTGCGTTGGTGGCCGGAGGCGGCACCGGAGACGGGGTGATCTATCTGGCTGAGCAGTTGCGGGATTACGACGCCGAGGTGGTCTATCTGGACATGAGCACTGCCAGCCTGGAGATCGCCCGGAAACGGGCCCGGAAGCGGAACCTGACCAACATCAAGTGGGTGAATGACTCGCTGTTGTCCCTGCCCGATCTGGAACTGGGCCGTTTCGACTATATCAACTGTTCCGGCGTACTCCACCATCTGGACAGCCCGCCGGACGGGCTTGCAGCGTTAAAGGCCGTACTTGCCGACAACGGGGTGATGGGGATCATGCTGTACGCCACCTACGGGCGCAACACGACCTACATGATTCAGGAGTTGATGAGACACTTCAACGCGGGGCAGAACAACTTGAAAACGCAGGTGGACAACACCAAGCGGGCGCTCAATATCCTGCCCCCCGCACACCCGTTCAATCTCAAATCACACGTTGGCAGCGATCACATAGTCGGGGGCGATGCCGGGGTGTATGACCTGTTTCTACACTCCCAGGACCGGTCGTACACGGTCCCCGAAGTGTACGAGTTTATCGCCCAGGGTGGGCTGAAGTTCGTGGGGTTTTGTGGCAGCACCCGGCCTCTGTATGAGCCTGTCAACCATGTGACCGACCCGGTCCTGCTGGATATCCTGTCCGGCATGGACGAGCCGCAGCAGCAGGCGGTTGTTGAACTGGTGCGGGGAACGACATCCCAGCATACGTTTTACGTATCCAACGCCGCCCCCAACGTGGCCGACCCGAAAGATATGGATAACGTGCCGTTTTACAACGGCCTGCCGAAGGACCAGCGGCCGCAACTGGCCGCCCGGATGGAGCGCAAAGGGGGAGGGTCGTTCTTTATTTCCTCCCCCCTCGGCGTCCAGGCTTACTTCCACCCCAGAGAGGGGAGTTATGCCCCCCGGTTTTTGATGCAGATCGATGGGGTGAAGACCATGGCGGAACTGTTTGACGCGGTACGGGCCGACCTGACCACCGCCCCCACCGACAAGGAATTGATGGAAGATTTTCTGCCTCTTTACCGCAACCTGAACGATCCGGAATGGCTGCTGTTGCGCCACCGGGATATCGAGCCGTTCACCAGCGCCGACGCCCTGCACGCGCAGTTAAAGACCCACCTAAAAAAATAACCTTTTATATACGGGCAGGATGCCGGAGACGGATGGGCAGGGTGCGTCCACTGCACGCTCCACATACGGTTCCCATTCCCGCTGGCCGTGTTTTTGTATACGGGCAGGATGCCGGAGACGGATGGGCAGAGTGCGTCCACTGCACGGTTCACATACGGTGCCCATTCCAACTGGCCACGTTTTTGTGTGCGGGAGGTTGCGGATACCAGAGCGGTGTGACCCGTCGTTCCCTGTTACCCCAAACCGCGCAGGGGCATTACGCCCGGCGTGGCTCACGCCTGGCACACGCCCGTTACGCGGGGGGCTGCTAGCCCCCCCCGGCGTAGTGGTCTATTTCTACCGTTAGTTTGATTTCGCGCAGGCAGCCTGCGACTTTTTCGCAAGAGTCGATTTCGCCGGAGTAGCACACGGCGCGGCCCTTTGCGTGGGCCTCCATGGTGATCTCAAACGCCTTGTGGGCGGAAATCCCTGCGGCCTTTTGCACCTGATGCACCACCTCGTCGATGGCGTGGGTCTCGTCGTTGTAGAGAATGACGAAATACGGCAGGGTGTTGGCGGTCTCTTCATCCACCAGTTCAATGGTGCCGACGCCGGGATTTTTGCGCGGCTTTTCGCTTGGGTCTTCCAGGCGGGCGGGTTCCATTGACCAAGTACTCCCTAGCGTGGTGGCTGCGGCCGCACAAGGCGGCCCCGACTACCCCTTAATGGTGCCGGAGGTCGCCATTCGGCGCAAGAGGTAGCTGCGGATGAACGGAGTGATATCGCCATCCATCACCGCCTGCACGTTGCCGGTTTCGTGTTCTGTGCGGTGGTCCTTGACCATCTGGTACGGGTGGAACACATAGGAGCGAATCTGGCTGCCCCAGCCGATTTCCATTTTTTCGCCTTCCAGCTCGCCCATCTTTTCCTGGCGTTTTTCCAGTTCCAGTTCGTACAGGCGGCCTTTCAGCACCTTCATGGCCTGTTCCCTGTTCTGGTGCTGGGAGCGTTCGTTCTGGCATTGCACCACGATGCCGGTGGGCTGGTGGGTAAGGCGCACGGCGCTGGAGGTTTTGTTTACGTGCTGGCCCCCCGCGCCGGATGCGCGGTAGACATCCACGCGCAGGTCCTTGTCGTCAATCTCCACCTCAATATCGTCCGGCAGGTCGGGGGCCACGTGAATACTGGCAAACGACGTGTGGCGGCGTTTGGCTGCATCGAACGGCGAGATGCGTACCAGCCGGTGCACGCCTGCCTCGGCCTTCAGGTAGCCGTAGGCGTATTCGGCGCTCACGTGAAAGGTGACGCTCTTGATCCCGGCTTCTTCTGCGGGTTGCATATCCAGAACTTGTAGCTTGTAGCCGTTCTTTTCGGCCCAGCGGGTGTACATGCGGTAGAGCATGCCCGCCCAGTCGGCGCTTTCGGTACCGCCCGCGCCGGGGTGAATGGTGACGATGGCGTCGCAGTGGTCGGCTTCGCCAGAGAGCATCAACTCGACCTGCCGGGCTTCCATCTGGCGGTCCAGCTCGTCGAGCTTTTCGCCGATTTCGGCGGCCAGTTCCTCGTCGGCCTCTTCCTGGGCCAGTTCGATGAACACCTCAATATCGTCTACGGCGGCCTGCATGCCGTTGCAGGTTTCGATGGTTTTTTCGATTCCGGCGCGGCGGCGGCTCACCATCTGGGCAGTGTCTGTGTCATCCCAGAAGCCGTCCGATTCCATTTCCATCTCGATATCGGCCAGGTCCTCCCTGAGGCGGTCGATCTTCTGGTGGACGATCATTTCCGCCACGCGGGTTTTCAGGGTGGCAAGGCGTCCCTTGTATTCAACGAGAATGTCCATAAATCTTCAATCAGGAACGTGAGCGTCTGCGGTATCCGGCGTACAGCGCCAGCAAGACAACCAGTATAACGGATGCCCGGGCGAACAGGTCACCGTGCCGGGAATAGAACGGATTGTCTATCCGCACATCGGCCTGCACGGTCAGGGCCGCCTCGGTGTTCAACTGCGTGCGCGGGTTGATCAGGCCGTACGGGTCCACCATGGCGGAAATGCCGGTATTGGCCGCGCGCAGCACATAGGTGCGGTTTTCGATGGCGCGGAACACCGCCGTGGCCAGGTGTTGTTCCGGGGCGGCGGAATCGCCAAACCATGCGTCGTTGGTGATGGTCACCAGCAGGTCGGCCCCATCTTTGAATCGCTCCCGCACCAGCGCGGGGAAGATCAACTCGTAGCAGACGGCAAGCCCCAGGGTGGCCCGTGGATGGGCGAGGACGGCGGGGCCTTCGCCGGGCAGCAGATCGCCGATGTCGTCGGTCAGCTTGCGGACGAACGGCAACAGCTTTTCCAGCGGCACGTATTCGCCGAACGGCACCAGGTGTTCCTTGGCGGCGCGGGCGATGGTGTGCCCTTCCGGGTCGATCAGGTAGGCGGCGTTCAGGGTGGCGTTGTCCCGTGTGGTTTTTGACAGACTGCCCACCAGCAGGTGGGTGTTCAGCTCTTTTGCCAACTGTTCCACGCGCATCTTGTAGAACAGGTCGCGATCCAGTACCAGCGGCACGGCGGCTTCCGGCCAGATGATCAGATCGAGTTCTCCGGCGGATCGGGTCAGGCGTTCCAGCCGATTGATCGTTTCAAACAGAAAGCCCGGATTCCACTTGCTGGACTGGGGGATGTTGGGCTGGATGAGCGCCGCCCGGATGGGGCCGTCCGGGTTGGGATTGCTCTGGTGGTTCAGGCTCAAGGAAGCAATGCGTACCTGCCCGTAGGTGGCCACGCAGATGGGCAGCATCAGCAGCAGGATGGCGTGGTTCAGGTAGTAGGACTGCCTGCGGCCGCCCTGCCGGATAAACGGGCGCAGCAGGGCGTACAGGCTGACGTTGATGATGACGACAAAAAAGGAGATGCCGTAAATGCCGGTCAGGTCGGCAAACTGGATCAGGCGGGTGTACGGGTAAAGGGACAGCCCCAGCAGGTTCCACGGCAAGCCGGTCAGCAGATAACTGCGGAGGTATTCCAGCGTCACCCACAACAGCGGCGCACCCAGTACCAGCGGCACCTGGAGCACCACCTGTCCACTGGACAGCCAGCGCACGCCCACGGCAAACAGGGCGGTATAACCCCCCAGATACGTAGCCAGCAGGAGCATGATCGGCACGGCCAGCAGGTACGGCAACCCGCCGAAAGTGTGCATGGTGTATGCCACCCACGACATGCTGACGGTAAAGGTGACGGTACCTGCCAGCCAGCCGAGCAGGAACGCCCGGCGGGGAGAGGCGCTGGAGATGACGGCCAGAAGCGGGACCAGGGCGATCAAGGCGATGGCGCCCGGCCCCATGCCGGGGGCGGAAAAGCCCGTCAGCACCCCGGAAACGATGGCGGCAAATATCCCGATGATGCGGGGATCGGTCAGCGCTGGAAGGCGGTTTGAAAGGGCGAGTCCGCCCATCTATTTTTCGTGTGTGGCGGGGGCGTCGTCGGCTGCATCATTTCCGCCCATGAAGTGGTGCTGATTCATCGGGTGGTGATCAATGCCGTAATGCGCGTCAATGAATTTCCGGATGGCGGCAAGACCTGCCGTATCCAGCCGTTCCAGATAGAGTGCATGTCCCCAGGTGGACAGGGCGATCGGGGTTTCCAGCTTGGGATTGGGGGCCAGAATCATCTTCTGGTAGTCCAGGGTCAGGTCGGCCAGGTCCGCTACCAGTTCGGGGCAGTTGTCGCATCGGTAGCCAATGACAATGCCGCCGTGCTCCAGATTGTGCAGCAGGATTTCCTCTGCAACCGGCGTGTCGTGAACGCCCCATTCCGCCGTATACGGGGTGTGGGGGCCGGACGTGGCGGGTACGCTGTTGTATGGCTCGTGGGGGAACCCGGGTTGGGGGATGTGTGCGTGTCCCATGTCCGGAAACTGTTTCAGCAGGGGGTAGCCAGACGCCGTCCCGGCACCCCTGTCCGGTTGGGGAGGGGAGCCGCCGGCGCACGAACACAGCAGAAAAATTGCTGCGAGCGCGAGATACGGGCGGACGCTTTGGTAAATGGATAATCTCCCCATGGTCGGGTGGTTTTAGCACGGTTGGATTTTCCGTGTAAAGGCATCGGGTATTCACGCCGCTTTCGACCCGCCAAGGGGTTGACATTTTCTGGCAACATCACTATCCTAGCTCCGCTTTAATCAGGCGTGTTTTTTGATTTTGGTGGGCATACCACCATTGGTTTTCACGAAAGGTCCGATCCACGGTGGATCGGGCTGAATGTGTCAAATCTGAAAGTTTGAAAAAGAGGTATTGGTCATGAATTTGTCGAAGTTCGCTTTGGCCGCTGTGGCGGCTGCATTTGTGATGTCGTCCACGGCTGTGTTCGCTGCCGACGTAATGGCGCCGCGTGCCCCGGCTTCCGTCAAGGGTGATGCCAACCCGGTTGCAAGCAGCGCGGACTCCGTTTCGCTGGGCGAGGAACTGTACCAGGAGATCGGCTGCAACGGTTGCCACGGCGACGGTGGTACCGGCGATGGCCCGGCTTCCGCCGGCATGGACCCGGCTCCGCGTAACTTCACCAACGGTGCCTGGCAGACTGCCCGGACCGACGGTGAACTGCGTCACACCATCTTCGCCGGTTCCGACGGCACCGCGATGATCGCCAACGAGGCGATGTTTGACGAAGAAGAAGACGTCTGGCACGTCATCAACTTCGTCCGCAGCCTGAAGAAGTAGTTTTTAGCTACGTACTTTAAGCGGATGCCCGTGCAGATCACACCCGTGGTCTTGTTAAGGGTAGTACTACTGGTGGCCCTCCTTCCCGTCCTTGCGGCCGGGGAGGAGGGCCCCGTTGTTTCCGGGGAAGCCCCGGCAGCGGAAGCTCCGGCAGTGGAAGCTCCGGCAGCGGAAGCTCCGGCGGAGGAAGCTTCGGCGGAGGAAGCCAAGGAGCCGGTTGACTATCCTTCCCCCAGGGAGCCGACCAGAGACTGGACCCAGGTTGTCAACCCGCGTCCCGGTGATTCCGCCTCCATTGATCAGGGTCGGGCGCTTTACCTTAAAGAGGGGCTTTGCTTCCTGTGCCACGGGGAGGAAGGGGACGGCAACGGTCCGGCCAGGGGGCAGCTCAGCCCGGACCCGAACGCCTTTTTTGAAGACGACTGGCAGGACAGCTTTAGCGACGGGGAACTCATGGGGTTCTTGTATGACGGCAAGTTCGGCACGGGCATGATCCCGATCGTTCCGGACTTCCTGACGGAAGATCAGGGGTGGGATGTGGTCAATTTTGTTCGCTCCTTGCGCGGCAAAACCACTCCGGACTACGAAGCATACAAAGCGGGCCTGAAGAAAAAAGGTGCCGGTGGGGATGAGAAGAGCGAGGAGAGTACAGAATGAAACTTGAGTGGTACGGCAGGTCTTTCCGGACGGTTGTTGTTTTCGCCCTGGTGCTGGCCGCCACCGTGGCCGTGGCGGCAGAGCGTGACCCGTTGCGGCCGCGGGTGCCGGGAGGCAAACTTGCGGAAGTGCGGGCAATGGTCAATCCCGTACCGTCCTCGGCGGAGTCGATCTCCCGGGGAGATGCCGTGTTTCGCGGCGTGGGCTCGTGCAACGTCTGCCACGGCGAAGAGGGAGATGGCATCGGCATTGGTGCTTCCGGCCTGGACCCGTCCCCCCGTGACCTGACCAACGTCAAATGGCAAAACGCCCGTACCGACGGTGAACTGATGTGGGTGCTGCGCCACGGCAGCCCCGGCACCGCCATGATTACCGTGGTGCCCGGCCTGATCTCCGAGGAAGACGGCTGGCACGTGATCAATTTTATGCGTAGTTTGAAAAAGTAATGCGTAAAGAACTGGGGATATTCGCCACTGTTTTTCTGCTGTTAACCGGTTCTGGTATGGCCCTGGCCGCGCCGTCGGGCAAACTGGACCCGCGGGTGCCGGTAGAGAAGCTGGCAAAGGCCGTGGCGACGGAAAACCCCATCAAGGCCAGTGCCGATTCAGTCAGGCTGGGGGAGCGGCTGTATTTTGATATTGGCTGCCACAACTGCCACGGGGGTGGGGTCTATGTAGACCCCAGGGTGAAGGAGATGCATCCCGCGCCCACCCGGCTGTCCCGCGCCAGTTGGCAGAGCGCCCGCAGCGACGGGGAACTGCGCTACACCATCCTCTACGGCGTCAAGGGCACCGCCATGATCGGCAACAAGGTGATGTTCGACCGGAAAGAAGACGTCTGGCACCTGGTCAACTACATCCGCAGCCTGAAAAAATAGTCTCCCGCCGCTTTAGTCGCCCATTTCCACGTGCAGTTTGGGATCAAACGCGTCCCGCAGCGCCTCGCCCAGCAGGTTGTAGGCCAGCACCGTCATAAAGATCGCGCAGCCGGGAAAGACCGCCAGCCACCAGGCAAAGGTGTGGCCCCGCGCCTCGTTCAAAATCGATCCCCAGGTCACCACGTCGGCGGGCACGCCGATGCCCAGAAAGCTCAGGCTCGACTCCACCAGAATAGCCCCGGCAATGCCGAACACCACGCTCACGATGATCGGGTTTAAGGAGTTGGGCAGCATGTGCAAAAACATGATGCGGGCGGGGCTGGCCCCCAGTGCCTCTGCGGCGGTGACGTACTCGACCGTGCGCACTTTTACAAACTCGTTGCGGGTAAAGCGGGCAATGCCCACCCAGCCGGTCAGGCCGATCACCCCCATGATGTAAAAGATGGACGGCTCGGCCACGAAAGCGCTGATGGTGATGATCAGAAAGAAGGTGGGGATGGCCATCATCATCTCGAACAGGCGATTGATCAGCAAATCGGTCAGGCCGCCAAAGTAACCGGCGACCGCCCCCAGAATCACGCCGATGAGGGTGGCGATGCCCACTGCCACAATGCCGATGGTCAGGCTCACCCGGGCGCCGTGGATCATGCCCGCCAGAATGTCGCGCCCCAGCTTGTCGGTGCCCAGCCAGTGTTCGGCGGAAGGGGGCGACAGGGGGTTGGAAAGGTTTACGCGGGTCGGGCGGTACGGAATCGGGGCGAACGTGGCGGTATCCTCCGGCACGGCGGAAAAATCGACCCCGGCAAGCTCCCGCGGCCAGGTGGCGATCCCCACATCCACCAGCATCCCCCGGAACGCCGGGAAGTAGCGCTCGCCCTCGTGCACCATGGTGTACGGCCGGTCGTTGGCGATCATGTCGGAAAAGACGGCGCAGAATACCAGGGGAATCAGCAGGACCAGCGCGGCCAGTGCCGTACCGCTTTTTTTCAGACGTGGCCATGCCTCTGCCAAGGGGCCACGGCTCATGCTGCGCCCCTCTTTTTAAAGTGAATGCGCGGGTCCACCAGGGTCAGCAGAATGTCCGACAGTAAAATGCTGATCAGGGTGACCACGGCACCCATGGTGAATACCGCCATGATCACCGGGTAGTCCCGGGCCAGCACCGCCTGAAAGCCCAGTTGGCCGATGCCGGGGATGGAAAAAATGCTTTCGATAATGACGCTGCCGCCGATCAGGGCGGGGAGGATACCGGCAAGGATGGTCACCATCGGCACCAGGCTGTTGCGCAGTGCGTGTTTATACACCACCACCCGCTCGGACAGCCCCTTCGCGCGGGCGGTAAGGATGTAGTTCTGGGTCAGGGCTTCCAGCAGGCTGCCGCGCATGAAGCGGGACAGCTCGGCAAAACCGCCGTAAGACAGAATCAACACCGGCAAAAACAGGTGCGACCCCATATCCAGGGTGCGTTTAAGCCACGGCCAGTGTTCCGAATAGGCGGTGGCGTGCAGCCCGCCGGGGGGGAATACGTCGTAAAAGTCGCCGCCCCCAAAAAAGATGATAACCAGGATGGCCACCCAGAACGTGGGCAGCGAAAACATGATGAACGCCCCGATGGTGGTGAGCCGGTCCATAAAGGTGTACGGGTGGGTGGCGGAATAGATCCCCAGCGGAATCGCCACCACATAGATGAGAATGACCGACAGCACGTTGATCAGGATGGTGATCGGCAACCGTTCGGCAATCTTGCCCGCCACCGGCTGCTGGTCCTTGAACGATTCGCCAAACTCCAGCGTCAGCAGGTTGCCCACCCAGAGCAGATACTGCTCGTGCAGGGGCCGGTCCAGACCGAACTGCTCGCGCCACTGGGCGACCGCATCGTCCACGGTGACGCGGCCTTCCGAGGCCAGCCCCACTTCGGCGGCGCCCCCAAGGCCGCCACCTGCCATCAGTTCCGCCGGGTCGCCGGGGGCCAGGTGGATGATCAGAAAGGAGATGAGGGTGATACCGATAAACGTCGGGATCATCCACAAAATCCGGGTCAGGATATAGCGTCCCATGGCGGCTCAGGCGGAAGGGGGCGTCGGGAGGGTACGGTTCACGGTGCCGGGCTGTCCCGGTATTTCCGGTCGGCGTCCGGCACCCACCAGCGTCCGGTGGCCACGCCGCCGATGGGCAGGACTTTCACGTCCTGAAAGCGCTGGTGATGGGCCAGCACCGATTTGCCCAGGAACAGGAAGGTGTACGGCTGTTCCTCGTTTAATATCTGCTGAAATTCCCGGTACAGCTCGATGCGTTTTTGCTCGTCAAACTCCTTGCGGTAGACGGTGAGAATTTCGTCCACCCGGTCGTTTTTGAAACCGATGTGGTTGGACCCCTTGTTTGCGCTCTGGGACGAATGCCATAGCTGATACCCGTCCGGCGGCTCGGCGCTGCCCATGGCCCAGCCCAACATGGTGGCGGCGAACCGGTGGTTTTTGATGTCGTCCAGAAAGATGGTCCAGTCGATCTCGCGGATTTTCACCTCGATGCCGTGCCGCTTGAGGGCGTCCTGCATGGTCAGCGCCACGCTTTTGCGGATGTCGTTGCCGGAGTTGATTTTCAGCTCGAACGAAAACGGTACCCGCTTGCCGTCGATCTCCTTGTCCAGCAGCCCGTCGCCATCGGTATCGGCCCAGCCGGCTTCGGTGAGCAGGCGGATGGCGGCCTCCGGGTCGTACGGGGGCGGCACCATAGTTTTGTCGTACTCCGGGCGGAACAGGTAGATGGGGCCGTTGATGACCTCTCCCAGCCCGAACAGGATGGTCTTTACCATGGCCTCCCGGTCGGTCAGCATGGTCATGGCGCGGCGCACTTTTTTATCTTTAAAAATCAGGTGGTCGTTGTTCCAGCCGATGTAGGTGTAGCCCGCAGAGTAGTATTCGAGCTTGGCGTAGTTGTCGCTGAAACGCTTGCTGGAAGTCTGACGCAGGTGCTGGAGAGGCGACAGTCCCAGATAATCCAGGTCGCCGCCTTTCAGGCTCACCAGGGCCGCATCCGCGTTGTTGATGACGCGAAACAGAACGCGGTCGATATACGGCGACTCGATCTCCGGCACCCCGTACCCCCAGTAGTCCGGGTTCCGGTCCAGCACCACTTTTTCGCCGGTTTTCCACTCCTTGAACATGTATGGGCCGCTGCCCATGGGGTTGCGGGAAAAGGCGCGGTTGAAATGGTCGCCGAAGGCGGCGGCCTTGTCGGCAATGGCCGGGTCTTCCTCGGCCAACTGCCGGACGCTGACCCCGTTCAGATGCCCCTCCGGGTCGTAATAATGTCTGGGCAGGATGGAAATGCTGCCCAGCATGCTTTCGTTTTTAAAGTACGGCTCGATGGCGGTAAAGCGGATGGTATTGGCATCCACCAGCACGGCATCCACGATGGACTGGAAGTAGACCCGGACAAACGGCGCGTTCACCCGGGAACACTTGATGGCCTTGATGGAGAACAGCACGTCCTCACCGGTGACCGGCTTGCCGTCCGAAAAGCGGGCGTTCTCGCGCAGGTGGAAGGTGTAGGTTAAGTGATCGTCCGATATTTCCGGGCGGGCCGTGGCCAGCAGCGGGCGCAGGGCCACGGTATCCGGGTTGTGGTCAAGCAGGCTTTCAAATATGTGGCCGTTTACGGTGGAAGCGCCCGAGTCGTTGCTGGTGAGCGGGTTCAGCTGCTCCGGGTCGGACAGCATGTGGCGCACCAGCCAGTCGCCGGTAACGGCTGTGCCTGCATCCGCTGTGCTGGCATGAGGCGCAGGCGCGGGCGCATCGTCCTTGCTGCATGCGGGCGCAAACAGCAGGGGAAGGGTCAGGGCCAGCAGGGCAAAGGGACGTTTGAGCATGGTGGTTCCGTTACTTTCGCAGGTGATTTTGATGCGTCCCGTTTTACGGGAGGGCCGTCACTCATTTCGGCACGACCTTGCGGAATCTATCAAACCATTTTTTCGTGTGTCAACATAAGGTGCCAGACGATGAGGCGGGTGGGAGGATAGACAAAAGTATTGGTTTCGTTGGAAACCGCCGATAATTATCGTGTATGCCATTGGGATATTGCCAATATCCGGAAAGGGATGGTAGCATAAGACTGGTTTCGCGGGTTGGCGCCTGAACATATCGCTGCCCGCAAGTAACAGGTGATTTTGGCCGCAACGGTCTGGACCACGCAGAAAACGCTGTGGTGCCGGGTCGCAAAGGCGGCAGGAGAGAGACAGGTTTTTTTTCCGGTTTCCCCGGGCATCCCGAACGCCACAGCTGGCGCACCGACGGGGCCGACCGGAATGGGTTTAAATAAGGTGGTCATCATGACCGAACCGCACTCCGTTGTCCGCCGTTCGGCGGGCTCCGGTTTATTGGCCGTGCCCATGCATGGTCATACTGCACTGTTCGTGTTTTTCGGGCGCAAGGCGTCCGTTCTTCCCGTGCGTGCAGTGCCCGCCACAAACCCGCAAAAAACCTGTCCTTCCCCTGCATCCGGCAAGAGGTAACGGTGCAAGCCGCCTGCCCCACCTGTCGGAAGGTCACCCAATGGAAGGAGAACAAGCACCGACCGTTTTGTTCGGACAAGTGCCGGATGATTGATCTGGGCACATGGGCCAGCGAAGGCTACCGGATTGCCGGAGAAGAGGCCGCGCCTCCACTCTCCGACCCGGAGCAGCAAGCCCTACCGATGCCGGACGATAACGGTCGGCTGGATTAATACAGGCCAGCGGGCCGCAAACGCGCAGATAACGGGAGACGAACACGTCACCTGCCGCGCGAGGGAATACAAAAAATGGCAAAAGAAATTTATCTGATTGGTGTTGGCGGAGACGGGCGTGACACGCTTGTTCCCAAGACGTTGAAAATAATTCAGGACAGTCACCTGGTGGTTGGCGGCAAGCGGGTTATCAGCCAGTTTGAAGACTTGGGGATGCCCACCTACGCCATGACCGCAAACCTGCGGCAGTTGGTGGACGTGATCGAAAAGGCCGAAACTGCGGTGATGGAAGGGCGTGAAGTGACGCTGCCCGCACCCCGGACCGATGGGGGAGACGATCGGGAGATCACCGAAGACGAGGAGGGGGGAGAGGACGAGGTCAAGGCCAGAGACGGCAATACCTCCGATGAAGAGAAAGAAACCGACGCCGAGGGGGGGGAAAACAAGGGGCGCGGCCGTCGCCGTGGGCGCAGACGCACCTCTCCCCGAAGCCGTGGCCGTGCCCGCCAGGAAGGGGATGAGGCGACAGGTGACGACAACGCCACGGGTGACGATCAGGGCGATGCCGACAAAAAGGCATCCAGACCTTCCCGCGCAAGTGAAAAGAAGGCCGACGACACCGGAGAAAAAAAGGACGTGCCGGAAACGTCCGTCATTGACGCGGACGACAAGAGCGTGTCCCTTTCCGTCCCGGTGCGCGAGGAAAACCAGGAAGAAGCTTCGGAAGAGGCTCCGGTAGACACCGCAGCGGATGCGGCGACCGAAACCGCAACGGGCGTGGCGGAAGCCCAGGCCGAGGAGAAGGCCGAAAAAAAGGAAGAACAGGAAGCACCCGGGACGGCAAAGGCCGACGCTGCCGCAAAGAAGCCGGAAGAAGAAAAGAAAGGGGATGCTTCGGCTGTGGCCCGCATCGTCATTCTGGCTTCGGGTGATCCCAACTTTTACGGCCTGTCCAAATTCCTGCTGGAGCGTTTCAAGAAAGAAGAGATCACCATCGTTCCCCATGTGAGCGCCATGCAACTGGCGTTTGCCGCAATCAAGGAGCCGATGAACGACGCGGCCATCACCTCGTCCGCCGGACGCAACGTGGATCGGCTGATCCGGGTGGTGCGGCAGAACGCCAAGGTGGGTATTTTTACCGACAAACGGCGCAGCCCGCGGGCGGTGGCCAAGCTGCTCAGAAAGCACGATATCGAGGCCCAGTGCTACGTCTGTCAGGATTTGGGCACCGACCGGGAGCGCATCATCATGGGCACTCTGGAGGAGATTACCCGCAAAAACTTCTCCCCCCTGTCGATCATGGTTTTGTTTAAACAGGTGGATGAATCGGTCGTGGAGGCGGATGCCGCCCCGCAGCGGAGTGAAGGCCGCGGCAGGCGTTCCCGCGGTGGGCGCGACGGCGGGCGCGACAATGGTGGCCGCGATACCAGCGACCTGAAAGAAATGCCGCCGCCCACTCAGGTGCCCAAGTACGAACTGGTGACCAGTCTGGGTATCCCCGACGAGATGCTGGCCGCAAGGCCGGAAAACATGATGCGCGCCGAAACCCGCGTGATCGTGCTTTCCAAGCTGCAACTCAAGGAGAAAAGCCGCCTGTGGGACGTGGGCGCAGGCGCAGGCGCCCTGTCGGTGGAAGCGGGCCGGGTGGCCCACGGCGGCGAGGTGTTCTCCGTGGAGCGGGATTTCGCCCAGATTCGCAATATCTACGAGAACATCAAGGGCTTCGGCCTCAGCAACGTGACCGTCATGGAAGGCGATATTGAAGAGCTCGCCAAGGGGCTGCCCAAGCCCGATCGCATTTTCATCGGCGGCTGCGGCGGCAAGATGAAAGACGTGGTGACCCTGTGTCTGGACAATCTGGAAACGGGCGGCATCATGTGCATCAACGCCACCACCATGGAAGCGCTCACCGAGGTGCAGATGGTGCTTAAGGAGAAGCGGCTCAAGCACAATATGGTCATCATCAACATATCGGCCACGGTGGAGCGCAGCGGCCTCGAATATTTTGAAGGGTTCAACCCGGCCTATCTGGTCACCACCGTCAAGGACTGACGGGGGTGGCCTTGCCCGCACCAGACCTTGCCGCCCCGTGGGACCGCATCTATGTGGTCGGGGCCGGTCCCGGTGCGCCGGATTTGATTACGGTACGCGGCCAGCGCCTGCTTGCCGCAGCCGATCTGATCGTGCATGCGGGTTCTCTGGTGAACCCCATGCTGCTCGGCTGGGCTCGCGCAGATGCCGAGGCCATCGACAGTGCGCCCCTTGCCCTGCCCGAAATCGTTTCCACCATGGTGGACGCGCATAAACAGGGCAGGCGGGTGGTGCGCCTGCAAACCGGCGATACCAGTCTGTTTTCGGCCTTGACCGAGCAGATGCGCGCGGTGACCGAACACGGTATCGACGTAGAGGTGGTACCGGGGGTTAGCGCCGCCATGGCCGCTGCCGCCGTGCTGGGGGCCGAGTTCACCCTGCCGGAGGTGGCCCAGACGGTCATCTTTACCCGCATGGCCGGGCGCACGCCGGTGCCGGAAAACGAAAACCTGAAAAAACTGGCCGCCCACGGCACCACCCTGGTGCTTTACCTTTCAGCCCAGATGATTCACAAGGTGGTGGATCAACTGAAAGACGGCTATCCGCCCGAAACGCCGGTTGCAGTCATCTATAAAGCTTCGTGGCCGGAACAGCAGGTGGTGCGGGGCACCCTGGCCGATATTGCCGAAAAGGTGCGGGACGCGGGCATCAAGATGACTGCCGTGATTGTGGTGGGCCGGGTGCTGGACGGTGCCGTGATCCCGGAGCCGGAGTTCCGCTATTCCAAGCTGTACGACCCTGCCTTTACCCACGGCCACCGGAGCGGGGAAGCCGCAGGGTAAAGCCCATGGCCTCGCCCGTGGGGCATAGCGCGGTGGGGCTTACGGCATTTTTGTTTATGGTGCGGGTGTGGCCCCGGCAGTGGACCCGCCGCGCCCTGCTGCTGGCCGTGCTGATCGCCCTGGCCAATTTGCCCGACTTCGATTTTTTCGTTCCCCTGATCCACGGAGAGGCGTTTGGCAGTGCCTGGCACCGGGGATTTACCCATTCCATCGTTTTTGCCGTTGGTGTCGCATTTTGCCTTGCTGCGGTCATGACCCGCCCCGACATCCGCGCCGGGTGGTTGCCGCTACGCGCTGTGTGGCAGGTCTGGGCCATCTCCTTTGTACTGGTGGCGTCTCATCTGGTGCTTGACATGCTGGGAGCAGACGATCGCCCGCCGTTCGGGGTGCCGCTGTTCCTGCCGTTTTCGAACACGCATTTTATCTCTTCATGGACCCCTTTCAAGGCCGTAAACCACAACAGCCTGGCCGTTTTTTTCGCTCCGGAAAACCTGCTGACGATGGCGTACGATCTGGTGTTACTTGGCCCGTTGGTGGCGGTTGCCGCATACTATTGCCATGCGCGTCGCTAAAGCCATTGCCTTCACGTGGGCAGCCTTTCTGCTTGCGGGGATGATCCCCCTTGCCACGGCCAGCGCCCGTGCCGGGCAGGAACGGCCCACCTTCCCGGTGGGGGTGTACGTGAACGTGGACGAGATGCACGCCCTCTGGCCCCATCGGAACGAGGAAACCGGGTTGTTTCCCAAAAAAGGCGAGCCGGGGTTTGAAGAATATAAAACCCAGTGGCAGGCGCTGATCAATCAGGCGTTTAGCGAAATCCGCAAGCGGGTGCCGCGCAACCTGCCGCTGTTTCCCGCCACCGGCAAGGATCAGCCGTTTGCCCTGAAGGTGTCGTTCTGGGTGGCCGACATGCCCACCAGTTGCGGCGCTTCCACGTTTTATAAATATTTCTGGGTGACCACCAAACAGATGGACCCCACCTACACCACCAACTGGGACCAGTTGGGGGTGCAGTCGGACCGGCTGATCAGCCTGCAGATGCCCAAAGAGACGCAGAATGCCAACGATCTGCTGTCGTGGGTGGAATTGTGGGCCAAGGTGCCGTATCTGCACGTCATGAAATCGGGGCGGGACTACACTCCGGTGCCGCCGGAAGGTGGCTAAGTGGCCCGCGCCCTCATGGTGTGCGGCACCGCCTCCCATGTGGGCAAAAGCCTGCTCTGCGCTGCCTTTTGCCGCATTTTTGCCGATGACGGCCTGACGGTGTTGCCGTTCAAGGCCCAGAACATGTCCAACAACGCGGCGGTGGCCGCAGGCGGGGAGATCGGCCGCGCCCAGGCGTTGCAGGCCCGGGCCGCAAAGGTGGACGCCAGCGTGCACATGAACCCCATTCTGCTCAAGCCCGAAGGGGAGGCCCGCTCCCAGGTGGTGGTGCACGGCAAGTCCGTGGGCAGCATGGCCGTAGACGAGTATCACCGTTACAAACTGTCCCACGGCAGGCAGAAGGTCATGGAAAGCTACGAGATTATTTCCGCACAGGCCGATGTGGTGGTGATTGAAGGGGCGGGCAGCCCGGTGGAGATCAACCTCAAGGCGCACGACATCGCCAATCTGTGGATGGCACAGCAGGCCGATGCAAACGTGCTGCTGGTGGGCGACATCGACCGGGGCGGGGTGATTGCCGCCCTGGTCGGCACCATGGAACTCATGACCGAAGACGAGCGCGCGCGGGTGGCCGGGTTGGTCATCAACAAGTTCCGGGGCGAACGAAGCCTCTTAATTCCGGCGCTGGAATTTCTGGAAGACCGGTACGGCAAAAAGGTGCTGGGGGTGATCCCCCACATCGACCATCACCTGCCGGAAGAAGACGGTCTGGGCATCCCCGCGCATCGGGATCATGCGGCGGGTCGCCTGCGTGTAGGAATCGTCCGCCTGCCGCGCATTGCCAACTTTACCGACTTTGACCCGCTGGCGCTGGAGCCGGACATATCCCTGGCCTATGTAGACAAGCCGGAACAGGTGACCGGCCTTGATCTGCTGATCCTGCCCGGCAGCAAGGCCACCCTGGCCGATCTGGACTGGCTGAACCGCCGGGGGCTGACAACGGCCATTACCCGGTACGCAAACGCGGGCGGCCATGTCATCGGCATCTGCGGCGGCTATCAGATGCTGGGGACCACCGTGTCCGACCCCCACGGCGTGGAAGGAGGGGGAGACGCCGAAGGGCTGTCCCTGCTACCGGTGAGTACGGAACTTGCCGCGGACAAACGCTGTTTGAAGGTGCATTATAGCCCTTTGCCGGACGCCGGTCTGGGGAGTCAGCCGGTGGCGGGATACGAGATTCATATGGGCCGCACCCGCACAGACGGCGCCCCCCTGTTTGCCAACAGTCCCGCAGGCACCGGCGTGCGGCAAGGCAACGTGTGGGGCAGCTACCTGCACGGCCTGTTTGAAAACGACGCGGCCCGGCGGGAAGTGCTTGCGCCGTTACGCAGGGCGGCGGGACTTGCCGACCCGGCACCCGTTTCCTGGGCCGCCACGCTGGAGGCGCAGATCGACGGTTTTTCCGGCGTCGTCAGAAAACACCTGGACATGGAGGCTCTCCATGATGCTTTTTGACAGCTCACTTCCGGCGGTGCTGGCCCTGGCGGTGCTGCTCGACATGATGCTGGGCGACCCGCCCGGCTGGCCCCATCCGGTGCGGCTGATGGGGTGGGTCATCGCACGTTACGACAAGCTGGTGAGCCACTTTGAACTCAGCCCGAAACGGCTTTTCGTAGAAGGCCTGGTGCTGGCGGTGGGGCTGCCGCTGCTGGCATGGAGCGCCGGAGTGCTGTTGATTGCCGGAGCCTTGTGGATTCACCCGTGGGTGGGTTTCGGGGTGTCTGTCTATCTGGCCTACACCTGTCTGGCGCTTACCGGGCTGGGCCGTGCGGTGGAACGGGTGGGCAGCGCCCTGACCTCCTGCAACCTGCCCGTCGCGCGCCGGGCAGTGGCGCGCATTGTTGGACGCGACACGAAGGAACTGAGCGCCTCCCAGGTGGCCGGGGCCGGGGTGGAGAGTGCGGCGGAAAATTGTTCTGATGGGGTGATTGCGCCGTTGTTTTATCTGGCCATTGGCGGTCCGGCGCTGGGGCTGGCGTATAAAGCCATCAATACCGCCGACTCCATGATCGGCTATAAAAACGATCACTACCTGTATTTTGGCCGTGCGGCGGCCAGACTGGACGACGTGGTCAACTGGGTTCCGGCGCGCGTGACCTGCCTGCTGATTATGGCCTCCGCATGGCTTTTGGGGCATTCGGCCAGCGGTGCGTGGCGGGTGTCGCTCCGGGATGCCGCCAAACACGATTCCCCCAATGCCGGGTGGCCCGAGGCCGCGGCTGCCGGGGCGTTGCGGGTCAAATTGGGGGGGGATGCCCATTATGGCGGCAAACTCCGGGAACGGCCGGTGCTGGGGCAGGGAGGGAGTGCCCCGCACACGCTCCATTTGCATCAGGCCGTACGCCTGACCCGGATGGCCGGGGTGCTGGGCGCGGTGCTGGCGGTAGGGCTGGGGACGGTACTGGCGATAGGGCTTGCGTGAACCCGGAGATGCAGCGCCACGGCGGCAACCACCACCAGCTGGAACAAATGCTGCCGGGGGGAAACGTCTACGATTTTAGCGTCAATACGCACCCGTTCGGCCCGCCGGAAGCGGCGCTGTCTGCGGCCCGTGAGGCGCTTTCCCGCACGGCCGAATACCCGGAGCCGGAAAGTAAAAAATTGGGGGCGGCACTGGCCATGACCCACGATTTGCCGAGCAATGCGCTGGTGTGCGGCAACGGGGCCACGGAGTTGATCGATCTGATTCCCCGCGCCCTGGGGGTCAACAGCGCGGTGATCGCGGTCCCCACATACAGCGAGTACGGCCACGCGGTGCGCCGCGCCGGAGGCTCAGTGCTGGAGGTGGGACGCCGGGTCCTGAATCGCTTTCCACTGGCGGCGGTGCTGGCGGTCATCAAGGAACAAAAACCGGAACTGGCGGTGGTCTGCTCCCCCAATAACCCCACCGGGGAGCGGCTGCCGGATGACGATTTTGAGTCGCTGTTGACCGTCTGTGAAATCTCCGGCACCCGGCTGCTGCTGGATGAGGCTTTCGTAGAGTACGACGGCCACGAAAGCCGCATCGGCAAAGTGATCCACCATCCGGCCCTGATGGTGCTGCGGGGGTTCACCAAGTTTTATGCCCTGGCGGGCCTGCGGGTCGGGTACCTGGCTGCCCATCCGCAAGTGGCGAAGGCGATTGCCGCCGCCCGCCCGCCGTGGAGTGTCAATCGCCCAGCGGCAGCGGCGGCGGTGGCCTGCCTTGGAGCAGGGCGGGAATATATCCACCGGGAGCGAGAGCGTATTTGCGAACTGCGGGCCGAACTTGCCAGCGGCCTTGCCCGGCTGGGGCTGACTCCGTTGCCGTCCAGCGCCAACTACCTGTTGTGCCGCCTGCCCGATGGGGACTCGGCGGACCGGCTGTACGAGGAACTGGCCATGGAAGGCATCCTGATCCGTCACTGCGCCTCCTTTGGCCTGTCGGACAACTACATCCGTCTGCGGGTGCACCGGCCCGAACAAAACCGAAAGCTGCTTGCGCGGCTGGCTGCCCACCTGAAACGGTCGGGCCGGAAGCAGGCGGCGGCCACCTGACCATGCACAAGTGGATTGTCGTCTGTCTGCTGGGGTTGTGGTGTGTGCCGGGTGCGCTGGCGCAAGAAACCATATCAAAAGAAGCGCCGTCCGCAGGGGGCATCGCCGGGCTTTCGGCACCGGGCAGGGAGACATTCGTCCGGCACGGCTGCGACGGCTGCCACGGGGTGATCCGTCCCGTTTCCGGCATGACCATCGCCGAACGGGCGGCGCGGGAAGGGCCAAACCTGTGGTACATCGGCAGCAAGCTTCAGCGGGAGTGGCTGACCGGCTGGCTGGCAAAGCCGACCCCCATCTCCGGCATTCGCTACGACAGCCTGGCCCCGGATATCAAAGTAAAGAAACACCCGGCCGTGCCAAAAGCCGATGTGGCGGCGGTGACGGGCTACCTGATGGCCCTGACCGACCCACAAATGACAGCGGGCGTGTTTGCCGAAGTGACCCCCAGACAGCAGCGCATGGCCCGCTTTAAAGGGCGGGTTCTGTTTGGCAAGGAACAACAATGCTTCGGCTGCCACAAAACGAAAACCCGGTACGGGGTGGAGGTGGGCGGCGTGACCGGCCCCACGTTGATCGAAGCCCCAACACGGCTGAATCCGGATTGGATGTACGCCTTTTTAATGCAGCCCACCCGCTATACTCCGGTGCCGCGCATGCCGGTTTATGCAGGCGATACGTTTACCGGCTACGGCCCGGAACAGATGTCCTCTTTAACTATCTACCTGACCGGAGCGGGATCGTGATGCGCGCTTTTATATTACTTGCCGCGCTGCTGTGCGCCGCACCCGTTTATGCCGGGGAGGCGCCGCTTTCGCGGGTAGAGACCCACTTTGCCTTTTATTGCGCCCAGTGCCACGGGGAGAACGGCGACGCCACCGGCCCCAACGCCAGCAAGCAGTTTGAGGTGTTGCCCGCCGACCTGACCGACGGGCCGTACATGTCCAAATTTACCGACAATCAGATCTTCCGCACCCTCACTCTGGGAGGCCCGGCCAACAACCTGTCGTCCCTCATGCCGCCATGGGGCAACCTGCTTTCCAAAGAGGAACGGTGGGAACTGGTGCGGCATATTAGAAAAATATGCCGTTGTGAAGGAATAGGCGGTGGGGATACTCCCTGAATCGTCATTCCCGCGAAAGCGGGAATCCAGAGGTGGTCACGCCGTGTGCCCATTTCAGCGCCCGGTTATGCGGACACAATGCTTTCCATATGGTTCCGCTTTTCGTGATGGCCCGGAACTGGAGTCCCGCCCCCTATTGTCATTCCCGCGAAAGCGGGAATCCAGAGATGGTCATGCTTAAGTGCCCGTTTCAGCGCCCGGTTATGCGGACACAGTGCCTTCCATGTGGTTCCGCTTTTTGTGATGGCCCGGAACTGGATTCCCGCTTTCGCGGGAATGACGAGGAGGGGTGGGAATGACGAGGAGGGGGAATAACCGGGAGCGGCTTAAATCAGTTCCCCTAGGTCATTCACCGACAGGTAGTCGGCGTGAGGGGCCACCGGGCGGGCGGAGTTGCCGCCATGGATATGGATCAAATGGCCGATGCCCGCCTTTTTGGCCGCCGCCAGATTGGTGGCGGAATCCTCCACCAGCGCTGTTTTTGCCGGATCGTACCCCAGCTTTTGCTGTAGCCGCACCCACAACTCCGGCGTTTCCTTGCCCACCCCCAAAGAAAAGGTGGAGATCACCTCGTCCAGGTCTTTTTCCAGCCCGGTGACGGCCATTTTCAGGCGCAAGGTTTTCGGGTGGGCGTTGGTGAGCAGCACCCGGCGGATACCGTGCTTTTTTAACATGCGCAAAAAATCGCCCGTATGCTGGTGCACGGCCACGTGCGCCGCCTCGCGCACCTTGATGGAGGCCACGTCAAACCCCACCTGCCGGCTCCAGTAGTCCACGTCGTACCAGTCCATCTGCCCTTCCTTGCTGCGGTACATGCTCTTGAGTTTGTCCTCGGCCTCCTCGGTTGGAATGCCGTGCACAGCGGCGTAGCGGGCGGGCAGCGCCCGGTGCCAGAAGTATTCATCAAACGCCAGGTCGAGTAGGGGACCGTCCATGTCCAGCAGGGCGGTTTGGATGTGGGTCCAGTCGATCATGGTCAGAACCGTACCGGCTGGGCGGGTTTCGGGCAACCCCGTCCGGCTGTTCTTTAGCCGCCCCGGCCACTATAATGATCGGTCATGTTTGCAACGCCTTTTTGCGGTTGAGCCCCCTATGCTGGTCATGATTGACAATTACGACTCCTTTACCTACAACCTGGTCCAGTACCTGGGCGAGTTGGGGGAGGAGATTCGTGTGTTTAGAAACGACAAAACCAGCATCCAGGAAATCGAAGCCCTGTCTCCCGACCGCATCGTCATCTCCCCCGGCCCGTGTACGCCCAAGGAGGCGGGCATTTCCAAGGAGGTGATCGGCCATTTTGCCGGGCAGGTGCCCATATTAGGGGTGTGTCTGGGGCACCAGTCCATCGGCGAGCAGTTTGGCGGCAGGGTGATTCGCTCGGACAGGCTGATGCACGGTAAGACCAGTATGATCAGCCACGATGGACACGGCGTGTTCAAGGGGCTGCCCAACCCGTTTGAGGCCACCCGCTACCATTCGCTGATTGTCGAGCAGGACTCCCTGCCGGACTGCCTGATCGAAACCGCCTGGACCGAACATGGCGAACTGATGGGGGTGCGCCACAAGGAATTTCAGGTGGAAGGGGTGCAGTTTCACCCGGAGTCGATCCTCACCCGCGTGGGGCACGACCTGTTACGTAATTTTCTGGCCGCACAAGAAGGGGTGCACACATGATTGTCGAAGCCATTGGGCTGGTGCTGGAAGGGGGCGACCTGACCGCCGAACAGTCCGCCGACACCATGCGCCAGATCATGACGGGCGATGCCACCGACGCCCAGATCGGCGCCTATCTGGCCGCCCTGCGCATGAAGGGCGAAACCGTGCCCGAAATTGTGGGTGCCGCCCGGATCATGCGCGAAATGGCCACCCACATCCGGGTGGACGATCCGCTGGTGGTGGACACCTGCGGCACCGGGGGCGACAAGTCGGGCACGTTCAACATTTCCACCACTTCCGCCTTTGTGGTGTCGGGCGGCGGCATTACCGTGGCCAAGCACGGCAACCGGTCGGTTTCGTCCAAGTCCGGCTCCGCCGATGTGTTGATTGCGCTGGGGGTCAACGTGGAAGCGCCGCCGGAAAAGGTGGAAGCGTGCGTCAACGAGGTGGGTATCGGCTTTCTGTTTGCACCCCTGTTTCACAGCGCCATGAAGCACGCCATCGGCCCCCGCAAGGAGATTGGCGCGCGCACCCTGTTTAACATTCTGGGGCCGCTCACCAACCCTGCGGGCGCATCCATTCAGGTGCTGGGGGTATACGATGAGGCGCTGACCGACACCCTGGCGCAGGTGCTGGTGGAACTGGGTTCGGTCCACTGCTTTGTGGTGCACGGCTCCGACGGGCTGGACGAGATCACCACCACCGGCACTTCCCGGGTGGCGGAAGGCAAGGACGGGGCCGTGGCGGCCTATACCCTGAACCCGGCGGAACTGGGGCTGGCCCCGGCTGCCGCCGCCGACCTGACCGGGGGCGAGGCCGAAGAGAACGCCACCATCACCCGCGATATTCTGGCGGGCAAAAAGGGGGCAAAACGCGACATTACCCTGATCAACGCCGCCCCCGCCTTTGTGGCGGCAGGCAAGGCAAAAAATCTGGAAGAAGGGCTTGAACTCGCCGCCGAATCCATCGATTCCGGCGCAGCGGAAGAAAAACTGGCCCGATTGGTGGAGGCCAGCAACTCATGACCGGAGGCGACGACATCCTTGCGCGCATTGTCGCCACCAAGCGTGAAGAGGTGGCGGCGGCAAAAAAACGCGCGCCGCTTTCCGAATGGCAGGGCGGGCTGGTGGAACTGCCCCCGCCCAGAGATTTCAAAAGTGCCATCCGCAGGGGGCCGGACGATCCGGTGCGGGTGATTGCCGAGGTGAAGCAGGGTTCCCCCTCCAAAGGCATTATCCGTTCAGACTTCGATCCGGTCAGCATTTCCCGCGCCTACGAGGCGGGGGGTGCGTCGGCCCTTTCGGTACTGACCGACGAAAAGTATTTTCTGGGCCATCTCGAAAATCTGGAAAAAGCCCGTACGGCCTCCTCTTTGCCGCTGTTGCGCAAGGATTTCATCATCGATTCCTATCAGGTTTACGAAGCCCGGCTGCACGGTGCCGATGCGATCCTGTTAATCGCCTCCATCTTGTCGGACGGGGAGATTTTTGCGTTTCAGGCCATGGCCCAGTCTTTGGGGATGGCGGCGCTGGTGGAAGTGCATACGGAAGATGAACTGGACCGGGTGGTGTTGCAAGGGGCCGAGATTGTTGGCATCAACAACCGCAATCTGTCCACGTTTGAAACCGACCTGGCCACCACCCTCAACATGGTAGACGGCATTCCGGACGGGATCGTCAAGGTGAGCGAGAGCGGCATCTTTACCCACGAACAGGTGCGGAAAGTGGGGAATGCAGGGGTGGATGCCGTGCTGGTGGGCGAATCGCTCATGCGCCAGGAAAATGTGGAACAGGCCCTCAAAAACCTGCTGGACCTATGACCGTCAAGGTAAAAATCTGCGGCATCACCAACCTCAAGGATGCGTTTGCCGCCATCGATTACGGCGCGGATGCGCTGGGGTTCGTGTTTTACGAAAAAAGCCCGCGGGCGCTCAAGGTGAACGTGGCGCGCAAGATTATCGGCTCCCTGCCGCCGTTTGTCTCCACCGTGGGGCTGTTTGTAAACGAAACGGTGGATGGCGTGCGCCGGATACAAAAAGAGACCGGCATCGATCTGGTGCAACTGCACGGGGACGAGTCGCCGGAAACGGTTTCTGCATTGGGGCCGGGTGTCATCAAGGTGATCCGGGTGCAGGGCATGGAAAGCTTTGCCGATCTGAAATCGTATGCGCCCCGCGCCTTTCTGCTGGACGCCCATCACGACACCCTGTTTGGCGGCACCGGCCTCGCTTTCGATTGGGATCTGACCCAGTGGGTGGAAGGAGACGTGCCGGTGATTATCGCAGGCGGTCTGACCCCGGAAAACGTGGCCGAAGCGGTTGCAAAAACAAATCCGTACGGGGTGGACGTAAGCTCCGGCGTGGAGGCGGAACCGGGCCTCAAGGATGCGGCTAAACTCAAAAATTTTATTCAACGGGCCAAACAATCATGATTCGCAAAATACGCTATAACCAGCCCGACCGGGGTGGCCATTTTGGCCCGTACGGCGGCCAGTACGCCCCCGAAACCCTGATGCCCGCGCTGGCGGAACTGGAATCGGAGTATAAAAGGCTGCGGCGTGATCCGGAATATAAGCGCGAGCTGAACGAGTTGCTCACCAACTATGTGGGACGGGAAACACCGCTCTACTTTGCCCGGCACCTGACCAAAAAACTGGGCGGCGCACGCATCTACCTGAAACGGGAAGACCTGGCCCATACCGGCGCCCACAAGATCAACAACACCGTGGGGCAGGTGCTGTTGGCCAAATACATGGGCAAAAAACGGGTGATCGCCGAAACCGGCGCGGGCCAGCACGGGGTGGCCACCGCTACGGTTGCAGCCATGCTGGGGCTGGAATGCGAAGTGTACATGGGCACCGAAGACATGGAGCGCCAGGCGTTGAACGTCTATCGCATGCGCCTGCTGGGGGCCACCTGCACCGGCGTCCATAACGGCAGCCGCACCCTCAAGGACGCCATCAGCGAGGCCATGCGCGACTGGACCACCAACGTGGGGAACACCCACTACGTGCTGGGTTCGGTGCTGGGTTGCCACCCGTATCCGATGATCGTGCGGGATTACCAGTCGGTCATCGGCAAGGAGGCCCGCCGTCAGATATTAAAGGCCGAAGGGCGGCTGCCCGATCTGCTGATCGCCTGCGTGGGCGGCGGCAGCAACGCCATTGGCCTGTTCTATCCGTTTATCGGCGATGAAGGCGTCAACATGATCGGCGTGGAGGCGGGGGGCTACGGGGTGGAGACCGGCAAGCACGCGGCCCGTTTTTCCGGCGGTTCCCTGGGCGTATTGCAAGGCACGCTTACCTATCTGCTGCAAGACGACCACGGCCAGGTCAACCTCACCCATTCGGTGTCCGCCGGGCTCGACTATGCCGCCGTGGGGCCGGAACATGCATACCTGCGCGAAATGCACCGGGCAAGCTACACCAACGTGGCTGACGAGGAGGCCATGGAAGCGTTCGATACCCTGTCGCAGGTGGAAGGCATCATCCCGGCGCTGGAAAGCGCCCATGCCATCGCCCAGGTGATCCGGGAAGCCCCCAAAATGGGTGCGGACAAGGTGCTCATCTGCAACCTCTCCGGCCGGGGTGACAAGGATGTGTATCAGGTCGCCCGCATGCGGGGGCTGGAAGTGAGCTGACCCGCTCTAAACTGACAAATGTCATGCCGTTTCCATGCCTAATGTCCGTGGAAAAGGGGAAATTCGTCAGAAAATAAGCCAAAAAACATCAATGCTGCCACCCGTGGATGTCATGGGCATAAATGACCTCCACCAATACAGTTAATCTCGAGGGTCACCCCCGCCGGACGGTGCCGGGGTGTATCCGCATGGGTACAGGGGTTGTTTCGATGGCAGTGTTTTTTGAGGAGTAGACATTATGGGCTTATCCGGGATTGTATTTTTTGGTGTGTTTGCGGCGGTGACGGTCTGGGGTCTGTATCTGGGCATCAAGGGTGCGCTGACTGAAGCGCCGCCCTTTATGCAAGGGGAAAGGTCTGCGGAAACCCGTTTTGACTCGCGGATGGACAAGGCCGCCTAACCAGACAGGCACCGGGCACCCGCGCCCGCACAATTTGTTTGTTTAATCAAAAAGCCGGAAGGGCGTGTGTCCTTCCGGCTTTTTTTTGATTTTCCCGCGCTACCGCCCCGGTAGCGGACTTGCTTGAATTCCTTAAAAAACAACATTAAAAATAATGATGTCAAAATATTGACATTGCATTTTGCATCTGCTAGGAAAGTAGGTGCATAGGCAAAACACGGCCCACGGCGATTTGATCCTTCGGGATTCGGCGGCTGATCGGGTCTTAATTAGTTGGAGGCAATCGCCATGAGTGGATTGGCTATACTTTATTTTGCAGTGGTTGGCGTAGTCAGCCTTTGGGGCGTCTATCTGGGCGTTGCCGGGTGCCTGGCGGATGCTCCGCCTTTCATGAAGGGTGAAGGCAAGCGCGCCCGGTATGACAGGCAGCTGAAAAAAGCCGCATAAGCGACCCGATAATTCAAAAAAGGGGACTCACCGTATTGACTGTGGGTCCCCTTTTTTTGTCAGGCGGGCGAGGATGGCGCCTGCCATAGTGCCTTATGGCAGCCGAAGGCGTATCATGAGGTACGGCTTATTTCACGCAACCGGGTTGCAAAAGTGTAAACGGGAGGTCCATTTCAGCCCATGGGGTTCGGCTTTCGAGGAAAGCGCTTGATATCGCTGCCGTTTCTGGCGGCGCTGCCACGGTATATCCGACTTTATGTCCGCCTGATGCGAGACTTTCGCGTGCCGCCGTGGCCCAAACTGATCGTGGTGGGTGCCCTGTGCTACCTGATTTCCCCCATCGACCTGATTCCCGACATGCTGGTGCCGATTCTGGGGCAACTGGACGACGTGCTGGTGTTGTGGCTGGCCTTTACCGCCCTGGTGCGCCTGTCGCCCCCGGAAGTGGTGGCCGAACATGTGGCCCAGGTTGGCAGTATGGGCAGACGGGGAGGCTGATCCACGCCCGTGACAACTCCGGCGCTGGTTTTTGAGGGGGTCACCCACGGATACGGGGGCGCGCCCCCGGTGCTTTCCGCACTCGATCTGTGCGTGCAGTCCGGCACGTTCGGCGTGCTGGGGAACAACGGTGCAGGAAAATCCACCCTGTTAAAGCTTGCGTCCGCCATGGTGCCGCCCACCCGTGGGCATGTGCGCGTGCTGGGCATGGATACCCGTACCCACGAAAAAGCCCGTCTGGCCACGGCCTATCAACCGGAAGCGCTCAGTGTGGACGGCAGCCTGACCCCGGCGGAGTTTTTGCGCTTTGTGGCCGAAATTCGCGGCCTGCCCGATCGGGACACCGCCCTTAAGCTGTACACCCGCCTGGGCGGAGAAACCGCTCCCGGCACCCTGTTTCGCGAACTTTCCTACGGCACCCGGCGCAAGGTGGGGCTGGCCTCGGCGCTGGCCGCCGAGGCGTCTTTGCTTATTCTGGACGAGCCGGACAGCGGCCTGGACGTGGCCAGCCTCGAAATCGTCGAGGCCCTGATCCGCGAACGGCGGGAGGCGGGGGCCACCGTGCTGGTTTCTTCTCACGACATGGCGTTTATCTCCCGCACCTGCGACCGGCTTCTGGTGCTGAAAGACGGAGAAATTTGCTGGCAGGGGGAGCCGGATAAACTGGTACGGGAACAGCAGGCCGACGATCTGCATCACGCCTTCAAGGCGGTAGCGGGAGAGAAGTGAAGACGGTTGGCGATACCTCCGGGCTAAAAAAGTCGGAACGGGCCGCATTGGAACGGCTGTACCGTCGCCGGGTGCCGCCGGATAAGGTGATTCACCCGGAACTGGCCCGGGCCATGTGCGAACTGACGGTAGAAATGGGCCGGCAGGTGGCCGTGCTGATCGACCGCCGGGGAGAGATCTGCTTTGTGATCGTGGGGGACGAGCGGGAGATCGAAATCCCCGACCTGTCTGCATGGCGCACCGGGGCGCGCCGTCTGCGGGGCTTACGCTGTCTGCACACCCACTTGAACGGGGAGGGGCTGACCGGGGACGACCTGAACGATCTGTCGGCCCTGCGGCTCGACCTGATGGGGGTCATCTGCGCCGAGGCGGGGGGCCTGCCGGGGCCGATTTACCTGGCCCACGTGCACCCGGACCCGGACGCGGCAGAGCCGTTCATAAAATTGCCCCCCACCGATGTGCATCGGCTGGACCTGTCGTTCGACGCCTTTGTGGACTCGCTGGAGGCCGAACTGGGCCGCGCCCCCTCCGCCCGGGACGTGAAGGATTCCAGAGAGCGGGCATTGCTTGTCTCCGTGAGCAGCGAGAGCAAAAGCGCTGCGGAGGACTCCCTCATCGAACTGGCCGCCCTGGCCCGCTCGAACGATCTGATTGTGGTGGACTCCATCCTGCAACGGCCCCGCCGCATCCACCCCCGCCACTTGCTGGGAAAGGGCAAATTGCGGGAGGTGGCGTTGCAGGGCATGCAGCGGGAGGCTGACCTGATTGTGTTCGATCAGGAGTTGAACCCCGGCCAGTTGGAGGCGGTGGCCGCCGCCACCGAGTTGAAGGTGCTGGACCGCACCCAGTTGATTCTGGATATTTTTGCCAGAAGGGCGCACAGCGCCGACGGTAAAGTGCAGGTGGAACTGGCCCAGATGCGCTATCGTCTGCCCCGGCTGGGGTCGCGCCAGCACGCCCTGTCGCGCCTGACAGGCGGCATCGGCGGGCGCGGGCCGGGGGAAACCCGGCTGGAGATTGACCTCCGGCGCGCCAGGGACCGGATCCGGCGGCTGGAAAAACAACTCGACTCCCTGTCTCGCGGGCGACAACAGCGCCGCAACCGCAGGCTGAACGCGGGGATTCCCATTGTGAGCGTGGTGGGGTACACCAACGCGGGTAAATCAACCTTGCTGAACGCCCTGACCCGCAGCGATACGGTGGTGGAAGACCGGCTGTTCGCCACCCTGGATACCGCCACCCGCAGGCTGCGCCTCCCCAAAGAGCGGGAACTTCTTATTACCGATACCGTGGGATTCATCCGCCGTTTGCCGCCGGAATTGCTGCGGGCGTTTAAAGCCACCCTGGACGAGTTGTCCGACGCCGACCTGCTGTTGCACGTGGTGGACGTGTCCCACCCCCGGTTTGAAGACCAGATTCAGGCGGTCAACCGCATCCTGGCCGATCTGGGGTTATCCCATATCGAGCAACTGCTGGTGCTGAACAAGACGGATCGGGTGGATCCGGAAACGGTCTGGGACATTTGCCGTCGGCTGGACGGGCTGGCCGTATCGGCCCTGAACCGGGACACCTTCCCGCCGCTGCTGGACGCCATGGAGTCGCGCCTGTGGGGCATGGGTCGGCTGATTGGATAGAGAAAGTGAAAAAACTTCCACAAGTCATTTGTGTGGTGGGGCCTACGGCGGTGGGCAAAACCGCCCTGGCCATTGCGCTGGCAAAGGCCATCGAGGGAGAGATTGTCAACGCCGATTCCCGCCAGATATACCGGGGCATGGACATCGGCACCGCCAAGCCCACGGCAGCAGAACAGGAGCAAGTCCCGCATCACCTGATTGACGTGGCCGATCCGAACGAGGTGTTCAGCGCGGCCCGCTATGCGCTGCTGGCCGAAAAGGCGGTCGGGAATATTTTGCGGCGGGGCAAGGTTCCCATTATTGCGGGCGGTACCGGGCTGTATATCCGTGCGCTGGTGGATGGCATTTCGGACGCTCCGAAAACCAATCCGCCGTTGCGTAAGGCGCTTTCCGCCGTGGCCAGAGAGAAGGGAGAGTCCGAACTGCACCGGATGCTGACGCGTCTGGACCCGGGCTCCGCCGAAAAAATTCATCCCAACGACCTGCGGCGGGTGGAGCGGGCGCTGGAAATCACCCTGATGAGCGGCAAACCCGCGTCGGTGGTGCGCGGGGAACACGGCTTTCCGGGCCGATATTCCCCGGTGATGATCGGCTTGACCTGCCCAAGGGCCATGCTCTATGAACGGATTGACCAGCGGGTAAAAAAAATGATTTTGGCTGGATGGCTTGACGAAACGAAAAATTTGCTTAATAAAGGAACAAGGCCCGACGCTCCCGGCATGAATGCACTTGGGTACCGGGAGTTGGTGGCCTGTCTCAACGGGGAGCTGGACAGGGAGAGTGCCGTGGCCGCCATTTGCAAGGCTAGTCGCAACTATGCCAAGCGGCAATTTACTTGGTTTCGGAAAGATGATAGAATTTGCTGGCTTGATACAGCGGATGTGTCTGTCCGTGACCTGGTTGCCAGGGTCGAAATTACTACATAGCCGGGAGTGATGCGTGTCGATGTCACAGTATGCAAGACGCCGTGAGAATATCGGAAAGTCCCATGCCAACCTGCAGGACATGTTCCTGAACCAGATGCGCCGGGAGAAAGTTCCGTGCGATGTGCACCTTACCAACGGCTCCACCGTGTCCGGGATTATCCGCGGGTTCGACAATTTTGCCCTGCTCGTCCGTTACTCGGAAGGGACCGGGCAGGAGATGATTTACAAGCACTCCATTGCCAGTATTGCGCCGTTGATCGATGTGGATCCCATCCCCGATGATGAGCCGCGCCCCGTGGGCAATTACGGTGGCAGCGGTCAGCGGTACAATCCACTGGACGATATCTAGACCACTTAATCGTTAAGTTTGTGAAGGCTGTTTTGCCGCAGGTTGGGGTGCGCGGCCAGAGGTAACAGGTAGGCGGGTTTCGCCTGCCTGTTTTTTTGCCTGCTTTTTTTTGTTGGCGGGATCAGTTAAGGTACGAAAATGATTGGAATTATCGGCGGCAGCGGACTGTATGATATTGAAGGGTTCAGTGACCGGCGGGAGGTGGAGGTGCCCACCCCGTTTGGTGACCCGTCCGATCCCCCCGTGGTGGGCCACCTGGCCGGGCAGGAGGTGGCGTTCCTTGCGCGGCACGGCAAGGGACACCGGTTGACCCCCACAGAAATCAATTTCCGGGCCAACATTTTTGCCCTCAAATCCCTGGGGGTTACGCGCATTCTTTCGGTCAGCGCCGTGGGCAGCATGAAAGAGGAACTGGTGCCCGGCCACATGGTGGTGGTGGATCAGTTTTTCGACCACACCAAACACCGCAAAAGCACCTTTTTTGGCAACGGCGCCGTGGGGCACGTGGCGCTGGCCCACCCCATTTGCCCCGCCACGGCAAAGTTGATGGGCGACGGTGCCGAGGCCGCCGGGGCCACCGTGCATCGGGGAGGGACCTATATCTGCATCGAAGGTCCCCAGTTCTCCACCCTGGCGGAGTCACAAATTTTCCGCAGTTGGGGGGTGGATGTGATCGGCATGACCAACGTCACCGAGGCCAAACTGGCGCGGGAGGCGGGCATCTGCTATTCCACCCTGGCCATGGTCACCGACTATGATTGCTGGCACCCGGAGCACGACGATGTGACCACCGAAGCGGTGATCAAGGTACTGCTGGCCAACGTGGCCCTGTCCAAAAAAATTATCATCAGCGCCCTGGAGTTAGCTGGAGACGTGGGCGACTGCGACTGTGCCAGCGCCGCTCAAAATGCTATTTTGTCGGCCAGGGACAGCATTCCCGAAAAAACGCGGAAAAACCTGAAACCGATCGTGGGAGACGCTCTGAATTGATCACAAAACCGTTTCAATGGCTGGATGGGGGGGCCGGGACGATGCGGACTTTTCTGGTGATGGTCATGGCCACCGGGCTGTTGTTCGGCTGCGCCACACCGTACAAAAAACAGCAGCGGGAAAATAAGGCCGGTTACCACTACCAACTGGGTATGGCCCACATACAGGACGATA
>CBDUXI010000019.1:0-38464 GCA_965371175.1 uncultured bacterium
GAAAATCGCGCCGCCGCTGCCGCCGCCACCGGCGGTGCCAAACCTGAAGGCGCTGGTGGTCGTTGTGCCGTCTCCGCCGTCCGCACTGATGGTGCCGTCAATGATGGCAAGCCCGGAGACGACAATGCGAATACTGCCGCCGCCCGTGCCGCCCGACAGGTTCGGGGTGCCGCTCAACGTACCGCGGCCGCCCGTACTGCCTGGATACCGGGCCAGTTCCGGGATGCCGTAAATCAGGCCGCCAGGATTGGTTTCGCCAAATTGCCGGTCTGTTTTTCCGCCCCGGCCACCGTGCCCGGCACCGCTCCCACCACAAACGGATTGGCCGTTCCTGCCAGCGCCGCCGGTCCCCGCGGGCTCAAACACGCCGGAGCCGGCGTTCAGAATGATCCGGGCACCGGTCGCAAGGTTCATGTCCCCGCCCACGTCGATCAAGGCGTATGTGACGGTGTTGTTTATCGTCAGGGGCGCCCCGGCCTCAAAATCGAGATTGCCGGTTACGATCAGGGCGGCGTCGCCGTCGATATGGGAATCAGGTGCGGCATTCTGGATGGTCAGGTCGCCGTCGCAAGTCTGGCCACCCAGCGACTCGCTCGCCCCATCCATGAGAAACGACGCACCGCCACCCGCAGGTGCACAGGAGGCAACCGCCCAGGCATTGTGGGCGACACCCAGCAGTGACATGGCCGTCACCAGCAAAAACGATATGATACGAAGCCTGGTTAGCATGACAACAACAAAACGGCCTCCCGAGCGGCCTTTACACGGCCCAAACCGGCGCACTTCGGCGCACTTCTCCACTCCGTGCACGGTTTATATGCAGGGATCTTGCCGAAAACACGCTTTTTTACCGGCGCAAGCGGCCAAACCCGGTGGCTGGCAGTCAAACCGCCCGGTTCAGGCGATTGCCGCCGGGTTTCCCTTGTGGTTCCACGCCCGGAAAGCACGGTATTCCGGCGTTTCAGGGGAAAAGGATTGCCCAAAACTAGGTTAGCGGTGCCAAGATACGACACAACGTGCTCCATAACTGGGGGCTTCAATCACCGGCAGTATTGCGAACCGGCTGGCCGACCGGATATAAGCGGCTTCCGTTTCCCACGAGCCACCTTTAAGCACCTTGTACGTCTTGCCAAAAGAGCGGCGCTCCAGGTTGTTGCCGGGGTAGGCTTCATACCAGCTGGTGGTCCACTCCAGCACGTTGCCAGCCATGTCCAGCACACCGTAGGGGCTGACATTGGTGGCCCGACTGCCCACGGGGTCGGGCGCCAGCGCCCGGGTGTTCTCATAGACCACCCGGTCCGGGTCCCACTCGTTGCCCCACGGGTACAGCCGCCCATCGGTTCCGCGCGCGGCCTTTTCCCATTCGGCCTCGGTAGGCAGCCGCTTACCGGCCCACTGGCAATAGGCCTCGGCATCGTAATACGACAGGCCAATGGCCGGATGGTCGGGGCTGGGCGCAATGGCGACGTACGCCCGCGGAGAGAGCGGCCTGTGATCGGTTTCGCTGATAAACACCCCGTACTCGGCCATGGACACCTCGGTACGATCGATCCAGAATTCCGCCACCTTCACCTCATGGCGCGGCAACGAGTCCACGCCCACCTCAATACCCACGATCCCGTCTTCCGGCCCGTGCCCCATCACGAACGGCCCTGCGGGAATGCGGATCATTCCTTCCAGCAGTGCACTCGACCCGGGCGTGGCCGTATGGGCACAGCCGGAAACGGCCAGAGCCAGCACCCAGACGGCACAAATCGGGAAACGCCATCTCATCTGGAGCGTGCCTCCGGCGCTTCACTTACGGCACAGCGAAAACCAATGGCCCGATGCCGCTTGTCGGGCTTGAACGCCAGGGTACGGTTGGTCACTCTGGCGTACGGCTCCACTTCCAGTTTCCAGGAACCACCCCGGGTGACCCGGTACTTTTCCCCGAATGAAGCCCGCTCCAGGGTGCTACCCGGATAGGCCTTGTACCAATCCGCCGTCCACTCCGACACATTGCCGCACATATCAAACACCCCGTACGGGCTTACATCGCCGGCCACCGCCCCCACCGGGGTGCTCCAGCCCAACTGCGTTTCCAGGGTGTTGCAGCGGGTCTCTTCGTACGGCCCATTCCACGGCAGGGTACGACCATCCGTGCCCCGGGCGGCCTTTTCCCACTCGGCCTCGGTGGGTAGCCGTTTATCGTTCCAGGCGCAGTAGTCGTGCCCATCGTTCCAGTCCACATACACCACCGGATGGTTGCCCATACCGCCTGGATAGTCCCCTTTTTCCCAGGCGTAAAAATCTGCAAAACGCGGTTCTGTCGGCGCGGCGCGGTCCGTTGCCCGCACAAACGCCCGGTAATCCGCGTGGGTCACCTCGTACCGGTCGATCGAAAACGCCGCCACATCCCGCTGGTGGCGGGGCATGGAATCCACCCCCACTTCCAGTCCCACCTGGCCATCGCGCTCGTCGGCACCCATCAGAAACGGGCCTTCCGGTACATGCACCATCTCCTCTCCTGCAGCCAGAGCCGTCTGTGCAAAAAACAGAGCGACCGCCACAATTACGATCCGCACAGAGCCACCCCTATCCGGCTATATCCGTTCCGGCACACCACGGCTGAATCGGTGTCGCGCTGATGCCCTGGTAGCGGCAGTTATCCATGTTCTCGCCGTGGCAGCGCAGGTTGCAGGTAAACCCGCTTCCCCCGTAGCGCCAGACCGGCTTCACGTTCAGGGTGCCGTCCGTCTGGGGGCCAAAGTTGATCAGGTGGGTGTTGATCACCCCGTCCAGGGAACCGTCCATCGCATCCGGCGGCAGACCACCGCCCGCGCCGTCGCCGTAAATGGTGTTGGTGGCCTCCACGTTGGAGTGCACGTTGTAATGGCACTCGTGGCAGTACGCCCCGGTGAACTCCATGTGATACATGTGCAGGTTGCCGTTCCAGTGCAAATCCGGGTTGGCGGGCGCGCCAAAAAAGCGTGTCCACGACGGATCTGTCATATCCGCCCCGGCCACGTTTGGATCGAACGCCCTGCGGTCGTGGCACTGGAAACACAGCAGGAAGTTGTCCCAGTGCTCAAGTTCCGCACCGTCACTCGCGTTGCACCCCTGGGGGCCGGGCGGATCGCCGCCGATATCGGGAGCCCCTTCATAGCAGCGATCCGGGTTCAGGAGGTCGGTGTTGTAGTTGTTCCTTAAGATCCGCACCTTGGTGGAGCCGTGGGGGCCGACGGCCGGGTATTCCGGGAACAGGCCCTTTAACGGCTTGAAGTTGGAGTCGGTATCGGTAGCCCGCAGGTTGGATTCGGTCACCGGTCCCGGCACCACGTTGGTGGCCTCCGAGTTATGACAGTCGGTGCACTGAATGGTGCTGTCCACCGTGAGCCCGGACCCGGACATCTGCAACTGCTTGTCCAGTTGCGGGGAACGGTTGCGACCGGGTGCCGCCACCGGATGGAAGGCCGCGTTGACCGCCTGTTGGGTATGTCCATCCGCCGTGTCCGGGGTATTGGGGTCGAACTCCCTGCGCTTGTTGGAAAAGCCCCGGTAACTGAACGACGCCTTGGTGGGCATCAGGTCTCTGGGGTCGGAGCGGCGGACCGTGTCGTCCGGGAACCGGTCGCCCACAAAGACGTTGGTGTAACTGTTGCCGTGGCAGCGCAGGCAGACTTCGTAAACATATATCTCCCGGTCGTTGCCGGGCACTCCGGGGCCCACCACGTTGCCGTTGATATCGATGCCGCGCATGCCTTTCAGGCGGTTTTCCGGCACCACCTGATGGGGGTTGTGGCAGTCGGTGCATTCAATGTGGGCATTGTCCGGCTGCCCCAGACCGATGGCCGACTCATTCCCCGGCGGCGGGCTGGTCGAGAACAGTTCCACCCCTTCGCCCGGATTGGTAATAAAGACCGGTTCGTGCCCGGAGGCCAGGCTCAGGTCCATGGCCGAGCCGCAGCCGTTGTTGGGATCGTATACCGGCGGCTTGGAACCGTTGGTCGGCATACAGTTGGCGACCTTCTGATCCTTGTTGAAGTGCGTAAAGATGTCCGGTGCCACGGTGTCGCCGGAAAAACGCGGGTTGGCCGGCGTGGTGGGGTCGCCCGCGGGCAGGCTGTACGGCAGGGCCGACGGGGTGTCGTTCACGCTGGACTGATTGGGGGCGTGACACAGGAAACAGGTGTTTTCCACCGCATCTTCGGCCACGCCGGAAATATCGCTGACCCCCTCCCGGTGCAGCCGTTTGGCGCCCTGGGCCGTGTGCGGATCGTGGCAGTTGCGGCAGGCGGTTTGCGCCACCGTGTGGAGGCCGTCAAAGTCGTATCCGTCGGTGGCCTGCCCGGTCACCGGATACTCGCTCCGCAGCGCATCGCTGACGGCGTGGGTACTGCCGGTCCAGCCCGGTTTTTCGTGGCAGTTCAGGCACAGAATGTCCGATCCCGGCGGGTCGTCCTGCCAGATGGGGGCGCGCAGAAACTTGGGATAGGTGATCGCGTGGGGGTTGTGACAACTGGTGCACTGCACCGAATCGTACAGACCCGGCACGGTGCCTTCGGCGCGCCGGAGCGGAGAGATGGGGCTGTGACCGGCGATGTCCGACAACGGCGCCCCCGGGTCCACCAGTTCCCCATCCATGGCGGCAAGGGCCGTGTCATATCGGAACGATACCGGGTGGTCGTTGGTCAGGTCGGTGCCCAGCCGCCGGGTATCACCGCCGAACTCGCCCCCCCCTTCCGGCATGACGATACCCCGTGGGGAATCGCCGCCGCCCGGCAGCCGCTGCACCACCGCAAGCGACTCCTGGGGCGTGCTGGAAAAGCCGCCCGATCCCGGCGCATTGACCACGCTGCCCAGGGCAATGGTGCCGTCGTGACAACTCAGGCACAGGCGCGAATAGCCAGTGGGGGCGCCCGGATGGACCTCTCCCTCAAACGATCGGGACCAGACCTGATCGTACAGTTTGTACCCCCCCGGAACACTCGACAGATGCCGGTTCCACAATGGACCCCGCACATTGGCCGCATCGGCGCCGCCGCCGTGGGGGGTGTGGCAGAACACGCAGATTTCGCCGGACTCCGGGGAATAGACCGTAAATGCCGGGTCGGTGCCCCCTGCGGCAATCCCCTGGGCCGACAGGTTGTGTTTGGTGGCGGCAATATTTTCCACCGCCTCCGGGGTTGGCGGCGAAACTTGCGCCCAACCGGTGGTGGCCGTAAGCAGCAGCAACGCAACGGCCAGCCCCGAAAGCGCTACACCTCGCCCGGACGCCCGGCGGCCCGAACTCCGAATCATCATTTCCATGCGTCGTCTCATGAGTCTCCGGCCCTCTGTTTTTCTTCCTGCTCCGGTGCAACGTCCAGCATGCGGAACATCTGCACCCGTTTGTTATGGGTGTCGGCAATAAAAATATCGTTGCCCGCCACGGCAATTCCGGCGGGCAGCCAGAAGCGTCCCGGCTGGGGGCCGGTACCGCCAAAATGCATCAGCAACCGGCCTTCGTCGTCGAACAGTTGCACCACGTCAAAGATGCCGTCTACCACGAACAGGTGGCCGTCGCCGTTCACGGCAACCCCCTTGGGCTTGCTGAAATTCCCCAGCCAGCGTCCCAGACGGCCCACCTGACGCACCGGTTTTCCCGCGGCGGACAGTACCTGCACACGGAAATTAAGGGTATCGGTCACGATAATCTGACCGTTCCCGTCCACCGTCACATGGGTGGGAAAGTTGAACTGCCCCGGCCCATCGCCACGCTCCCCGATTGTCTGCGTGCGTTCCCCTTTGGCGTTGAACACCAGCACCCGGTGATTGCCTGTATCCGCCGCAATCAGCCGTTTCCCCCGCGCATCCCAGAACAGCCCGGAAATCCGGTTCAAGCCTTCGCCAAAGTAGCCCACATACATGCCGTCGGTATCGTATACATATATATGGTTGCGGATGGAATCGGCCACGTAGACACGCCCCGCTTCCGGGTCGTACGCCACCCCCACCGGAGAGGCCAGACGGCCGTCCGGAATCTGGAAAGCCTGGGTATAGGTATGGGCTTTCAGGTTGTACAGGTGCACCACCTGCAAGCCGGTATCGGCCACCATCAGCCAGCCGGACTCATCGGCATAAATCCCGACCGGCTCCTCAATACGAGGCGCGGGCGCCTTGCCGGTAAAGACGGACAGGAACCGCCCCAGCCCCCGTTTGGAAATGCCCGCGTCGGCGGGTACCTGAATCTGGTGCAGCCAGGCCACCCGGGCCTGATCCGGCGGCAACGGCCATACACGGCCCATGTCGGGGGCCTGCGGAATCCCCCTGGGGGCCGAAGCGCACCCGGCCAGCATCAGCAGGCCAAGAAGAAGTGGTATGAGAATTTTTGTTTTTTTCATCAGAACGTCCGCACGATATTCAGGCGCAGGTTGGTTGCAGTGGTTTCCGAAAGGGCGCCAACGGTGTCTGTCTGCGTAATATCCGCCGAAAATCCGACGCGCAGCAGGCCGATGGTGTAGTCAAACCGGCTTTCCAGTTCCATCTGCCGCGACTCGTAACTGCCCCCGGAGTAGCTTTGCCGAAAGTGACCCTTCAAACGCAACTGCCCCCGCCTCAAGGCGGGACGGCTCCACGCCGCCGATGCCCGCAACACCTGATCGGACCCGCCCAGGTCCGAGGAGTTTTCGTGGAAATCATACCCCAACGACGTGGAAATGCTGCTGATTGGCAGGTATTTCCCTTCCAGCTTGAACGATAGGTTGCGCACGTTGACGCCAATATCGTGCTGGCGGCTCCAGTAGACCGAGGCGGCACTGGATGCGCTGAACTGATCGGCCTGACGCAGCACGTTGTGTGCGGGCAACAGGTTGGCGTTCAGGGTTACCCCGTGCTCCCGGGTAAACACCGACAGCCCGCCCGATCCGGTGGACTGCCGAATATCGGTAAACCGGTAGCCGCCGGTGATGCGGATGCGGCTCAGCCGTTTTTCCGTGGCGCTTATGTTGGCGGAATTGGTCAGCCGGTCCTGGGCAAAGTCGCCATCGCTGGTGGAATAGGACGAGGCGACCCCCCAGGCAAGCTGCATCGGACGCAGTTCGTGGCGGGCGCTCAGGTGGCCGTTCAGGGTGAGCGAATTTCGCTCGCTGGTTGCCGCGCCGCTGGTCTTGTTCCTGGACACCCCGACACGCAGACCGGTGCTCCAGCCAAACAGCGGACGATACCGCACCCCCATACCGGCGGTGGCGGTTTCCAGTCGGGTGCTGGACAAATCCAGGCTACGTACGGCGAAATTTGCGCTCAGGTCGGTTTTGGTGCCCAGCCGCATATTGCCCCGGCCGTTTAAAATCTGGTTTTTCAGATCGCTGCCCTGATCCTGTGGGCTTTCCGTGTAGCTGTACGCCAGGCTGCCCGACAGCTCCCGCCCCTTCCGGTAGGTGAGACTTCCGCCCGCGCTGTTACTCATGAACAGGGAGCGCCCTCCCGCCAGCTTGGTGCTGGTGGAACTGCGGGAACTGGCGTTGCCATAGAGGTTCGACGTGAGCCGGTCGGTCCACTCCGTGTGCAACGAAAGGGAACCGCCGTGGCCGGTGGATTTGGCGCTCGGCGCGGTGTAACTGGAATATTGATACGAACTGTTCAGGCGGCTTTTTTCGCCCAGGTGAAAGCGTTTGGACAGGCTCACCAGTTTGGAGGTGGTATCGCCGGTGCCCACGTCCTGCTTGGTCTGGTAAGCGGAGACGGAAAGGGGGTTGGCCCCCATGGGGATTTGCGTGGCGATGGAAATGGTGCTGCTGAGGCTGTCCGTGGCCGTAGCGCCTCCGGTTTTGTTGTCCACCAGCGAGCGGCGGACACTGAGGCTGATCGGCATGGTGTCCGGCAGCAGCACCAGACCCATGTGCAGATCGGTCAGCGACACCTCCTGGTCCGACTGGGTGGTGCCGGAAAAGCTCGTCTTGTCATTGCGCCACCCCACCCCGGCCGACCAGTTGGCGATGCGCCGGGTGATCACGTTGCCGGTGCCGTTGAGGCGGTAATCCTGCCCGAAACTGTTCTGGGTCACACTCTGCGCGTCCGAGTCGGTTTCGGTGCGCGCCATATTCCACCCCAAAGAGCCGTTCAGGGTGAGGGCGTGGGCCACTTCCGGCAGGGTGAAGACACACATCGCCCATGCCACCAGAAGCAGCCGCGCCACCGAACGGCCCTTGCGAGCCGCCGGAGCTTTTGAAACTGTTGGCACTCTGACCAAAAGAGCCCCTACTCGCTAAATTCCAGTTTCGCCTTCGCCATCAGGCTGGAAATCCACGCCTGCCGCGCCTCCTTGCGGCGTGTATCCAGCAGTTCGCTGCCGAACAATTCCAGATTGAGTTCCTCAAACGCCATGTCCCGCGCCTCCACCCGGCTATGCACATACACCACGGCATAGCCAAACAGGGTCCAGACCGGGTCGCTTATCTGGCCCGCCTGCAGGGTAAACGCCACCTGATCGATCTCTTTCAGGTCGGCCTGCCCCTGGTGCACACGGCCCAGGTTCACCACATCCACATCGTCTGCCTTACCCGCATCGGCACTGGCCGCCGCAAACGGTTCACCGCCTTTGACCTGCCCGGAAAGTTCCGCCACACGGGCCTTGGCCTGTTGCCAGGTCTCTTCCGGGGCGCTGGCATCCACCTTCACCATCAGGTAGCTCACCTCCGCCTGGGGCGGAATGCGAAACTTGTCCGGATGGTCGGCAAAGTAGGCGCGCAGATCTTTCTTGCCGGGTGGTTTGACCCCGGCGGTCACCTGCTCTTCCATTTTTCGGCCCAGCAGATGCTCCCGCAGCCCTTTATCGATCGATTCGGGATCGAGCCCCTGCTGTGCCATGGCCGCCTGGTATGCCGCCCGGTTGGGAAAACGGGCTTCAATAACTGTTCTTTCCCGCGCGATTTCCTCGTCGCTGACAGTCAGGTCCGCCGCCAGTGCCGCTTGCAAAATCAACCGGTTGACCGCCAGTTCCGTCACCAGCCGTTTCCAGTGTTCCTGCATGCGTGCGGGCGACAGGCTGCCATGTCCGGATACATTGGGCACCCGCAGGCGCAACTCCCGCGCCACCTCCGAGGCCATGATGGGATCGCCGTTGACGCGCACCACTACCCGGTCTGCCGCCTCTTCCACAGGGGCCGCGCTGGGCGCGGGCACCTCCCCCGTTTCAGACGCGAAAAGGTGGGTGGTGCCAAACCCCATTAAAATGAGGCTCAGCACCAACCCACCCCGCAGGCGTGCGGAGAGCCCGGCCATCACGACCGGCTCCCTTCCATCATCGGCAAGCCCGGATTAGAAACCGGACTCATGTTGTCAGCTACAACCCCGCCGGCTACTTCTCGTGACACGAGAGGCAGATGGCGCTTTGGAAGTTCGGGTTGTTGCTGATGTACGTGGCGTCACCAGCGTCGCCAGTGGCGGCGCTCCACACGGTGGTGCCACCGCCGGAAGCCAATGCCATGGCGGTGCCGCCCGGATCGGTCACGTTCGGCAGCCGCAGGAACAGCGGACGCGCCGTGTGCGGGTTGTGGCACGAGGCACACTCCACGAACTCGGTGTTTGCGCCGCCGGTCGGGTACGCCCGGATACGGTCACGCGAGTCGCTGTTGAAGGCGGTGTTGGTGTTCCGGTTGAGCCAGGTCACACCGGTGCCATCGCCCTTGCTGTTCACGTAGTTGGTGTTGACCTCTGCAAACTGCGGATCCTCGGCCGCCGTCGGAATCTGCATGCTGATCGGATGATCGTCGCTCAGATTCTGGGTCAGGTTCGGGAACGGCGCCATGCCGAACAGTCCGGCAAAGGCCACCGGGAAGCCCGCGAAGAATTCCTCGGCGGTCTGCGGACCCATGAACTCCTGGAAGCACGGCACGCCCGCGCCGCCACAGTCGGGACGATCGCCCGGGTTCATTTCACCCGTGGCGAGCACACCCAGCGTATCTGCGGCATGGAAGCCCATGCTCACGTCGTTGGTCTGGTCGCCGGTCTTGTTGGAACCCACGTAGCCACCGGAACCCGGTGCGTTGATCAACGCATCGATGCCGATGGTACCGTCGTGGCACGACAGGCACGCCAGCGACACGCCCTGGGGCTGGCCGTTCTGGGAGGCACTGCCGTCAAAGTTCGGGCTGTCGTACATGGTAAAGCCCGTACCGTCCGGCATGGCCCGGTTCCACAGCGGCAACGCCGTGGAGGCATCGCTGGACCGCCCGCCGTGCGGGGTGTGGCAGAACACGCATACCTCGGTAGTATTCGCCGTGTCGTAGCCCACGTCCTGGTTCAAAAAGAAATTGTGTTTGGTGTTGCGCACATCCTCGGCCGGAAGCTCCACGTTCCCGGTCCAGGTCTGCGCCATTGCGGGGCCGCTGCTCATCAGCAACACCGCGCCAAGAACGGCAAACGCCGTTCCAATGCTTACGCACGCCTTACGTAAATTCATACATCCTCCTGTCTTCTGGTGTATGGGTCGTTTCATCACAGTGCCCATCTACTCCTCAGGCACTGTCTGTTCGACCGGTATTTTCCGGTCGTCTGTCATCACTTCTTCTCTCGTCTCTTCTGTCACTTCTTCCATCGCCGGCGATGCCGCCGTCGCTCCCCCCACTTCCTCATCCGGATACTTGATCAGTTCGTATACGTTGACCTGCCGGTGAAACTGGTCGGCCACATAGATCCGGTCATCGGCCCCCACGGCCAACCCCCCCGGCATCCAGAACTGTCCGGGTCCGTGGCCCATGCCGCCGAAAAACAGCAGCAGCCGCCCCTGGGGGTCAAAAATCTGCACGTTGTTAAAGGCCGCGTCGGACACAAAGATTTTCCCGTCGCTGCCAATCCCCAGGCCCTTGGGCTTGGAGAACTGGCCGAAGCCGCGGCCCACGCCGCCAAACTTCCACAAAAACTCCCCGTCCGGGTTGAACACCTGAACGCGGAAATTGAGCATATCCACCACGTACACGTTGCCCCCGGGGCCCACTCTCACGTTGGTGGGCCAGTTGAATGCGCCCTCTTCTGGGCCGTGGCTGCCGAACGTGCGGATGAAATTGCCGTCGGTGTCGAACACCACCACCTGATGGGCCTTGGTATCGACCACGTACACCTGCTTGCGGACGCTATCCACCGCCACGCCCACCGGCTTGACCAGGTGCTCCCGACCGCCAAAAGCGTTCAGGTAACCGCCGTCCCGGTCGTACACCACCACCCGCAGTTGGGAGGCATCGGTCACGTAGATACGGCCCTGATCGTCGGTATCGATACCCACCGGGTGGGCCAGTGTTCCCAGGCCGTCCACGCCGAGAATCCAGAAGGAGTTGGCGGCAAAATCAAACACCAGCACCTTGCGCCAGCCGGTATCGGCCACAAACAGCCGTCCGTCCTGATCCACGTGCATGCCGTACGGCTTGGAAAAACCGGTGGAGGTGTCCGTACCCGCAAGGCGGGCAAGCAGGCCCATGCCCCGTTTTTTTTCCACGTCGGCGCTGGAGGTAATGCTTTCGACAAACCGCACCCGGGGTTTTTCCGGCGGCAGCGGCCACACGATCTCCGGCCTCTCAACCGGCCCGCGGGTGGCGCACCCGGCCACCAGCAGGGTGGCCACGGCGGCAAACATCAAATGCATGGAAAATTTACTTTTCATGGCATGTCAGGCACAAGGCGCTGCCCTGGTTGGATACGCGCAAAAAAGGATCGCGCCCTTCCGAGTTGTCCTCGTCCGGGTTGTGAATGTCGTGACAGGTGGCGCACTGGACCTTGTCTCCCTCATAGGTCTGAATACCGTTTTCGAAAGCCCGGCCACCGTCCGCCTTGGCGATGGTGGGCTGGGTAAACTGCGGATCGATGTGGCGGCTGGGGTACGGCATGGAAATGGGGTGATCGTCGGACAGGTCCTGGGACAGGTAGCGCACCGTGGCGTCGTGGGCGGCATTCACACCGCCAATGCCGCCGCTATCCTGACTGTGGCACTTGGCGCACGATTCCGACCCGCGCCCCGCCTCGGAAGCATCCATGCGGTAATGCACCCCGGAATCGGCCCAGGCGTGATAGATCGGCTTGTTGCGTACGTCGTCCACGCTGATGGTGCCGTCGTGGCACGACAGGCAGGCCAGTGAAATGCCGTCCGGCGCACCGTCTTTGCCGGAATCAAAATTGGGGCTGGTGTACATGGTGTAGCCGCTATCGTCCGGCAGGTTGCGGTTCCACAGGGGGGCCACCGCACTGCCGTTGTGGGGGGTGTGGCAGTAGATACACGCCTCGCGGTAATCGTTAAAAGTGCCCCCCTGCATGGGGCCGGATTCTGCGCCGTCGTAGCCCCGCTGGTTGAAGTGGGACAGGTCGTGACGCGAACCGATGATGGAATCGCTCATGGCCACGCCGGTGAAGGCGACGGTCACGGCCAGCAGTACCAACATCCCGGTAATATGCAGGGGGCGCATCATCCGCTCCCCACTCCGGTCGCGGCCACGGTGGTGGTGAAGCCGTCCAGACGGCTGATGCCGCTCATGGTGCCGAACCACTTGCGGCCATGTTTGTCCACCTGAACGGTAAACACCGAATCGGCAATCAGGCCGTCGGCCTGGGCCCAGTTTTCCCAGCGTCCGTCCCGATACACGCTCACACCACCGTCTGTCGTGGCCCATATGACCCCTTCGGCGTCGGCATACAGATCGGTCACGTAGTTTCCGCCCAGTCCCTCGGCCTTGGTGTACGACACCCAGCTGCTGCCGTCAAAGCGCGACAGGCCGGCGCCCCAGGTACCGAACCACTTGTTGCCGTGGGCATCAATCAGGGCCGCCAGCACATAGTTGGGGTTGTACCCGTCGGCGGTCTTTCCCGGCGTGGTGCGGTGGTGGCGGCTGGGATTGCCGATGACCTCGTACCCTTCGATGCGCGCCGCATCCGCCCCCAGACCGTCGGCGTGGTTATGGGTGGTCCAGGTTGTGCCGTCAAATACGCTTACGCCCCCTTCAGTGCCCAGCCACAAGGTGCCGTTTTTTTCCTGGGCCATGGCGTATACCCAGTCGTCCACCAGGCCGTCGGCCTCGGTGTAGGTGCGCCATTTTTCGCCGTCAAAGTGGGACAGACCGCTCCAGGTGGCCACCCAGTAACCGGTGCCGGAAACATCGGCCAATACCTGATAAACGAATGGGTCGCCCAGATCAGGCACGCTGTGATGCGTCCATTTTCCGGCGGCGGAAATATGGGTCAGGCCGCCGCCGTGGGTACCGACCCACATACCGCCGTCCGGGGCTTCTTCCAGCGCCATGACGTTGTTGGAAAGCAGGCCGTTTTTGGTGTCGTACTTCTCGACAATCACCTCCCGCGTCAGGTCGTAGCGGATCAGGCCGGCCTCGGTGCCTACCCACACCTCCCCCCCCTTAAACATCAGGGCATGCACGCTGGTGTTGATTTCAAAATTGGTCCACAGGGGATGCGCCCGATTTTCGGCGCTGGCGGCGGCGAGCGGTGGGCGTTTTGCCGAATCTTCATCGGCTTTGAGGACCTGGTCGCTTCCGCCCCGGTTGCACGCCGCAAGAGCAAGCGCTGTAAGGGTCAAAGACGCAACAAGGCCGGCCGTGCGCGCACGGCTGGGGGAACTATTTTTCCTAGGATAAGACACTGGAGCCTTACTGTTCTCCGTTCACACGTTCATTTACGCCGGATGGGCGCGGGATGCTACCCTCTATCCAGCCCCATAGTCAAGTTTCCGGCCAAGCCAACTTACAGATAAAGCCCTGAAAAAACATTGCTTTATCAGTAAGAATCCCCGCCACGTGCGGGGTGCTTCCCACGGCCGCAAACCAACACGTCGCATGGTTTATCCCCCGAAAAATGTGCAAGGAACGTGCCGGTGCCCAAACTTCCCGCCTTTACGACGCTCACCCGATAGACAAAGAGACGTCGCCCCACTTTCCAAAACCATAAACCCTTGACAACGCCCACAATAAATTGCTACAAAAAGGAATCCTGATCTGCTCGGGACAAGTACATTTTTGCGATTTTGTTTGAGTAACCGCAGCCTGTGTCGGTGGCTGTACCGGCTGGCCGCTTAAGGCCATCAATGAGGATAACGATGAAGAGACGGCCCATTGCCTTGTTGCTTGCGCTTGCGATGTTCGGCGCTTGCCTGTTTGTATTCATGGACCAGAACACCTCCCAGGCCGAGTACGGGGATATTACCCTGAACCGTCATGCGGAAAAGGCGGGGATGCCGCCGGTGGTGTTCCCGCACTGGTTCCATCGTATTCGCTTCAAATGCAAGGTGTGTCACCCGGCCATTTTTGAAATGCGCGCCGGATCCAACGACATCACCATGAAAAAGATCGTCAACAAGGAATTCTGCGGACGCTGCCACAACGGCACCATCAGCTGGCCGCCGCTCTATTGTGACCGGTGCCATGCGGGTAAAAGTGATGTCGCCATTCCGAGCGCCCGCGGCTTTGTTAAATAGCCTGTTTGTTTCTGTTTATTCGCGAAGGATCGTGTCATGACCCACTTCCGAAAATTGTACCGGCTGGGCCTGCCGCTCCTGGCGCTGGCCCTTGTACTGTTTGCCGGGACACCGGCCCTGATGGCCCAGGACGCAGCCAAAGACGCGCCCAAAGATGCGGCGGCGGCCGATGCCCAGTCGGATGACGACTTTTTTAAATCGCTCATCGATCCCGCCCAGGCCATCTGGATGGACAGCCGTGGCGTGATTGCCGGTACCGGTGATCCCAGCGGTTTTGTGGGCGAGGCATTCAAGTTCGGCCAGGGCGCCCACCCGGAGGCGCTGGAGCTTTCCAACCTGCCCATGGACCAGTACGGTCTGGTGGACTGGGCCCGCTCCATCCGTGAAGGGTACATCACCCCGCGGCACACGCTGGACCCGGCCAAGCAGAACAAGCCGGACGATAAGCCGTTTGGACTGGCCCTGCTGATTCCGACAAAAAGTGAATCCATGCCGGACGTGATTTTCCCCCACGACATCCACACCATGTGGTTGACCTGCAACAACTGCCACCCGGAAATTTTCGCCATGAACGCCGCCTTGAACAACAAGGTCATGACCATGCCGAAGATCGCCTCGGGTGAGTATTGCGGACGCTGCCACAACCGCATCGCCTTCCCGCTTTCCGACTGCACCCGTTGCCACGTGCACGAAAAGGGCGACCCGGTGCCAGAGGGCGTCAAGGCACCGAAATAGCAGACCACTCAGGGGGATTTTCTGAATTTGCGCTGTAAGGGGCGCGGGACCTTCAGGTTCCGCGCCCCTCTTTTTTTGCTATCCCGATCGCCCTTCCCAAAGCTATCCTGATCCGTAGACCATGCACGCACTGACCCGCACCCTGCGCTATATCCTTCCGTACCGGCGGCTGGCCATTACGGTGCTGTGCTTTGCCGGGCTGACCACCCTGGTCGAACTGGTACCGCCGTGGGTGTTGAAGATGGTTATCGACGACGTGCTCACTGGCGCAAAGGTCGATCTGTTCCCGCTGTTGGTGGGTGCGCTGATCACCGCCTACCTGATCCGGGGCGCCTCCAACTTTACCCGCATCCGCCTGAACAACCGTCTGGAGCAGCAGGTGGTGTACGACATGCGCGACCACGTGTACCGGCGTCTGCAATTGCTCTCCCTCGACTATTTTGAAGACCGGTCCACCGGCGAGATCATGAGCCGCGTCAACAACGACGTGAACAACATGGAAAAAGTGTTCATCGACGGGGTGGAGCAGTTTCTGGTGGCGGCGCTCACCCTCATTGGCGTGGCCACCATGATGTTCATTCTCGACTGGCAACTGGCGGTGCTGGCGCTGGCGCCCATCCCGTTTTTGATCGTGGGCGGGGTGATCTACACCCGCAAGGTGCATCCGCTCTACACCCTGATCCGCGTCAAGATGGGGGCCATGAACGCCCAGTTGCAGGACAACATTTCCGGCATCCGCGAAATTCTCTCCTTCGGCAGACAGGGGTACGAACGGGACCGGTTTGCGGGCACTTCCGCCGAATACGCCCAGGCCAACCTGAAGGTCATGCGCCTGTGGTCGGTCTACTCCCCCGCCATGCTGTTTACCGGTGCCCTGGGCACGGTGCTGATCGTCAGCGTGGGGGGGACGCGCGTCATGAGCGGCGAGATGACCCCCGGCGCGCTGGTGGCCATGCTGTTCTATCTGGCGCTGTTTTATACCCCGGTCAACCAGATTCACGGCATCAACCACATGCTGCAACACGCCCTGGCCTCGTGCGAACGGGTGTTCGAGATCATCGACGCCGTGCCGGAGATTACCGATGCCCCGAACGCCATCAGTCTGGAAAAACCCGCCCGTGGCAGCCTGGTGTTTGACGATGTGAAATTTCAGTATTCCACCAAACTGCCGGTGTTAAACGGGATTTCCTTTCACCTTGCCGAAGGCGAGCACGTCGCGCTGGTGGGGGCCTCCGGCGCGGGCAAGAGCACCTGCGTCAAGCTGTTGATGCGCTTTTACGACGTGACCTCCGGACAGGTCTGTCTGGACGATACCGACATCCGCCACCTGACCATCGATTCCCTGCGGGGGCAGATCGCCCTGGTGGCGCAGGACCCGTTTTTGTTTAACGGCACCGTGCGCGACAACATCCTGTACGGCCGCCTGGAGGCCAGTCACGACGAAATGGTTACCGCCGCCAAGGCCGCTCAGGTAGACGGCTTTATCCAGGCGTTGCCCGACGGCTACGACACCCGCATCGGCGAGCGCGGCATCCGGCTGTCCGGCGGCGAGCGTACCCGCATCGCCATTGCCCGCTGCCTGTTGAAAAATCCGCCCGTGGTGATTCTGGATGAGGCCACGGCCAGCGTGGATACCGCCACCGAGCGGCTGATTCAGGACGCCCTGGCCGAACTGATCCACGGTCGCACCACCCTGATCATCGCCCACCGCCTGTCCACCCTGCGTACCGTGGACCGCATTTTAGTGGTCGAAGACGGCCGCATCGTACAGGAAGGCACCCACGAGCAGCTATCGGCCACGGACGGCGCATACAGCGCCCTGTTTGAAACCCAGATCGCCATCTGAACCCCCGGTGCTTTTGAGGGACGGGGCCGTGTACAATCGGGCACCAGCAGCGCCATAGAGGCGCATTCAGGAGCGATTTGAGGCGTCCATGAGTACCCCCGAACAACTTTTTGCCGAGGCCGTCCGGCAACACAAGGCAGGCGATTTTTCCGGGGCTGAAAAGGCGCTCAAAAAAGTGCTGAAAAAAGCCCCCGGACACGTAAACGCGCTCCAGTTTCTGGGCATGCTGCTGGCCCAGCAGGGCAAGCTGGCGGACGCCATTTCCCTGATGCAAAAGGCGGTGAAGCTGCAGCCCGAAAACGCCATGTCCCGCTTTAACCTGGCCAACGCCCTCAAGGGACACGGAAAGCTGGACGCGGCGGTGGCCGAGTTTCGCACCGCGGCAGGGCAGGCCCCGGATGACCCCCGGATATGCAACGGACTGGCCGCCACCCTGATGCTGCAAGACAAGCTGGACGAAGCGGAAACACAGTTCCGGCAGGCCATTTCCCTGGAGCCGCGCTTTGCCGATGCCCACAGCAATCTGGGCACGGTGCTCATGCAAAAAGGCGAGCCGGATGCCGCCATCGCCTGCTACCGGGAGGCTATTCGCTACAACCCACGCCACGGGGAGGCGCTCAACAATCTGGGCAACGCCCTGACGGAAAAAGGCGAATACGACGAGGCCGTGCGGCTTTACGAACAGGCGGTGAGCGTCGATCCCGGCAATTTTCAGGCCCGCTACAATCTGGGCAACACGCTGGTGGAGCACCTGCGCTTTAACGATGCCGAAGCCCTGTTCCGGCAGGTACTGGCCCACCAGCCCGACCATACCAGCGCCCGCAAAAACCTGATGTTCACCATGTGCTACAACCCGGAGCGCACCCCGGAGCAGATTGGCAACGAGCACAAGGCCTGGGGCGAATGGCTGCTGTCCACGTTGCCATCCGCCCCGCCAAAACCCCACGCCAACGACCCGGACCCGGACCGGCCGATCCGCATCGGCTACCTGTCTCCCGATTTTCGCGCCCACGCGGTGGCCTGCTTTGTCGGCCCGGTGCTTGGAGCCCACCACCGGCAGCAGGTGGAAGTCACCTGTTACGCCAGTGTGGCGCAGCCGGACGACACCACCGCCCGGCTAAAAAAATCGGCCCATCACTGGGTGGATGTGTTTGATATGGACGACGACCAGTTGGCCAGGAAAATCCGCGCCGATCACATCGATATTCTCATCGACGTGGCCGGCCACACCGTCGGCAGCCGCCTGCCGGTGATGGCCAAAAGACCCGCCCCGGTGCAGGTGACCTGGCTGGGGTATCCGGCCACCACGGGCCTTACGACTGTCGATTACCGGCTCACCGACCGGTTTACCGATCCGGGCGAGGGCAACCGCTGGTGCGTGGAGGAACTGGTGCGGCTGGGCGGCGGATTCAGCTGCTTTGAAACCCCGGAACGCCTGCCGGACGTGGGGCCATTACCCGCAAAAACAAACGGTTATATCACCTTCGGCAGCCTCATGAACACGGTCAAGATCAACCCCAGGGTCATCGGCCTGTGGGCGCGGGTGTTAAAGGCCGTACCCGGCTCCCATCTGCTGATCTCCCGCAAGAATCTGGCGGCAAAATCCATGCAGGAGCGGTTTTACCAGCTGTTTGAGAGCGCGGGCATCGACCGCGGCCGGGTTACCTGCGAAGGCCAGCGCAACGCCAGTGGCGACCAGTTTCTGTCTGCCTACAACCGCATGGACATCTCCCTCGACACCTTCCCGTACGCCGGGCACACCACTACCTGCGAGGCCATCTTGATGGGGGTGCCGGTGGTCACGCTGGCAGGCGAAGGGTTTGTGGAACGGGCCGGGGTGAGCGTGCTGTCTCTGGCGGGACAAACTGAATGGATTGCCGAAAACGCAGACGAGTATGTGCAAAAAGCCGTGACGCTGGCAGGCGACGTGGATGCGCTGGCCAAGCTGCGAAGCGGCCTGCGCGCTCAAGTGGTGGCCTCGGAATTGTGCGATGCAGAGGCGTTCTGCACCCACATGGAAACGGCCTATCGCAACCTGTGGCAGCGGTGGTGCGCGGCGCAAAACGGCTGACCTTTTCGCCATCGGCAGGCCACACAAGCTAGGATAGTCCGCGCAAACGACCCCGCAGGGAGAAACTTAGCCCGTGGCCAAAGCCCCCCCGAAAGACAAATCAAGACTACGCACCGGCTTTACCACCGGTGCCTGCGCGGCGGCGGCGGCGCGGGCGGCGTGTGAATTCATGTTGTCCGGCACGGCCCCCGACCACGTCCGCACCCTGCTGCCCAACGGCAAGCGGGTGGCGTTTGCCGTGGAGCGAGCTGCGCGCACGCCGGACGGCGGGGCCGTATGCGCCGTAATCAAAGACGCGGGAGACGACCCGGACTGCACCCACGGCGCCCACATGACCGCCACCGTCGCGCCCGCCAAGCAGAGCGGCATTCACCTGCACGGCGGCGACGGGGTGGGCACCATCACCCGGGCCGGACTGGGATTGCCCGTGGGCAGCCCTGCCATCAACCCGGTGCCGCGCCAGAACATCACCGCCAACGTGGAAGAGGTGCTGCCAAAAAATCACGGTGGCGTCGAGGTCACCATCTCGGTACCCGGCGGGCAGGAGATGGCCACCCACACGCTTAACGCCCGTCTGGGCATCGAAGGCGGCATTTCCATCCTGGGCACTACCGGCATTGTGCGGCCCTACTCCACCTCGGCCTTCAAGGCATCGGTGGAGCAGGCCATCAGCACGGCGGCGGCGGAAAAAGTCCCCCACATCGTCCTGACCACCGGTGGCCGGAGCGAAAAGTACGCAATCGCCCTGCTGCCCGACCTGCCGGAAGCGGCGTTCATCCAGATGGGCGACTTTGTCGGCTTCGCCCTGAAATCCGCCGCCGACTGCGGTGTGCAGCGGGTGACGCTCTGCGGCATGATCGGCAAGCTGTCTAAACTTGCCGACGGCAAGCGCCAGACCCACGCCAAGGGATCGGAAGTAAACATGGCCATGCTGGCGATGCTGGCAAAAAAGATCGGCGCGGCTCCTGATGTGGTGGCGCAGGTCAAGGCCGCCAACACCGGCAGGCACGCCATGGAGATTGCGGAGGAAGCGGGCGTCACGGGGCTGGCCGCCGCCGTGTGCGAGCGGGCCGCAAAGCACGCCGCAAAATTTGCAGACGGGAAGCTGACCGTGGAAGTGATCATGACCGACTTCGACGGCAATGTGCAGGGACGGTACCCGGCAGGCTGATTCCCCCCTGATTGACCGGATACACCCCCGCCCCCTACCATGCGGGCATCCACTTCGTTTTGTTTTTAAGGAATCTGTTTTGACGCAGAACGTCACCGACCAGTTGACGAAAAAAGGCCGCGCCATCGAATCCGGCAGCTTTGCCATTGTGGATGCCGAGGCCGGGGACCACGGCTGGGCCGACGCACCGTGGCAGGTGGTGCGCCGCATGGTGCACGCCACCGCCGATTTTGACTTTGTCCACAACGCGGCCATGAGCGAGGACGCCGTGGCCAAAGGCATTGCCGCCATCCGCGCAGGAAAACCGATCGTCTGCGACGTGGCCATGATCGCCATGGGGCTGTCCGAGCCGCGCCTGGCCCACTTTGGCTGCAAAACCCACGTGCACATCTCCGATGCCGACGTGATTGCCGATGCCAAAGCCGAGGGCACCACCCGCGCGGTGATCGCCATGAGAAAAGCCAAAGACCGCATCGAAGGCGGCATCGTGGCCGTGGGCAACGCCCCCACCGCGCTTTTGGAAGTGGCCCGCATGGTGCGCGAAGAGGGGCTGAAACCGGCGCTGATTGTCGGCGTACCGGTGGGGTTTGTCTCTGCCGCAGAATCCAAGGAAGAAGCCGCCGACTTGCCGGTGCCGTACATCGTCTGCCGGGGCAGAAAAGGCGGCTCCGCCGTGGCCGTGGCCGCCCTGCACGCCCTGCTGGCGCTGGCCGAGGCGGATGAGAAGGCGGCGGAGGCCGCCGGGTGAACACCCCACAGGCTCAGCCCAGGCCGCACAAGGTGGCCGTCATCGGCGTGGGACCGGGGGGGCTGGCTGATCTTTCGGCCCGCCGGATCGCGCAGATTCTGGCCGCCGACCTGCTCATCGCCAGCGAACGTCACCTGGAGGAATTTGCCGACTTTGCCGGCGACACCCTGGTCATCACCGGCAACGTCAAGGAAGTCGCCGCCCGTTGCGCGGCGGAAGTGAGCAAAAAGGACGTGGTGGTGCTGGGTTCGGGCGATCCCAACTTTTTTGGCATCGGCCGCTATCTGGCCACCAAACTGGGGCCGGAAGCGCTGGACCTCTACCCGGCCCCCTCCTCCATGCAGGAGGCGTTTGCCCGGGCGGGAATTGCGTGGCACGACGCCGTGTTTGCCTCCTGCCACGGGCGTCCTGTGGAGAGCGTGGTGGCACAGGTGCGGGACAACCAGAAAGTGGGGCTGTTTACCGACCCGCAAAACACCCCCGGCAAAATCGCCCGCCACCTGCTGGACGCGGGGCTTCCCGATCTGACCTGTTGGGTTTGCGCCGATCTGGGGATGGAGAGCGAGCAGGTCACCAGCGGGCGGCTGTCGGAGATTGCCGGGCAAACCTTCCCGGCATTAAACGTGCTGATCCTCACTCACGACGCGCCCCCCGTCCGCCCTTTGCAAATCGGCCTGCCGGAAGAGGCGTTCGCCCACAGAAAGCCCAAGATCGGCCTGATTACCAAGCGTGAGGTGCGGGCCGTGGCCCTCTCCAAACTGCACCTGACCGATCGCTCGACCGTGTGGGATATCGGCGCAGGCAGCGGCTCGGTGGCCATCGAGTGCGCCCTGTACGCCCGTAACGGCCAGATTTTCGCCATTGAAAAAAACGCCGACGACGTGGAAAACGTGATCAAGAACATCGCCACCTTCGGCACGAGCAACCTGACCGCCATCCACGCCAAAGCGCCGGAGGGGCTGGCCGATCTGCCCGACCCGGATGCGGTGTTCATCGGCGGCACCGGCGGCAACATGGAGGCGCTGCTGAACACCTGCCTGAACAGGCTCACCCCCGGCGGCAAGCTGGTGATGACGCTGGTCACGCTGGAAAATCTGGCGACCGCCCACGCCTTTTTTAAGGCGCGGGAGTTGCCGCTGGAAGTCACCCAGATGAACGTCTCCCGCGGCGCGCCGATCCTGTCCATGACCCGCATGGAGGCCATGAACCCGGTGACGATACTGGCGCTGGAAAAACCGGGCGGTGGCGGATAGCGCTCCGCCCCGTTTTCCAGCCGTTTTCCTCACCAATTTCCATTGACAGATTCCCCTCCCTTCGGCTACGATTCGAGGCCGTTTTGGAAGCGCCGCGTATCCGGGGCCGTAGTTCAGCTGGTTAGAACGCCTGCCTGTCACGCAGGAGGTCGCGAGTTCGAATCTCGTCGGCCCCGCCACGCGATTCCAGCGCCTCCGTATTCAGTTACAGCCCCCCGTCGCCAGCCTGCGGGCTTGCCACGGAGCTGGTTTCCCACCCCACCTCCACTTAAACGGGAGCACGGTATACGTTGAGCGGCGGCCTTACAGCACTGATACTCTCTTCCGGGTGGATGGCCAAGTTTGTGCTACTGGTGTTGCTGGGCTTCTCCATCGCCACCTGGTCGGTGATCCTGATGAAGTGGCGCACCTTCCGCGACATCAAGGCCGCCAACCGCGACTTTATGGACGCCTACAGCCGGGCAAAAAACTTAAGCGACCTGAAATCCATGCCCAACCTGCCTACGCACTACGGCATCGGCTTTATCTTTAAAGACGGTATGGAAAAGGTGGCCCGACACAAGGAAAGTGGCGGCTTTTCGGTAGAGTGGCTGGCCGGGCTGGAACGCCGTCTGCGCGGTACCATGCGCGAGGAAATCTCCAATCAGGAAACCTATCTGGCGGTGCTGGCCACCACCGGCAATGTGGCACCGTTTATCGGCCTGCTCGGCACCGTGCTGGGCATCATCACCGCATTTCAGGAGATCGCCGTGGCAGGCAGCGCCAGCATTTCTGCCGTGGCCCCCGGCGTGGCAGAGGCGCTGGTGGCCACCGCCGCCGGGCTGTTTGCCGCCATCCCCGCCGTGGTGGCGTTCAACTACTTCATGAATCAGGTGCGCTCTCAGGCCGCCCAGATGGAAACGTTCTCCATCGAATTTACCGATCTGGTGCACGAATCGGGAATGGACGAAAAGTAGATGGGCACCCGTTCTCCCCTGTTTGTCGTGCTGCTTTTTGCCACCGTGTGGGCCGTGCAAGGCTGCGCGCTTAAAAGCGACCTGGACCTGACCATCGACGAGTTGAACGCCGTCAAGCAGCGTCAGGCCAACCTGATGAAACAACTGGAAATCCGCGCCCAGACCCTTGCGGAAGGACAGTCCGACCTGAGCGCCACCCAAGGGGAGTTCCGTAGTGAGGCCGATGCCATCTCCAGTCAGGTGGCGGGGTTGGGCCGCCGCCTGGGGCAGCTGTCTGAAACCCTGAAAACGCTGGCGCTGGAGCTCAAGGACTTGCAGAACACCCAGGCCATGGGCATGGGCGCCCTGTCCGGTCGGATCGATGCCACCGCCGAGGAACTCACGGAACGCATCGACACCCAGACGGCCAAGCTCGACATGTTTGCCACCACCACCTCCGACCGGGTGGCCGACCTGGCCCAGAAAGGCCAGCGGCGCGATGCCAGCCTGAACCGGCTGAAGAAAGACCTGACCGCCTTAAACAAAAAGGTGAGCACCCTGGGCAAAAAACTGACCGCCGAACTGGCCAGCCAGAGCAAACGCATCGATGCTGGAGCCGCTGCAGACGGTGCGGGCGGGGCAGACGTGGCCGCCCTGAAAAAGAAGGTGGATATACTGGGCAAAAAGCTGCCCGCCGCCGTGGACGCCCAGGGCAAAAAGGTGAGTGGCCTTTCCAAAGAATTGCACGACATCCAGTCGCTGCTGTCCGACCTGAACAAGCGACTGAAGAAGCTCGAAGGCCGCTAGGGCCGGTGACCGAGAATGCGCGCATCCACCTGCTGCCCGACGGGCTGATTAACCAGATCGCTGCGGGGGAAGTGGTGGAACGGCCCGCAAGCGTGGTCAAGGAACTGCTGGAAAACGCCCTGGATGCCGGGGCCACCCGCATCGCCATCGACATTGAAGAAGGCGGCAAACGGCTCATCCGCGTGGTGGACGACGGCTGCGGCATCCACCCGGACGACCTGCCTCTGGCGCTCACCCGCCACGCCACCAGCAAGATCGACAAGCTGTCCGACCTGTCCGCCGCCCGCACCCTGGGCTTTCGGGGCGAGGCGCTGCCGTCCATTGCCAGCGTCTCGCACCTGACCGTGCGCTCCACCCGTGTGGGGCTTGCAGAAGGGCTTGCGCTTACCGTGTCCGGCGAAGAAGCGCCGCAGATCCGCCCCGCACCGCCGGTACCCGGCACCACGGTGGAAGTGGCCGACCTGTTCTTCAACACCCCGGCCCGGGCCAAATTTTTAAAAGCCCCCGTCACCGAGTGGGGGCACATTGCCGAAGTGGCCGCTGACGTGGCGCTGGGCGCGCTCCATGTGCATGTAACCGTCACCCACAACGGCCGCGCCGCCAAAACCTGGCCTGCCGCAGGCACCATGGCCGAGCGGGTACGGCAGTTGTACCCGGAAGAAGTGGCCGAACAGCTCATCGAGGTGAACGCCGAAGGCCCGGACGGCTTTTCCCTCACCGGCCTCATCTCCCGCCCCGGCTTTACCCGTAGCGGCAGGACCCATCAAAAAATGCTGGTGGGCGGCAGACCGATCAAAAACAGCACCCTGTCCCACGCCATCTACGCCGCGTTTGAAACCAACCTGTCCGCCGGGCGGCACCCGGTCTATTTTCTGTCCCTCGGCACCCCTTCCGGCAGCGTGGATGTAAACGTGCACCCGGCCAAACGGGAGATTCGTCTGGCCGATGGTGCTCGGGTGCATCACTTTGTGAGAGACGCCGTGCGGGACGCCCTGGGCGGCTACCGGGGCAACGCCCTGCGCCTCACCCGCATGGCCCCCGCAGAGGGCGCAAGCGCCCCGGCAGGCGACTGGACCGAGCGCATCCGCCAGGCGGCGGCCAACTCCGTGGAAATGGCCCGCGAGCCGGTACTCACCCCCCTGCCATTTTCAGCCGGGGCACAGGCCCGGATGCAGGCCGCACCGGCGGAGCAACTGGAAACAGCTCCCCTGCCCGGCCGGGTGGTGGGACAGATTCACAACACCTTCGTGCTGGTGGAAACGGGCGACGCGCTCAAGGTCATCGACCAGCACACAGCCCACGAGCGGGTGCTGTACGAACGGCTGCTTAAACGATATCTGGAGGACGGCCTGCCCGCCCAACGGCTGTTGATTCCGGTCGATCTCACCCTGCCGGCGGGGCAGGCGGCGCTGGTAACCACTCATCGGCAAGCGCTGGAAAAACTGGGGCTGGATATCGAGGCGTTCGGCGACGAATCGTTCGGTGAAACCGCGTTTATCATCCGTTCCATGCCGGAGCCGTTAAAAGGGGCCGACCCCAGGGAACTGCTGGCCGACATGCTGGACGATCTGGCGGAAAGCGAAAAAGCCGGGGCCGATGCCGAAGAGGCGGTCACCAACCGCCTGCACAAGCTGGTGGCCACCATCGCCTGCCACGCGGCGGTGAAGGCGGGCGATCCGCTAAATCCTGCGCAGATGCTCAAGCTGATCGGCGATCTGGAGCAGGTGCAAAACCCCCACACCTGCCCCCACGGCCGGGCGGTAACGGCCATCATGGACAAGGCCGACATCAAGGGATTGTTTGATCGGAACTGGGGGGGGTAGGGGCTACTCTTCCTGCAACCAGTTGCGGATCGACTCTGTCGTCCGCTCCGTCCAGGATAACGGGCGTGGTGGGGGAAGGCTTTCCTGCATCGCCTGTCCAGGGGCGGGATCGAGGTCGGTAAAGACGCCCGTGCCGTCGTTCAGGTATACCCGGTTGGACTGACCACTGCTCCCCGCCACCAGGTCCGGATCGCCGTCGTCATCCATATCGCTCAGGGCGATGGAGTTGGTGCTAAAGCTCCCCAGGGCTTGGCCGCTGTCGGTGAAGATGCCCTTGCCATTATTCAGATACACATGGTTGGGTTGATCATAGTTCCCCGCCACCAGATCCAGGTCACCGTCACCGTCCACATCGCCCAGGGCGATGGATTTGGTACGGGCGGTTCCCAGCGCCTGTCTGGTCCCGATAAACATTCCCTTACCGTCGTTCAGATACACTCGGTTGGATTCGCCATCACCATTCCCCTCCACCAGATCCAGATCGCCATCGCCATCCACGTCGCCCAGGGCAATGGAACGGGTACTGAGACTTCCTAGCACCTGCATGCTGTCAGTAAAGGCTCCCTTGCCGTCATTCAGGTACACTTGGTTGAGCCAACCATAGCTTCCCGTCACCAAATCCAGGTCGCCGTCACCGTCCACATCGCCCAGGGCAACGGATAGAAAGGGATTTAATTTCGGCACTGGGTCAGTGTGGTAGTAATATGTCTCTGACCCACAACCACCTGTGCACATCTCCGCCGCCGCCACCAAAGCTGCCCCACCCGCCACAATACCCATTAGCACCAGTGCCAGAATACGGGCAAAAACGGGCCGGGAACGGGGGGGTACACGTTTCATATTCCGGGCCTTCATTCTATTTTTTTAAAGTCCGCTTTATTTTCAATCGTTCGGGCGCGTGACGGGAGGCTACTCCCCCCGCCACCGGTTACGGACTCTATCCGTCCAGACAAACGACCTCCCCGCTTGTTCAGGAATCATAACAGTCTTGGGAATAGGGACGAAGATCCGGAGGGAGAGGAAGTTGTAGGAGAGGGCATAGTCAAAAACGCCCTTGCCGTCGTTCGGATGCACCATATCAGACCGGTCCTCATATTCCAGGACCATATCTAACCCCCCATCGCCCACTATATCGTCCAGGGCAACGGAGGAGGCGGCGGCAAAGTTCCACATTCTCTGACCGCTATTGGTAAACACACCTTGCCCGTCATCCAAGTATATCAGGGTGTTATTACCCTCCACCATCACTACATCCCGATCGCCATCCCCATCCACATCGCCCAACGCAGTAAACCTTGAGAGGCTTTCCGGTTCCTGGCTGCGATCAATAAACTCACCCTTGCCGTTGCTCAGGTAAACCAGGTTGGTGTCATACCCCACCCCTGCCACCAGATCCGGATTACCATCCCCATCCACATCGCCCAGGGCAATCGTTTTGATTCCACCTTGGGGGCGTACCTTCTGGCGACTTTTAGTAAAGCCACCCCTGCCGTCATTCAGGTATACCTGTTCGACCCCCCCCGTCATCAAGTCCAGATCGCCGTCACCATCCAGGTCGCCCAAGGCTACAGAAGAATTGTGGCCATCTTTCGGTTCCTGACCACTGTCAGTAAAACGGCCCTTGCCATCATTCAGGTACACCCGACTGAAACCGTAATGGTATCGAAAGTTTCTGGCGTCTATTTTTCCTTTGTTCCCTGTCACCAAATCCAGATCGCCATCCCCGTCCACGTCACCCAGAACAACGGATCCGGTGAGGAACCTTTTTCCCATCCCCTGGCGGGTGATGGTAAAGATGCCGGCTCCATCGTTCAGGTATACCCGGCTGGGGTGATAGTTATTTCCCGCAACCATATCCAGGTCACCATCTCCGTCAAGGTCGCCCAAAGCAACAGAGCGGGTTTCGACCTCCTCCCCGGACACAACTGTCAGTGGTCCGGCTTCGACAAAAGTGCTTGTGCCATCGATCTGGGGCAAAAACTTTCCCCTGTACTTCACCATGTGCCACTCGCTCATGGCGACAAAGGCTCCCGTTCCATCGTTCAAATAGACCGACACGAAGGGGGACAGACCGACGAAGGAGAGATGACTAAGATCATTGAGGCGTCCCACCACCATATCTGGATCGCCATCACCGTCCACATCGTACAGGGCAACGGCACGGGCAGACTTACGTGTGACCAGGTCCGGGCGTTTGTGGGTAAAAAAGCCTTTTCCGTTATTAAGATAAACCTGATGGGCGTTCATTCCCCCCATAATCAGGTCCAGGTCACCATCGCCGTCTACGTCTCCCAGAGCAATGGTCTCGGCATGGACTCTCGCAAGTTTCTGACCGGTTTCGGTGAACGTACCCTTGCCGTCATTCAGGTACACCCGGCTGGACTGAGCATGGTTTCCCTCCACCAGGTCTATATCGCCATCGCCGTCCACGTCCCCCAGTACAACAGACACTGTGCTACCCCACCCCAACATCTGACCGCTGTCGGTAAAGGCACCGTTTCCATCGTTCAGGTACACCCGATTGGATGCGTCGGAGCCAATGGATCCAGAAGGGCTATATTCGCTCACATTTCCTGTCACCAAATCCAGGTCGCCGTCCCCGTCCACGTCTCCCAGGGCAACGGCCTTGGTGTGGAAGCTTCCCAGTTCCTGGCCACTATCGGTGAAGGAGCCTGTGCCGTCATTCAGAAACACTTTGTTGGGCTTTCCACTCCAGGTACCCGCGTGCCCTTCTACCCAGTCCTCGTCACCATCTCCATCCACATCAACCAGGACATAGGTCGTAGTGTGGTCCGGCTCCTCTGGCGGGAAGTAGCCGCCAAAGTCCATATCCGACCCCACCGCCCAATCCGGCCCACCCGCCACAACCCCCAGAACGATTCCCATCAACACCAGTGCCAGAATACGGGCAAAAACGGGCCGGGAACGGCGTGTCATCATTTGCATGTTTGGAATCTTCCCCCATGTAATTACTTAAAAAACAGCGCCTTACCAAAGCGACCGGGAGGCGCGCGCCTTTATATTGTGCAAATACTGAACCATCCCCACGGGCGAGCCGTAACCGCCATCATGGACAAGGCCGACATCAAGGGATTGTTCGATCGGAACCGGGGGGATGTGATCCCCTCACCGCCCGGATTACGCTATACTCCCCTGCCGTGCGCCCCGGCAAAGCGCTGTTGGCAACCCCTATTTTTGGTTCCAAGCCCCCGTAGCTCAGTGGATAGAGCAGTGGTTTCCTAAACCGCGTGTCGGACGTTCGATTCGTCTCGGGGGCACCAACTTTACTTTTCCCATCACATTTGCCCACAATGGGGGCATTCGTTTATCGATCATGTGTTGATGGGGCTGTGATGGAACACTTCTCTCAAACAACCCGCCGCGCCATCCCCGTTCCGCTGAACGATCAGGCCGTGGCCGTCATTCGTCAACAGATCGGCAAGCACGACACCCATGTTTTCAGCTACCAGCCGAAGGGGAACAAACCCCGCCGTCCGGTGAAGCAACTAAGCACGGCGGCTTGGTATAAGGCCCTCAAACGAGCGGACATCAAGAATTTCCGCTGGCACGACCTGCGCCACACCTTCGCCAGTTGGCACCGGCAGAACGGCACGCCGCTGGATGCTCTCAAGGAACTCATGGGCCACAGCGAGATTTCCCTGACCATGCGCTACGCGCACATTACGCCGGAGCATTTGAAGGAATTTGCAGCCAATTCAACGATCAAATAATACAGATATCGGAGTTGATAGATGTACCCTCAACTTATAATCGCCATAGCAGCAATAGTTGGCGCTTTTGTCGATGGAGTAGCTGGTTTTTTTATTTGGGGAATTTCCGGGTTTATCGGGGTTTTGGCAATTGGGTTGGTGCTTACCAAGTTTTCCGGGGGCATCCTTCCTAGAAAGGTGCGAGATGAAACTGCAACAGATTTCATCGTTCATCACCCCGAGCTAGTTCAGCAGGCATTTCCTGATAACTCACCATACGAAGCGAAACAAAAAGTCGCTGCTACCCTGGACGCGATGTACAAAAGAGCGACAATAAATAATCCATCATTCAATCTAGACGTGGCTGGTGACCCAAGAGTTTTCTTGGTAAGTGCACTTGAGATTGCAGAAGAACAACCATCCGAAGACCTCAAAGAGATGGCCCGCGAGCTAGTGGCTTTTGTAGGGAATCACCACCTCTGGTACAAGCACGCAAACCTTTGATTCCTAGAGACCTCTAGGAACTCAATCCTAACCTCACGCGGCGTAAGGCTGCACTTCCCTTTCAAGCCGGTCCTCAAGCGTTTCTTGAGCTACCTCTAGGTCATAGTGTGTTTGGAGGTTAATCCAGAACTGCGCTTCCATATTGAAAAACCGGCCCAGGCGCAAAGCAGTATCCGCCGTAATGGCCCGCTTGCCATGGACGATCTCGTTGATGCGCCGTGCGGGCACGGCAATATCCTTGGCCAGCCGGTACTGGCTGATCTCCATCGGCTTGAGAAATTCTTCCAGAAGAACTTCTCCCGGATGAATGGGGAAAATGTCTCGCTTGCTCATCGTCTCACCTATTTAAAGATCAAAGCAATCCGACCATTTCTTCCAATTGGGTAGCTGTCTTTGTAAACTCAAGTGTTGAGAGACGCTCAACAAATTGCTCGGGCGACACTGCCGGATTCGTGAGTGCCTCCCGTTGCTGCCGAACCACCTCACACACTACGGCAGGGGCCAAATCCAGGAGGTGACTGACGAATTCATCGGGGTGTTGCGCCTCTATTTCATACTCTCCGAGGGCATCGGCCGGAAAGTCTTTGAGGTCATATGTGACAATCACTCCGGCTTGACACACAATTGCTGCCGCTAAGACATGACGGTCATTGGGGTCCGGAAGTTTCAGGCCTTCAATAAGCCCTTCATAGCCAGTGACAAGACAGTCGGGAATTGCTTGATTCACCAATTCCCGAGTTCGTGCAATCTTTGCGGGCTCAATATCTTTGCGCTTCTTTTGTAACGCGTTGGTCCATTCATCGTGGATTTGGTCGGTCCACCGCGCACGGAAAAGACCTGTACCCCCTAACCGGATCAATAAATCCCGAACAGGGGCGCTATATAGAACACATGCGTCGTAGACAGCCGTGAAGTTCGCCACCCCATTAATACCCCATATCGAGTTCCTGGCCCAACTTCGTCAATTCATCCATAACGCCTCTACGCTCCGCCAAGTCGGCCCTCTTGTACTCCATCAGGTCCTTGAACATGATTCGACGACGTGTACCCACCTTACGGTAAGGGATTTTGTTTTGTTTCAGAAGTTTAACCAAATAGGGGCGAGACACATTCAGTAGGTCAGCGGCTTGCTGTGTGGTGATTTCCGCATGGTACGGCACCAGGGTAATGGCATCCCCCCGCGCCATGTGCCCAAGGATATCAACAAGCAGACGCATCGCTGAGATGGGCACCGTAATATCTTCCTTCCCATCGATAATCCGAATACGCGCCGTCTCTCCCTCCCCCAGGCATGCGGCAATCAGACGGCTACTTGTCGTAGCAAGCTCTGTCTCTTCCTCGCTGGGAGTGATTGGCTCATGGGGTGTTGCTATAGCTAAAGACATTTCATAACCCTTTGTTTCTATGTTCTTAGTGCCGCAATTCCCTGTGCGACCCTGATACAAATTGTATCGGATAAACGAAATAAACGCAATAGTAGAAATAAACGAATCATTCGAATTAATAGAAATGAGGCTCTCGTTTTCCGATTCAAGGCTGGTATATAAGCAGAAATCGCCTCTTTCCTGTGCCTGACTTTCCAAACCCACCTCTCAAGCGTATATTCGTAGTGAAGTCAGCCTCCTGATCGGTGGGATGCGTCGGTGCCGAATCAGTACCGCCTTGGACGGCAGAAATCCCCTTGGCGGGTGCTGGCTTCACAGGCGCGAGCCACCCCCGTTCACGCCGAAGCATAGATTCAGCATACCCCGCGCATAATTCAATGAATTCTATGGGTTAGCCATGGTTTCCTAAACCGCGTTCCGGACGTTCAGATTCGTCCCGGGGGCACCATTTTTTGGCGGGGACACCCCGCCTGTTCCCCGGCCCCTTCCCGCCGGAAAATATTTTTTTCAATTACCCATACAGGCTCCCTCCCGTATAACCGATAGGGCGGGATGGATTTTTGTCACTTTATACAGTTTGGTCCCTCCTCCTTGACGCAGTATGATCGCCGCGGGACCACAGATTGGGAGCCCGTATCGATATGAAAAAATTAATGATGTTCGTCGCACTGCTGCTCGTGGGCGGCGCGGCGGCTGCGCCGTGGATGGTTGGCAACCACGTGGAAAAAGAACTGGGCCGGCTGACCGAGCTGTCCAGCCAGATCAGCGGGCCGATGATGTCCGTGGAAGTGGTCTCCTTCACCAAGGGGTATCTCACCTCCGAGGCCACCACCCGGATGACCATGCAGCAGGGCAGTGAAGTGGTGGGGCTGGAAATGAAGCACCGCATCCAGCACGGCCCCAACCCGAGCTGGGGACTCGCCCGCATCGAAACCGACTATTCCCTGACCGGCCCCATGGGCGTGGCAGTGAACAAGGCGTTTGGTGGCCCGGCGGTCACTTCCGTCTCAACGGTCAGCTTTGCTGGCGACTGGGTCGAGGAGATCACCTCGGCCGCTATCGAGGTGCCGCTGGACGGCGCCCCGGATACCGTCCTTGCCTGGCAGGGGCTTTCCGGCACCGCCACGGTAAGCGGCTCCGAGGTGCACGTGGATATCAATGCACCCGGCTTTACCGTCAAGTCTCCGGAAGGTGAAGTACGGCTGGGCAAAATGGACATAAAGATCGACGGCACCGCGAGCGAAAACAGCTCCGGGATGATCGGCGAAAGCAGCATGAGCATCGACGAGTTTGTCGTCGCCGGAGACGGCGTGCCGCAGGTCAAGGTTGGCCGTATGGCCATCACCGGTCGCACCGAAGCCGGAGCGGACGGCACCCTCGCCAGCTACAGCGACATTTCCGTAGCCGGCCTGAAGGTGGTGGAAGCGGATCAGGAGCACGGCTTTACCCGCCTGCACATCGCCACCAGTCTGACCAACCTGAATGCCGAAGCCATGGACCGTCTGGCCACGGTGATCACCAAAACCGCCGAGGCCCAGGCCGTTCCCGCAATGAGCGGGGCCACCGGGCAGCCGGAGATGATGGAGGCCGTCGCCGCCGTATTGCAAAACTCCCCGGTGTTCGAGATGGAAGAGTTCATGATCGAAACCCCCAATGGCGATTTTGACGCCGACATGCGGCTGGCCTTCAACGGCGAAAACTTCGAATGGCCCACGCCGCTGCCGTTGATGATCGGACGGCTGGACTTTTCCCTGAACGCAGAGACCCCCCCCGCCTTCATCCGCGAGGTGGTGCGCAACTATGTCATCTATCAGGCCCGCGCAAAAGGCGCGACCCAGGAAGAGGCCGAGGCGTCCGTGCCCACGCAGATGATCGACCAGCAACTGGAAGCGCTGGTGGTGCAGGGGATGCTGGTAAAAACCGACTCCAGCTTCAAGCTTTCCTTCAGCTTCAAGGATGGCGCCGTACTGCTGAACGGTCAGCCGGCCGACGGTCTGCTGGGCAGCCTTATGGGGGCCGCCATGGGGGGCGGCGCCTAGCGCGTAACCGACAGATCAACGCCCGAAAAAAGGGGTCCGGAAGGGCCCCTTTTTATTTGGGCAAACCGGCACAATGCCCATACATCGCAGATGCGTGCGGTTTTCCTTGATCGCCCCCCGCCTCCGGCTGCACACTTGTCTGTTCCTATGGTCATTATTCAACTGACAGACGTGTGTGTGGGGTACGGCGGAAAGCCCGTGCTGGACGGGATCGAACTGACCATCGAAGCGGGTGAGCGCATCGCCCTGGTCGGGCGCAACGGTGAGGGAAAAAGCACCCTCATGAAAGTCATCAGCGGCGAACTTTCGGCCGATTCCGGCTCCATGCGGCAGGATAAAAACGCCACCGTGGCGCGGCTGCCCCAGGAGGTGCCACGGGACATTCAGGGAAGCGTGTTCGATGTGGTCTCCTCCGGCATGGGGAAGGTGGGAGAGTTGATCGCCCGCTACCACCATCTGGCGATGGAAATGGCCGTCGATCCCGAATCCAGACGGCTGCTTGACCGCCTGGATAAACTGGGAGAAGAGTTGGAAGCCGCAGACGGCTGGAGCGCCAACAGCCGGGTGGATGCCATCTTGAGCCGCATGGAACTGGACCCGGACGTGGCGGTATCGAGCCTGTCCGGCGGCATGAAACGGCGGGTGCTGCTGGCCCGCGCACTGGCCCCAAAACCCGCCCTGCTGCTGCTGGACGAGCCCACCAACCACCTGGATATCGAAGCCATTATATGGCTGGAAAAATTTCTTTCAGGCTTAGGCTCCGCCCTGCTGTTCGTCACCCACGACCGGGCGTTTTTAGGGCGGCTGGCCACCCGCATCGTAGAGTTGGACCGGGGCCACATCACCAGCTGGCCGGGAAGTTACAACCGCTATCTGACCGGCAAGACCGCGCAGCTTGAGGCCGAGGCCAGCCAGAACGCCCTGTTCGACAAAAAACTGGCGAAGGAAGAGACGTGGATACGGCGCGGCATCAAGGCCCGCCGCACCCGCAACGAAGGCCGCGTGCGTGCGCTCAAAAAAATGCGCGTTGAACGGGCGGGAAGACGCGGGCGGCAAGGCACCGTCAAAATGGCGGTGGATACGGGCAAACGCTCCGGCAAGATCGTCATGGAGGCGGAGGCCGCCCGCTTTGCCTATAGCGGCGGCGAACCGGTCATCGACGCCTTCAACACCACCATTCAACGGGGCGACCGGGTGGGCATCATCGGCCCCAACGGCGCGGGCAAAAGCACCCTGCTCAAGCTGCTTTTGGGCCAGCTGACCCCCACCCACGGCACGGTACGGCAGGGCACCAACCTGCAAGTGGCCTACTTTGACCAGTTGCGCGACAACCTGAACGATCAGGATACCGTGCTTGAGGCGGTGACCGAGCGGGGCAGCGAAACCCTCACCGTGGGGGGCCGTCAGAAGCATGTGATGAGTTACCTGCGCGATTTTTTGTTCACCCCGGACCGGGCGCGGGTCAAGGTGGAAAAGCTGTCCGGCGGTGAGCGCAACCGGCTGCTGCTGGCCAAACTGTTTACCCGCCCCGCCAACCTGCTGGTGATGGACGAGCCCACCAACGACCTGGATGCGGAAACCCTGGAGTTGCTGGAAGAGTTGCTGGCGGAATATCCCGGCACCCTGCTGCTGGTCTCCCACGATCGGGTGTTTTTAAATAACGTGGTCACCTCGATTCTGGTGTTTGAGGGGAATCAGGTAGGCGAATACATCGGCGGCTACGACGACTGGCAAAGCCAGCGCCAAAAGTCACCGGATACGGCCCCGCAAAAGCCGGCACCTGTAGAGACGCCGCCCGCACAAAAAACCCCGGCAAAAAGAAAGCGGTCTTATAAGGAACAGCAGGAACTGGCCGCCCTGCCGGAACAGATTGAAACCCTGGAGGCGGAACTGAAGACCCTCACCTACGATCTGGCCAATCCGGAAATCTACAAAGACGCCGAGCGTGCCGCCGGGGCCACCCTGCGCCTGAGCGAAGTGGAGACGAAACTGGCGTCCGCCTACACCCGCTGGGAACAACTGGACGACGCCTGACCCGGCAAACTTTTCTGCCATGGCGGGGGCAGGTCATTCCCACCCAAAACAGGCCGCCGGGAGCGCCCCGGTTTTTCCCTTGAAGTTTTTTTTGCAGCCGACCGAAGAGGCCGTATTGGCGGATCGTTCAGCCCGACCGCACGAATCTTATAAGATGTTGATTTATTTTAATAATTTGCAAACGTAAGTGAGGGAAGCACCGTGAAAAAGGCAATTTTGGCTTTGATCGTTCTCTGGGCGGGCGCCACATGGTTTGTGAGCGGGTGGACAGAAGACGAATTGTCGCGCCAGATTGCCCAGGTGGAAACCATGACCCACTCGGCGATGCGTGCCGAGATCACCACCTATGAAAAGGGCTGGCTGAAATCCAGAGCGGTCACCCACTGGACGCTGGAAGGCGACGAGGAAACCAAACTGGAAATGGTTCACCTTATTTCCCACGGACCCAATCCCATGTTCGGGTGGGCCAAAATCACTACCGAGCCGGTCCTTTCGGCGCAAACGCAACAGGGCATCTCCGAACTCTGGGACGACTCCCCGCTCACCATCGTCACCCAGGTCAGCTTTACCGGTACCCGCAAGCTGGAAATCAATTCCCCCGCGGCAAGCACCCAGACCCGTGGCAAACTGAAAATGCCCGGCACGACTGGCGCACCCGAAGCCGCCCTCATCTGGGAAGGTCTCACCGGTACGGGGGAACTCACCGGCAAAGACGGCTGGATCGAAATCAATGCACCCGGATTTGAGATCTCCAATCCCGCCATGGGCAAGGCCAAGTTAGCCGGTCTGTACTTCAAGAGCAGTGGAAGCCTGGAGGCAGAAGGCGACCTCTGGACTGGAAACTCCGAAATGGGCCTGGGAGAACTGGTCGTGCAGATGCCCGGAGTGATCACTTTCAGCATGGGTGAAACGGTGCTGACCGGGGGCGATAAAATGGAGTCCAACGGCACGCTGTCCAGCTATTTCAAGAGCAACATCGGCCTCCTGCAAGCAAAGGCAATGGGCGAAACCTTTAGCATCAACCGGATCCGCATGGCCATCAACCTGAGCAACCTGGACAGGCAGGCCGCAGATGCGCTCGCCACCGGGTTTGGGGGGCAGACGGGGGCACAGGCAAAAACCACGGGAAGCCGTCAGGCCGCAGACCAGAGCGGAAAGGCGTTCGCTTCCATTTTGAAAAGCTCTCCGGTGCTTGAGATCGAGGAATTCAAGGTCGTATCCGCTCTGGGTAACCTGGAAACCACCGGCCAGATCCGCTTCGACGGAAAAGGGTTCGGCATGCGCCGGGCATCTTCCATGGCCGAGTCCTTAAGCCGTGTGAACTTTACCCTTAACAGCTCTGTCACCGGGGACCTGCTTGAAGCCCTGCTCACATGGGGCAATCTGAGCGCCGCGCTGGAACGGCAAAAGGGGCCGGCGGGAGTCGCTCTGCTGGCAGGGAGAATGGCCCGGGAAGATATGTCCGGCATGGTGATTAACGGCCTGCTGGTACCCAGTGGCGACGGCTACACCCTGTCCATGAGCCTGAAGAACAACATCCTGTTCCTGAACGGCAAACCGGCGGACGGCGCCATGGGCCAGTTCATCGGCAAGATGATGAGCGGCGCCTGAGCATACAGGCGCTGAGAACATCCGCATGAAGACGATCATCACAAGCATCGTAGCACTTCTCTGGGTGGGTGCCATGTGGTTCGCTGGCGGCTGGACACAAGATGAACTGACACGCCAGATTGATCAGGTGGAAGCCGTGACGCACTCCATGGTGCGTGCCGAAATCGTCTCCTACGAAAAAGGTTTTTGGAAGTCCGAGGCGGTTACCCGCTGGACAATGGGAAGCCCTGGGGGAAGCACCGGGAAAAACACCGGGGGAGACCCGCTGGAACTGGTGCACCATATTTCCCACGGACCCAACCCGTTGTTCGGGTGGGCCAAAATCACCACCGAGCCCGTCCTTTCTCCAGAAACAAAAACGGCCCTCTGGCCGTATTTCTGGGATTCCCCGATCACCGTAGTGACCACGGTCGGCTTTACCGGCACCCGGAAGCTGACCATCACCTCCCCGCAAACGAGCACTGAAAAGGGACCGGCCAGAACACTCCGTATTGCCTCACTGTCCGACCTGCTCAACCTGCCCAAAACCATATCAAACATGTCCAAAATGAGCCGCGTACAGGAAATGCGTACCCGGCGCCAACAAGCTCCGGGCCACATCGTCTGGAAAGGCCTCAGCGGCAAAGGCGCGTTCACCAAAGAAGACGGCTGGATCGAAATCAACATACCGGGCTTTGAGGCCTCCGGCGGCGGCACGGGCAACATGAATCTCGCCAGCCTGTACTTCAAGGGCAAAAAGCGCCGGGTAGAGGGAGAAACCTTCTGGGCCCGGGACACCGAAATGGGCTTTGGGGAAATTTCCCTGGATGTCCCCGGGATGTTTTCTTTCCACGTGGGCAAAACGGTGTTGGCCAGTGGCGACACAATGGAGCCGGACGGCACCGTGTCCCACTACGTACAAAAAACCGTCACCGGCCTGAAAGCGGAATCCGCGGGCGAACAAATCCATATCAAGCGGGCGCGAATCGCCCTCAACCTGAGCAACCTGGACAGGCAAGCCGTTGAAGAATTATCTGTGGCGTTCGGGGCGCAGGTGGACGCGCAGATAAAGGCCATAGGAAATCATCAGGTCATCGAAACGAACGTGATGCCTGCTGCAACGCGAAGTACGAAAGCGTTCGTTTCCGTGTTGCAGGGCTCTCCGGTATTCGAGATCGAAGCGTTCAAGATTGAGTCCGACCTCGGCGATCTGGAAGCCAGTGCCCGGGCCGCCTTTGACGGAAACGGGTTTGTCGTTCGCCAGGCGGATTCGAGCCCGGAATCGAAGGTCGATGCCTTACGCCGTGTGAATTTCACCTTTGACGCCTCGATCTCCGAGGCGCTGCTTGAGGGCCTAAAGGGCAAGGCGGATTATTCCGGGGATGGCG